>DATGTS010000084.1:0-12834 GCA_035301745.1 Candidatus Avamphibacillus sp.
TTGCTGACTTGATTGGTGCCAAAGGGGATGGAACGTACTCGATGCAAATGGGCAATATGGAGGCATTTCGTTCCCAAACGGATGCTGAGCCACTTGCATATGCAACTCCTTATTATACTTTAGGTGGCACAAGTTGGGGGATAGTATTTTCTGCTAATTGGTTTGGTGGAACCTATTTATCTCAGTATGGCTCTAACGACGGGGTAGTGACAATAGCAAGCAGTGCACTCCCTGGCGGAGAGGAATTAGCGATTAGTGACTGGAGTCATACAACCATACGAACTGGAGAAACTTTTTCTGTATTTGAAAATTACCTTATGGGTACGAATCATAATGGAATAAAGTCTTCCCCATGGGAAAGTTGGAAAGATGATGAGGAGACTTCACCACTCAACTCCCAGTGGATTTATGGTGGGGAAATACTTGGAGTGAATGAAGAAGCTATTTCTATTTCGGTCGAAGAAAACGTAGAAAGTATCAAACTTCAAGTATTGACGTCAGAAGAAGTAGACGGTTTTCAACTTCTGAATTCGAACAGAGAAAATGTTCCAGTGGAAATGACCAGTTATAAAAATGAAGAAGGTATTTTTAAAGGTGCTCATAGTTACTTTATGACAATAGAAAAACCAGAATCAGGTGAATGGAATTTAATAATGGAGGGACAGGAAAATACGGGTTACTTGCTTGTTGCAGATTATGATGCCCCGACAAAGTTGATAAAGAGTGGAGTAGATTACACTCATGGAGAAAGTGAGTTAACGTATCAGCTACAAGTTGATCAAACACAAGTTCAAGTGGATTCATTAACATCCACGTATCAGGTAACACAGTCAAATAATCCATCGAATAAAAAAACATATCATGCCGTTGGTGACGCGAGTTTATCCCAGCATTTGAACGTCAATCACTCAGGAGAAGTGTACAATATCACAATTGATGTAGAGGGAAAAACTAAAGCCGGCGAAAGATTTAAGCGCACGGTTGTAGATTCAGTTTATCTTGATTTTTAAATGGAGAAAGATGTGTAAGTCTGCTTCATTGTTTATAAGGTAGTAAAATACCTTTCGGAAAATGGCTCGTATCGCTTATTTCCGGTTTTGTATTTTTTTGTATGTGAGAAATTTTGTATGTCACTTTTTCAAGTTTTCGCTTTTTGATTGATACGTGAGCATGGATATTGAAAAGCCCTGGAAACATTCCTGTATGGAAGGGAATTTCCAGGACCTTATGTGTTTTAATTCATATTAATGGCTTTTTTGGCCAAATCATCTGCCCGCTTATTATCTTTATTAGGGATCCACTTAATGAAAAAGTATGGGAAAACGTTTCCCTTTTGTTTGATTTGTTCAAGAAGCGGTATAAATTGTTTGTTTTTTGTATAATTTTTTTCAATCGAGTCTACAACGATTTGGGAATCAGAGCGAAATGATAAAATTTCCCCTGGGAAAGATGTTTTACAAATATCCAATGCTTTCATAACAGCATGGAATTCTGCTTCGTGATTAGAGAGCGTTCCAAGTGGAAATGAATATTCGAAAGTTTTTCCATTTGCTTTAATATAAATGCCTGCTCCGCTTAAACCGGGATTACCTCGCGAAGCTCCATCTGTATATACTTCAATCATATTGTTCACCTTTTTTAAACTAATGCTTTGATTATAACATCATATGGAACAGGATTCATTTAGATTGAAAACTTTTCTAAAGGAAACAATTTCAAAAATAGATTTTTACAATGAACGGTTAATTATTTTTACTGTATTTTCTTAAAAATAATATAAAAAGCATTTGAAAGCCTCCACGTTCCCTTATGCGCTGCTGTAGCGTTTGAAATGTCATTTAGTAGGCTCCCACTTTCCCTTATGCGCTGCTCTAGCGTTTGAAATGTCACTTAGGAAGCTCCCACGTTCCCTTATGCGCTGCTTTAGCGTTTGAAATGTCATTTAGGAGGCTCCCACGTTCCCTTATGCGTTGCTCTAGTGTTTGAAATGTCACTTAGGAAGCTCCCACGTTCCCTTATGCGTTGCTCTAGCGTTTGAAATGTCACTTAGGAGGCTCCCACGTTCCCTTATGCGCTGCTGTAGCATTGGAAACGTCACATGGATTGGATTTCTTCGTCCTCGGTAAAAACGTATATTGAAACTTATTTATGTTCCAGTGTTTTGGTTTCAGAATGATTATTTCCACTTCAAATAAATTACAAATATCTATCATTCTTATAGAATGGTTATGATATATTAATGTTAGTATGTCATGTGTGAAAGGCGTGAGAACTTGTACTGTATACATTGTGGCCACTTTTTAAATAAAAATGCTAAATTTTGTACATATTGCGGGGAACCCGTGCCTGAGGAGCTACAGAGAAAATATAACGTGGATTTGAATAAAGAGCAGGAAACAAAAGACAATCCTCAAGAGAAGTTGTTAGATGAAACAACACCAATGACGGAAAAGGGGAAAAAAGAAGCAAGTTCTAATTTAGAAAAAGAAACGATCCTTGAAGTGCAGGATATATTAAATTCAAGTTTATCTTTAGAACAGGAACAAGAAGAAAAAATATCACCTGAGCAAAAAATGAACGTTGCTGTAGAAAAACAATATTCCGATGCGGCGGCGTCCATAGCTCCAGCCGAGTCTTCGCCTGTATCAGATCATGATTTTCGTGAGAATAATATACAAATGAATGAAGCGTACAATGATGAAAAATACTTTACAGAGAAAGAAACTTCTTCCACTAAAGGATTTTTGGATCATGTGAAAAATTCGTTTAATCATGCAACTGGAAAAATAAATGCGTCGGTGGATGAAGAGGGAGAGGTTCGCCTTGATATAAAAGATATCTTTTCGAATATATTTAAAAAACATTCGAAAGAAGAAGCGGAATTAATTTTCATTTCAGGGACTTCGTTTACTACACCTAAGGAAAGTGAAATACCAGTGACATGGCCAAAACCATGGTTGTTTTCAAGAGTCTTTTTAACATTGGCATTGACATTTTTTCTGTTGTTTATTGCTAATGATATTTTCCAAAACTTTTTCGCTCTACCAGGATTAATCGTGATTGGATCATTTGCTGTACCGTTTTCATTACTCATATTTTTTTGGGAAATGAATGCACCACAAAATATAAGTTTGTATGAAATTGCGGTCATGTTTTTTGTCGGAGGGGCTGCTTCATTCCCCGCGACACTAATTTTACATTCAATTTTTCCTGTATATGATTTAACCTTTTCTAGTGCTATTATTATTGGTGTTGTAGAAGAGGTTGGTAAACTAGCAATTATCATTTATTTTATTAATAAAATAAATCCGAAGTATATTTTAAATGGTTTATTAATTGGAGCAGCGATTGGGGCAGGATTTGCAGCATTTGAATCAACTGGTTATGCGTTTGCGGCAGATTTTTTTGGTAGTCAAAGCATGATTTCCGTTACCTTGTTGCGTGCTTGGACGGGAATTGGTACACATACGATTTGGTCTGCTATTGCGGGAGCAGCATTAGTCCTTGTCAAAGGTAGGTATGAGATTACGATAAATCAGATTTTCTCATGGACATTTTTACGCTTGTTCATCGTATCTATGGCTCTACATGCTGCTTGGGATATGCCAATTTTTGTACATGAAAACTTCTATTTACAATACATTATTTTAATTTTCATAGGATGGATATTCATTTTTGTATTAATTAGTGCAGGTCTAAGACAAATTGATAGGTTAAATGCTAAATTAAGTCCTGATGATGAAGAGACGAGTAGATCGATGGATTATTAAAAAGAGACTGTCCCAACCCGAGTGGTGGAAAAAGTAACTTAAGACACCATGTATTCGGGGTTGGCAGTCTCATCTTTATGAATGAACATAAGCAAAACTATCTTTTCAATAAACATTATTTGGTCATTGTTGTTAAATAGAATATAATGATTAAGAAATCATGTGATACGGAAGGAAGAAGTATCCCGATTTAAAAACTAACAAACCGTGATATATCATAGGAAAACAGGAGGTACGGTATGATGACAGATCAGAATAACCATGAATTTAATACAGATTTTAAATACGCGATAGTTGCAGGCTGGTTAATTATTCCGGCAATTAATGTGCTTTTCTCATTTCTTGGATTTGGTGTTATTGTCTTTTTTGTTAACCCATTACAACTAGAGGGAGTCGAGTTAGCCACTTATATTTTCAGTCTTATTTCCCTTTTATTTTTAGTGTATATTATTTATATGTGGATAAATAGAAAACGAATTCTGCCGATATTGATGATTATTTTTTATGTTCTTATATCCGCGGAAAATTTAATATATCTTATTTCCGGATATGGTGAAGAGTTTTTATCTGTTATTGTCAATATCATTTGGATTGCTTACTTTATTCGGTCAAAGCGAGTTAAAGCAACCTTTACGAAATAATGTATGAAGATTTTTTCAAGATTACTCGCGGTAAAGGTGTTTACTTCTAGAACGACGAGTACATGAGCCCCCTAATGATGAGATATTCTCTTCTTAGGGGTTCCATGAATCTCTCACAAAGTCTTTAACCACATCGTGAGCTTTCCATAATAGTATTCATCTTCTTCGGCGAATTGCCCTTCATTCCACAATCTTCACCGGGCTTCAAATATTTCAAATCATACTCCATCCAAAAATCATCAACCTTTTAAGCTATCGTCTTGACTTTAATGAAATAAATCGAATATCCTAATATATGTATTAAAACTATTTTCAACATGACTAGCTTAAAAAAAGCTTTATATATAGGAGAAGTTAATATGTCTACAAATAAAGAATTAATATCTCAATTATTGTTAGAAAGATTTGGTAAAATGCCTGAATCCGCAGATGAAAAAATAAAGCAATCAGAACACTATATGGAAGGTGTTAAGAATTTGATTGCACTATGTGGAGACGACCCTGAGCGTGAAGGGGTTGAGGAAACACCTTATAGAGTACTCAAGGCATTTCTTGAATATACAGAAGGATATCTTGAAGATCCAAAAGAACATTTAGAAAAAGTATTTGCTGTCCATCATAATGAAATTATTTTGGTCAAAGATATTGAATTTTATTCGATGTGTGAACATCATTTTGCACCATTTTTTGGAAAAGCACATGTGGCGTATATCCCAAATGGTAAAATCACTGGCTTGTCCAAAATTGGTCGCATGGTCGACGGGTATGCTAAAAGATTCCAAGTACAGGAACGGTTGACGAATCAAATCACTGAAGCAATGATAGAAGTTCTTAACCCACTTGGGGTGATGGTTGTCGTGGAAGGTAAGCATATGTGTATGTGTGGTAGAGGTGTTAAGAAGTCAGACTCAACCACAACGACGACCGCAACAAGAGGTGTCTTTGCCGATGATCCAATGAGACGTATGGAATTTTTATCATTGATGGATCGTTAAAAGGGAGGGTGAATATTTATTTAACCCTCCTTTTGAACAGCAAGAAAAGTATTTTATGTAACGGTGGGTGAATACGATGAAACATGCAGTAATCACAGCTGGTTCTAAAGGAATTGGAAAAATGGTTACCGAACAGTTTCTTGAAAAAGGCTGCTCGGTTACGGTTAATTACAGAAGTGATGAATTACGTATAGAAACATTAAAAAAAGAATGGAAACCTTACATGGATCAAATTCAATTTGTTCAAGGAGATATCACAAAGAAAGAGGATATCGTTCATATTGTTAATCAAGCCATGGAGAAATTCGGACGGATTGATTATTTGATAAATAACGCAGGCCCTTATGTATTCGAACGAAAAAAATTAGTTGATTATAAAGATGAAGAATGGCAGGCAATGATTGAGGGGAATTTAAGTTCAGTTTTTCACTTTGCAAAACTCGTTATTCCAATCATGCGAAGGCAAAAGTTTGGCAGAATAATTACTTATGGTTTTCAAGATGCAGAACAAGCCCCTGGATGGATTTATCGTTCTGCCTTTAGTGCGGCAAAAGTTGGCCTTGTTTCACTTACGAAGTCGATTGCAATTGAAGAAGCTGAAAACGGGATTACTGCCAACATGGTTAGCCCTGGAGATATTGTAGGGGATATGAAAGAAAAACCGATTCAAGAAGCAAGAAAAATGAATGATGAGAATACGCCAATCGGACGCCCTGGAACTGGGGAAGATATCGCTAGAATCATTGCATTTTTATGTGATGAAGACTCCGATTTCATAACTGGCAGTGTGATTTCCGCAACAGGTGCTGTAGAGGTTGTCAATCGGAATCGGGATTAAAAACACATGCTAGGAAAAAATAGGGGAGGGGTTAAATAATGAGCCTGCATAAAGTAACATTGATGGAAGCTTATTTAATTGAAACATTGCGCAGTAACGGCATTCCAAATGATGAATTACTAGAGAAAGTAGCACAAAAAGATATTCGTTCATGGGAAGACATCAATCCCAAATTTGACTTTAACGGATTAATTAGCTTGTATAAAAAAGATGAAGCAGCATTTAAATCTATTATTAACGATGGATATAAGGTTAAATTTTTAACGATTAAAGGTCTGGAAAATTTGTTGAAATTTAGACTCGATAAAGTGGCCGAAGAGGATTATGAAATCCTTGAGAACGGGATTTCTGATTTGAAGGTGAATGAAGAGGAACTAAATGTGATCAAGCAACTGCTTTCTACGAATTGGACAATTCATGAAACTGAAAATAGTGATAATGAAAATAAAAATATTAGTATATTTATACAATCAAACCAAATAAATAATCGTTAAAGATAAGAACAGATCCTATTGATATTTTGTAAATAATTTGTGATTATACCCCTTTTTAAATAGACAAGGGGTATTTTATTATCCTGTTTGAAATCCGTGTCATTGAATAATCAAGATATAAAAGCGGGAAAATAAAAGAGGATAGCACCATTATGGAAATGAGGCATCTCATTGGAACGTTTTACATTAAAGTACATCAAAAAAATGTTTATCACATTTATCGCGGCTCTTATCGGTGGTGCGATATTTCAACTTCTGCATATTCCTGTCCCATGGCTACTTGGTCCGCTGATTGTCATGGCAATTGGGCAGAATATCTTCAAATGGGATGTGGTGTGGCCAAATTATCTTAGGGATACAGGAATGATCCTTGTCGGTTATACAATCGGGCTTTCCATGACCGCTGCTGCTTTACAGGAAATGGCTGGACAACTACCATCTATGTTCTTGATGACGTTATTATTAATGCTCTTGTCCTTAGGGATAGCGTCAATCATCTCAAAGATTTCCAAATTGGATTTCCAGTCGGCATTGCTGGGAAGTATACCAGGTGGGATGACACAAATCATTTTGTTGGCCGAAGAGACGAAAGGCATTAATCTTGCCGCTGTTACGCTTATACAAGCTATTCGTTTGATGATCATCGTCATTATGATTCCTATTTTAGTTTTCCTTCCTTTTTTTGCACAACATGGTGCAGAAAATACGTTTTTTTGGCAGGTTACGGAATCGGTTGGATTATTTCCTAACCTTCTATTTTTTCTAGTGGTCTGTGTCATATTTGCAGTTGTCGGTAATAAAATTCGTTTTCCGACCGCTTATTTGTTGGGGCCAGTAATTGCAACGTCACTCCTACAACTAACTGGACTTGATGGTCCTCAGTTACCCACGATACTAACAAGTCTTGCCCAGCTTATGATTGGAACACATATCGGCTTGATATTAGATACAGCTCAAATCCAGAGAAAAAAATGGGCTTTCAGTTTAGCCATTGGTAGTGGTTTACTGCTTATGGGAGGTTCCATTCTTCTTAGTATATTGCTTACTATGCTGCACGGCGTATCCAAGGCGACAGCATTGCTTAGCCTTGCACCAGGTGGAATGGATCAGATGGGTATCATTGCTCATGAAATAAAAGCTGATTTATCTATTGTATCAGGCTATCAGCTATTTCGTACCTTTTTTATCTTTTTTGCCGTGCCACCGATGTTCAAACTGTTATTGAAAGTAATGGAACGGAAAAAACATAATCGAAAAGCGTTCCACCATTCTAAGAAAAGTCGTTATTCAAGAACTGAAAACTAAGATATAATTGAAGAGACGAAATATGTAATAAGTAACGACAGCATTCCCATTTAACGGGCTTAACTTTTATTTGAAGTTAGGCCCATTTTTTAATTGCTCTGATCATTTTTTTGATTACTCCTAAATAGACAATACGAAAAAACCCCTTTAAAATAATAGTAGTAGGAAAAATAATTCTTGAAAATACATGAAAAAGAGGGAGCCAAATGAAAAAACAACCGCGTGTCTGTGTGGTAGGAAGTATTAACATGGATTTGGTAACGACAACGAAAAAAATGCCTGAACAAGGTGAAACAATTTTAGGAGAAGACTTTGCGACGTATCCAGGTGGAAAAGGAGCGAACCAAGCAATCGCTGCTGCAAGACTTGGCGCAGATGTCTATATGATTGGCGCGGTTGGAGATGATGCTTTTGGAAGGACATTGCGAACACATTTTGAGAAGGAAGGGGTCCTGAGTAACGGTATTGAAGCTTTTGGGGACATCTCCACAGGAATCGCGACAATCATTTTATCTGAAAATGACAATCGTATTATTGTCGCTGCAGGTGCAAATAAGGAAGTGACCCAAGATTACATTGAAAGTAAACTCGAAATTATTCTAAATAGTGATATTATTTTACTCCAATTTGAAATACCAATGGAGACGATCGAATATGTTGTAAATGTAGCTGATGAACATCACATTCCAGTCATCGTTAATCCAGCACCTTTTCACACAATGCCTGAAAACTTACTACAAGGAGCAACCTATTTTACTCCAAATGAAATTGAACTTTTAGCCATGTCAAAGATGGCTTCATTTGACTCCGTTCGGGAAAAAATGATTGTAACGAAGGGAGAAAAAGGGGTTCAGTTTTGGAAAGATGGTGAAAAAACGGTAGACTCCCATAAGGTTCCTGTTAAGGATACAACAGGAGCAGGGGATACGTTTAACGGGGCTTTAGCAGTTGAGCTTGCAGCTGGAAAACCGCTTGAAGAAGCAGTAAAATTTGCTAATGCTTCAGCCGCTTTATCCATTACAAAACTTGGAGCACAAGGTGGCATGCCAACAAGAAGTGAAGTGGATTATTTTTTAAGAAAAAATACAAATTAGAAAGTGTGATCAAGATGGAAAAAAAGCCAATAATTATTGATACAGATCCAGGAATTGATGATGCGGTTGCACTTGCGATTGCGTTACATAGTGAAAAATTAGATGTAAGACAGATTACAACAGTTCACGGAAACGTTAGTTTAGATAAAACGACGGTTAATGCTTTAAAATTACTGGAATTTTTTAATAAGGAAGTTGCTGTTTCAGCTGGAGCAACCAGGCCATTGTTAAGGGAATCAATAAATGCAAGCCAGGTTCACGGGGAATCAGGTTTAGATGGATTTACTTTTCCTGAACCTGATCAGCATCTGCTTACGAAAGAGCATGCCGTAAACGTAATGCATAGAGAAATTATGGAAAGTAAGGAGAAGATAACACTCGTTCCCATTGGACCATTAACGAATATCGCCTTGTTGATTCGAACTTTTCCTGAAGTGTGCCACCACATAGAGGAGATTGTTTTAATGGGTGGTTCTGCAGGACGTGGAAATGCCAGTCCTATGGCGGAGTTTAATATATTAGCCGATCCAGAAGCGGCAAAAATTGTCTTTGGAAGTGAAATTCCGATTGTGATGCTTGGGCTTGATATTGGGAAACGTGCCCGTATTTTTCCGGAAGATAGTTTACGAATAAAAGAAATGAATGAAACAGGGAATATGGTTTATCATTTATTAACACATTATCGCGGAGATGTGATTGATTCTGGTTTGTCGATGTATGATTGTACGGCTATTGGATATCTTCTCGAACCTGAGATGTATCAAACGGTGGACACGTTCGTTGACATTGAAACGAACGGTACACTAACGGCAGGGTGTACTGTAGTTGATTTAAATGATCATCTTGAAAAAAGGCCAAATGCCAAAGTGGCCCTTGACCTTGATGAACAAGCGTTTAAAAAGTGGTTGCTGAAAAGCTTGGAAAATTGTAGATAAGCTATAAACAAGTGCTGTGGAAAAACGTTACAATCGCCTGTCATGGCGTTCTTAGCCTTAAACTCTTTTATCCTGTGGGGGAAGAACGAACCCCCCCACAGAATAAAGTTTTACTTTTCAATTTCCTCATGTTCTTCAAATAGTGAATCGAGAAAAGCATTTGATTCAAAAACATCTAATTCATCCCCACCGATAGCTACAAATAAAACCTCTGATTCACTTGATCCTACTTCATTATAAAAATGAATGGAAACATCTTGTTCGAATCCGTCATCAACCTGAACGCCATGAAAGGCAATGATATTATATTCTGGTCCTTCCTCGACAAGCTCCCACTTCCCATTATCAAGTGTGGAGTGAAATAAAACATCTACCGTTGTACCCGGATAGTCATAAAACTCGGTATATTTTACTGTTTCAATTGGGTACTCTTTCGTGAAGTGCTGCTCCAATATGAGAACAGAGGGTATGAAGTAAACAAGAAGAAAAATCAATAATGCAAAAATAGGACCATACCATCTGCGCCCTCCTTTTTCCTGTAATACCTGTTCCTTCAATGGTGAATCTCCATGAATGTCCTCGATCTTTTGAATCTTCTTTTCAGCGTGTTTTTTATAAAGCTGATTTCCATATAAGCCAAGAAAAACACTTAAAGCAATTCCTATATAACGATTGATTTCTGTGGATAAAGCTGTATCTAAAACAATATAAGAAATATAATCAAGTCCTAAAAATATTAAGCTAATGATGAGAGCATATAAGTACATCCTTCTAAAACCAAGCCAAAAAAATGTAAGAAAGAAGGCAGCAATATTAAAAGAAATTCCCTTTTGTTTTCCATCTCCTTGCTCCCATTTACGCTGATAATATTCTTGGTTTTTATCCACAAAAGTTAATAAATCTTCATCAAGTTCACTGTTCACTTTTGAATCTGCTGTTAACATTTCTGCATTTGCAGCAGCGGCTTCATCATGGTTTTGAATTGGATTTTGATTTTCTTGATGTTTTTGGAATGGTGCTAGAGATTGCCCGCAAGAACTACAAAAATTCCCTGCTTCATCCTGCTTCTTCCCACAGCTTGAACAATACATTCAATCTCCTCCTTTTCGGTCAATAGTGCACTGCTCTTAAGTCAAAAAGAGTATTAGTACATTATATAGCATACAATAGAAATAGTTATGAAGATATAGTACAAAAGTGACTAAAAAAGCAAATGAGGGACTTTAGAATCAATTTGAATCATTTATAAGTCAAATGGAAAGTCTAGATTTCCCCCTTTCCTCATAGAGTTTATAAAAAAATAACCAAGTACTATTCAGAAAATTGCTAAGCGTATCTACTTGAAATGTTCGGAATTATTAAGTATGGTATTAAACGTCAAATAAATTAGGAGGAAATATGAAGAGTATATCCAAAGTTTTTTACATCACATTAGTTTTAGTTATTATTGCCGTTGTTTTTGGGGGGCTTTTTCCTGAAAAATTTGAGAGCATAACGACAACCATTAAGGATTTTGTTGCAACGTCATTTGGTTGGTATTATATGTTGCTTATGTCAGCGACAGTTATCTTATCGATTATTGTTGCGGTTAGTCCATATGGAAAAATTCGACTTGGGAAAGATCATGAGAGACCAGATTTTTCAACGCCGTCATGGATTGCCATGTTATTTGCAGCTGGAATGGGAATCGGTCTTGTTTTTTATGGAGCCGCAGAACCGTTATCACACTATGTTCTTGACGCTCCGTCTTCAGAGCTAGGTTCAGCAGATGCATTTAAAGAAGGACTTACTTCTGCTTATTTTCACTGGGGACTACATGTTTGGGCGATGTATGGAATGATTGCACTCGCACTTGCTTTTTTCCAATTTCGTAAAGATGAGCCTGGACTTATTTCTGCAACCTTAAAACCAATTTTTGGAGATAAAATGAACGGGCCTTTTGGTGTAATCATTGATGTTCTTGCTGTTTTTGCCACTGTATTCGGTGTCGCAACGTCTCTAGGTTTTGGGGCTGTTCAAATTAATGGTGGTTTAAACCATCTATTTGGCATTGAAATTGGTTTTACAGCACAGTTTTTTATCATCACTGTGGTCACAATCCTATTTTTAGTGTCAGCTTGGACTGGCCTAAGTAAAGGAATTAAGTATTTATCCAATACAAACATGGTGTTATCGGTGATTCTTCTAATTATCGTATTAATCGTCGGTCCGACCTTGCTAATTTTAAATATGTTTACAGAAACATTTGGTTTGTATATTCAAGATTTATTAAAAATGAGTTTCCGAACGGCACCACTTGAAGGAGATAATCGTGGCTGGCTTGATGCTTGGACAATTTTCTACTGGGCATGGTGGATCTCATGGGCGCCGTTTGTAGGGATGTTCATTGCACGTATATCCCGAGGAAGAACGATTCGTTCCTTTATGACAGGTGTTTTAATTATACCGACTCTTTTTGTAGCTGTCTGGTATGCCGTGTTTGGAACAACAGCAGGAAATGTACAGGACAGTGGAGTTGATATAAGTCAATATGCCACAGAACTAGTCTTATTCAATATGTTTGATCAGTTGCCACTTTCCTTACTGTTATCCGTCATTGCGATGTTACTAATTGCATCCTACTTTATTACATCCGCGGATTCAGCGACATTTGTTTTAGGAATGCAATCAACTAATGGATCGCTCATTCCACCAAATAGTGTGAAAGTTGTTTGGGGGATTGCTCAGTCTGCGGTAGCCTTGATTTTACTTTATGTTGGTGG
>DATGTS010000085.1:0-3596 GCA_035301745.1 Candidatus Avamphibacillus sp.
TATTTTTTGATTATTTTAAAGGCACCTTCTCTTTGCTCCTTTTCCCAAGTACTTAAAATTTGTTCAATGTAATGTTTGTATTCATTGTTCATGACAATACCTCCCCAAATTTCCATCCTTAACAATGTATTCGGATCCTTGGTTTTTAGAACATTCATAATGGCAATTATAATTTGAGGGGTGCTGTATTTTTCTTTAATCTTTTTGTTTTTCACCTCGGTTCTTGTACTCCCGACTCTTCTTCATTCACTTTGGCATGCTCAGTTAATACATTGCTCAACTTTTCTTTCATTTCAGCCGATGTAATAATACAGCTTGTGGAAAATAACTTTGCTTTCACTTTCAATTCATAACCTCCATTTACCTCTTTTGTATAGCCATAATATTTATGGTTTATATCAATAGGGACAAAATGAAAAGATTTTATTTTGTTCCAAGGAATAAATCGACTTCCGCTTAACAAGCCTCCCTCTACGATTGCAAATAGATTTAAAAGGTTATAAGAATAGGATAATGGCAGAAAAAACAATAAATAAAATGACCATCCGAAATTATGTGATAATATTCCGAACACAAAAATAGCAATTACAAATAAAAGCATGAAAGAATAGATAATTATCGCGACTTTTTGCTTAGAATATGTCGGGAAATCTATTATCTTTCCAGGTATTTTTCTAATAGCTGCACGTTCTTCATTTGTTGTGGGTAAAATAACTTTTTGCTTCATCTTTATCAGAACCTGAATAAACTTATAGCCTAAGTACGCGATGACAATAAAAAATAATATATCCATGAATAACTTCAATCTAATCCCCCTACTATAAGAGTAAAAATCATAAGGTTCCTGTTTAGAGATTTGTAATTTATCCATTTCATTTCTCCCATTGTAACTTGCCCTTGTTTTATTTTTTCAGAGCAGCATTACTTTACTCTCCAATTAGTCCGATTATACCGAATCATTCCTCGAATTAAAAGGAAACTTGCAATAATTGGATTTTTAGATTGATAGTTTATTCAAAGCCGAGAACTACTACATTCCCGGCTAAATTTCTAGAAAATATATTATCTATTTCCTTTGTAAAGGCTTACTTTGCTGGCAATCCAAGTGCCTTTGCGATTCCGTCTGCATGACCTTGGGCAATTTTATTTATGAACGCCGTATCTTTTAAATTACTTGCATCATTTGCATTATCAATAAATCCGTTCTCGGTTAAAATTGCCGGCGCGCTAGATTCCCTAAGAACATGAAAATTTTCTTCTTTCTTTCCTCGATCTATAAAGCCTGTTTGTCGCACAATTTCATTATGGATACTGCTGCGGATTGCATTGGTTCTTTCTTTGTCTGCATAGTTACCATCAAACGTATAAGATTCAAATCCTGTGGCACGACTTGAATTAATATGTATGGACATAAAAAAGTTTGCACCCCAGTTATTGGCCATATTCGTTCGCTCGGCTAAAGATCGCGTGACATCTGTCGTGCGGGATAGTTTAATAGTATGCCCCCCGTACTGTTCATTCAGCATATCTCTCGTTTTCAATGCGATATCCAATGTTACATTCTTTTCCTCTAAGCCATTTGCCGCTGCTCCAGGATCTGAGCCACCATGACCAGGATCTATGAAAATACGAACATCCGCCGCTTCTACTGAATCGGTAGGTATCATTACCCCCGCCATAACGATAAACAGCATAAAGAGACCTAAAAAAGCAATTTTTTTAACCCGGTTTATTTGTTTTGATAAAATCTATCTCACTCCTTTTTTTTGTACCCTTATAAGACACCATTCGACATAGATTTTCATTTTCTTTCCGTATTTGTAATTTTTTCATTCATCTTTAGACTATTTATACTTCTGTACAAAGATATGGACACATGATACTAGCTTCATAAAAATAATCATTACGACCATACAAAAATACCGGAACCTTGTATAACAAAGATAAAGGCCTCCGGTTGATTATTAGAAAAATATACTATTATTTCCTCTGAATATCACAATTATTAAATCCATCACAAGGTTCTTCGATAATTATTTCCTTGCAATAATTATATATATACCTTCTGCAGGATTTAATTTCTGTGTTACCTTCAACCCTGCATTCACAATTTCCTGTTCCATAATGGAAGAAGAGATTCTCGGATGATTGTGTGCCGGATTATCTTCCTTTTCCAGTTCAACACATACAAAATATCCATCATCTTTAAGCACGCGTTTAATTTGCTGTAATGAATCAGATAACTGTTTGACTTCATGCAGAACCAATGAAGCAAGAACAAAGTCAACTGAGTGATCAGATAATGGAATTTCATTAGCTCTACCTTGAACAGGTTTAACATTTTGCATGTTTTCTTCTTTTGCCTTGGAACTTATAACCTCTAACATATTTGAATCCATATCCAATGCATAAACGGGGCCTTCAACGGTTTTAGCAAAAGGAATTGTAAAATAGCCTGTACCTGCACCTAAATCTAACATACTATCCGTGTTCTTAACAGGAAGCATTTTCAATAGCTTTTCTGGTGGTATATCCCCTCTTCTTTGAGGATCATCAAGGAATTCAATTTTTTTCGCTAATTTTTTCATTTTGTTCGCATTACATTCTCGTTTTTTCATAAACTTTCACTTTCTCCTTTTAATCAAATATATTAAAGACTAATAATATCTGTAATTGGATATACAAATGGACTGTTATTAGATTTCTTTATGCTTTTCTGATTGCTTTTGTTCAGCAATATTACAGATCGATATGCTGCTTAGCTCATCATTCATTTTTTGTTCTGCTTCCGCCATCACATTTTCAATTAAACAACCTTCATTTGTAAATTCCCCATGTTCCAATGAGCAATTGAATAGAGGTGTTTTACCTTCAATTGCATGGATAACATCTAAAAAAGAAATATTTTGCGGATTTCCTGCAATACTATATCCGCCATTAACACCAGGCGTTGATTCAAGCAGTCCCGCTTTAACAAGTTTTGTTAAAATTTTCGAAAGATATGTTGGTGAGAGGTTTTGCATTTTAGCTAACTGTTCTACCCCAACAGCTTGTCCCTTTGGCATTAAAGTTAAATAAACCATAATGTGTAAAGCATAATTGGTCGCTTTTGAGTACTTCATTATTCTCCTCCCTAATAAAACAATTAAAGACCTTCAATATCTATAATTGATTATGAATCAAATTGGATTGAATGTCAACACTTATTTTATGTACATCAATCCATAAAACGAAACTTCAATCTTTGGGGGTTTTCCTTCATCCCCCACTGATGAAGAGGAACATAAGCTAAGTACGCAACTTTGCGTTGCAACGCCTATGTGACCTGCACCCTGAGCAGGCCCGAGCAGAATCAGACATTTGACTTTCAGTTGACCCCCACTTATCTTTTTTGTTTCTCTTAAATTTTGAAGTGGGGGGCTTACTGCCAGTTAACGGGGGATAAACTTTGAACCAAATTACTCCTAAAAAGCAAACACTTCTTTATGTTCTGTTCTTTCGTTCATGCTACAATAAAGGTATGAAGGTTGCTTGAATATATTTCTTTCTATTACGGAAAAGGAGTGGATAAGATGCAACAAAGTCAATTGGAAAAG
>DATGTS010000086.1:0-17228 GCA_035301745.1 Candidatus Avamphibacillus sp.
CTGCATCTCGTGCATTTTCTTCCGTTTCTGCATTGCTGCGTTTCATCGGCTTCCTATATTCTCCGCGAATAAAGGTGATAACGATATCCATTTCATATTGTTTGTCTTTAAGCATTTTTTCAACCAGACGCAGCATCTGGCTAGACCATTCCTCTATATCATTACTTAATAACCCCTGATGTAAAATGAGCTGGCTGTTATCTTCTACATCACGCTGGAACTTTAATTCAAATAATTTCTCATCTAACTGACCTGTCAATACTTTTTTAAAGTTGGCCATAAATAACTCTTTTTGCTCATCTTCAAGTAATTCAAATGGGACACTTTGATGGTGGTAGATGTCACTCGATTCCTTCATAATGTACACATTAAAGATGTCATGTATTTCTAATAGATCATTATTAACTTTAAATTGTTTACGAAAATCAGCAATGTCCTTTTTATTCAAGCTTGTTCCACTCCTAAGTCGGTTGTCGAAGTTTTTCTCGGGTATAAATTTAGAGACTCTACTATTTTATCATATATAAGCGCTCCTTGCCCCGCCTGTACAAGCAAAAGTGATTAATGCAACAAAACAATCCCTATCGAAAAAATAAGTTGATAAGAATTTTGGTAAGGAACTATATCAATTTTAACTTATTTTCCGTTTAGATTCGGATAAACACTGTTAAATAGACTTAGCTCTACAAAGTATCTTCAATAATTTTATTCAACATAATGACCCGTGAATGGTATTTCAGCTCTTTTATATTAAAACAGCTTTTCAATTAACTTTTGAATGACACCACTCGTGAAAATCGTTACGCAAATAATTATTGCGAAGATTCTTGCCTTTTTTCTTGTCGATATACTAATTGCATTGTTATCATTTCTATTCTGATCATATGACATAATAAAAATGCCACCTTTCACATATACTTTTGCACTCTGGCCCTTTTACGGAACAGATTTTTTCTGCCTTCGCGTCCGATTGCTTAAATAAAATTAAAGTAATCTGCTACCCCATAAATAACCGACCCTAAAATGAATAAGACACAAGTTATAGCACTTAAAAGGTAGGTTTTACTTTCTCTTATAAAAATCCATTTCATAATGGTACGAAAAGCGAACACAGCAGTCATACCAACAAAAATCAATATTCTAAGATTTAGGAATTCATTTATTTCTATAATCATCACAATAAAACTAGTCCAATAGAGTATTCTTTCGCCATATTTATGTAGTTTATTTACGTACTTTTTACCCAATTCAGACTCTTCTATACCCAATTTTGTTACTAGCTTTCGATTGATAAATTGATCTAAAATTAGAATAGCAATTAGAATGGTAATGATAGCTACCATTTTAAATGCCCCCTTGTAAGCCATCGTCCCACTTCATTAGTGTAAATAGCGGTTTTTATATAAAAGTATAAAAGTTTTACATAAATGTACCAGCCAGATAAAAACAAGTATCCCAGTTAGCCACTGCCTAACTGAGGAGAATTCTCTCCAACTTTGTAACCCTTGCCCTAAGATAATGAGAAAGATACTAACAGAAGCAAGCAAATGAATACTTATTGGATTTTTCATAAGTTCCTCCCTTCTCATTCAATTAACTTGCTTCGATCACTCTAATAATTATTTCAATATTAAGCCGTTTTCGCAATACGTTATTCCACAATATGGATCTTTAAAGGAAAAATTAGCGCTGATCCTTATTAAAGGGGGCGATTCTGGAAAAGTTAAAACCTAATTTGCATTTATAAAGTAATTAAGCATTAAAATGTTGATCTATGAAATAAGTTTTAATCCGATTGCAGAACATAATATCATAGTTACAAAGAGCATTCTCTTCCAATCTTTTGACTCTCCAAAATAAATCATTCCAATTAAGGAACTGCCTACAACACTAATGCCTGTCCAAATCGCATACCCTGTTCCCATCGGAATCGTTTGCAAGGAATAACTCAGAAGACCAAGAGCTGATCCAAGCCCAAAAATTATTAAAACAACTGTTTGCCAATTACGTTTTATAGACAATTGATTAATCATTGCAACAGCAAACGTCTCGAATAAACCTGCTATAATTAAAATAAACCAAGCCATTACGATCTTCCCCCTTCCGCAACCTCATCACTTTCATTATCTGTAACTAATTTTAACCCTATAACTCCTGATAAGAGTACTGCGATTAGGAAAATCTTCGCCCACCTGAATGGTTCTCCAAAGAATAAAATTTCTGCAATAACCGTACCTCCTGCACCTAATCCCACAAAAACAGTGTAAACTGTTCCAGCGGGAAGCACTTGTGCTACGGATATCATTAAATAATTACTTGCGATAATCAGAATAACTGTAACAGTCCAGGTCCAAAAGTCATATGCATGAGTTAATCCAATTACCCAAAAAACTTCTAAAACGGCTGCAACAATTAATTTAATCCAGTGTATACTCATCTGAAATTACCTCCTATTTTAGTATCAACATAAAAACAAAATAAAAAAGCCTAAGAGAAACTGTTTTAACAGTTATCTCCCAGGCTTTTATCCTTCCGTGACACAGCATGACTGTGCGTTTTCTCTCGGACCAGACCAACAATATGGTTGCGGAACCCTAGAAAACATTTTAGATTACTTTTATTATATCACATTCAAATGGTTAGATCTAATTTAACAGAGGAATTTCGCATCAAGTTATGATACGAAACTCCTCGTACTGCTGTTTACCTGTCTAATATGTCAAAGCATCTTATGCTTCCGCTTCTTCGTCGTTCCCATACCAGTTCTCTAAATGTTGTAGATGCTCTCTCCCCCAACTTCTCATCGAAATTAATAATGGTTTGAATCCATGACCATACTCAGTCAATGAATATTCCACTTTTGGAGGTATTTCTGGATAGATTTCACGATGCACAATATTATCATATTCTAACTCTCTTAATTGGGATGTTAACATTTTTTTAGTGACTCCTGGCATAGCCTCTTGCAATTCACTAAAACGTAATTTCTCATTGTTTATAAGATGAAATAATAGATGGATTCCATTTACCAGCAATAATATCCAATGACGCTTGAAGTCTTACGCAATCAGTTCATCTACCCCTGACCACATATGAGAATAGTGCTTTAACGTAATCTCTGGACTGGAATGACCCATACGCTTTGATAGAATCAAAACAGAAACGTTAAATTCATTAATGAGATAAGATGCATGCGAATGTCTAAGTCCTTTGGCGATTGCCTTCACCTTTTGCGAAACATACCAAATACCAAACTTGCATATGCTTGAGAGAATCCGAATCCTTTATTGGAATGTAACCAGGTTCGATAACGTTGTACATCTTCTATACACAAAGAGCGGAGCTCAATATTTCATGTGGTAATTCCCATAGCTATTTGCTTGATGGTATTCATTGTTAACCCGTACTAATTCTTTATAAGCTTTTAAAGCAGAAGTAAACTTTCTTCCTTGTTGATTTGTACGTCCCTTTTACGGAGTCTCTTTCCAATGGCTGTGGTTTATTTTCCACCGTCATTGTAGGAGACATTCTGATTTATCGGCTGATCTACAAATTGACAGCAAAAGCTTAAGAGAGGTTAAGAAGGATAACCTCTCAGACACTAGCCATCTTATTAAAAAACTTGAATACCTATGACCAAGTAGAGGAAGCAGCGCTTACGACATGAAATAACCTGGCTTTTACAACAAGACATTTAGTTCATAGACTTATGTAAAATAGATTCCGCTATTCTCTGCTTCAATTCATTTGACTGTTCCTTATTCCTCAGTGCATACCCTGTCGTTAATATATCGATTACTAATAATTGAGAGACCTTTGCAGAGAGCGTTCCCCCATCAATTAAGGTTTTTTTCATGGCTGTACTTAAAACGACATCTGATAGTTTAGCAATAGGAGACAATTTGTTATTTGTAATAGTTATCGCAGTCGCATTGTTTTTTTTCGCTATGGACACAGCATCATAAATATCACTCGTTCTCCCGGAGTGACTTAAAACAATGATGAGATCTTGTTCAGTTAGTACAGACGCCTCCATCGCTTGAAAATGAGTATCAACCACAGCCTTAACATTCTTACCAACCCTTAAAAAACTGACTTGTAATTCAAGTGCGGATAAACCACTTGCACCCGTGCCAAAAACATAAACTCTATTTGCATTTTCGATAAGCTCAATCACCTGATTTAAATCTTTTTCATCTATCATAGAAACTGTGTTGTCTATGGAATACTTAAAGTTATTTTGAATATCATCTATATAAGATTCGAATGTTAAGGGTTGCTCTGATAAATCATCAATAGCAATTTGAAGTTTTAAATTCTGAAAGCCATCAAATCCAATTTTACGACAAAATCGAATTACGGTAGCATCCCCAACTTTGACAGATTGAGTAACTTCCTGAATAGACTGATATATAATTTCTTTCCCTACTTTTTTAATATAATCGGCTATTTTTTTCTCCGACTTGGTTAAATCTGAATAACATGAGTCAATCATACTTAAATACTTCATTTTATTACTCCCATCTGCATCGATTTCATAATAACCATTGTAGCACACCTATGTTAACAGCTTCCTTTTGTTGTTAAATTTAAAGGTTAAAATAGAATTCTTAGACAATATCCCGAAACCTTAAATGTCATATGTCTATTCCCCATCAAGGCTAATATATTAAATTAACAAAAAACAAAGCATTTTCATCAATCACGCTTAACCGAAAATGCTTTGGTTCATATTTTTCCTTTTAATTCTTCAGTGTGTCATCTTTTTTATATGAAGGTCACTTTTGAAAACTTTCAGTAGAGAAATAGGACATCACTTCTTCAGGTGTCTCAGACTTTACAATTTGTTTAACATTTTCTTCATCTGCACAAACAGTGGCAATGGAAGAAATCAATGTTAAATGTTCGTCACCCTTTCCAGCAATCCCAATAACTAGATTAACATCATTACCATCCCAAGAAATCGGTTGATCATAAGTAATGATACTAATTCCAGATTGGATTACATCGTCTTTAGCTTCATCTGTTCCATGTGGTATCGCTAAGCCATTCCCCATAAAGGTCGACACCGACTCTTCACGTTCAAACATTTTTTCCTTATATGATTTATGAACATACCCATGAGTTATTAAGATATCAGCCGCCTCGACGATAGATTCATGCTTCGAGGTAGCCTTCCCACCAATAACAATACTTTCAGCTGTTAAATGACTAGACGTAGTCGATTCATCATTCAATGTGGTTTCTGGTTCACTGCTTTCGTTTGAGTGTGCCACAATGGTGTCAACAACTCGATCATATTCCGGGCTATTTAAAAAGTTATCGACAGATACATGATAAGCATTCGGTTGCTTTTCTTTCGCTCTTTCGGTCAAATCTTTATGAGTAATAATGATTTGAGCGTCCGTTGGTAGATTGCTAATGGCTATATTGGTAACTGAAATAGATTTAATTCCAGCATCTTTTAGCTTATTACGGATCATCGTTGCTCCCATGGCACTCGATCCAAGTCCAGCGTCACATGCAAAGATAATATGTTCGATAGTTTCTGGATTAGGGAAAGAAGCACCTTCTTCACCTTTCCTCATTTCTCTTTCTAGAGCAGCTGTAGCCCGACTCTTCTTCCCTTTCGATGCTTCCATCTTCTTACTTGCTTCCATTAAATCGCCTTCTTCCTTTTTGTCAAACTTCAGGATAACTGAAGCAACAACGAAAGAAACAATCGTCGCCAGAAGAACACTAAGAATCGTACCAAGATAACTGTCTGAAGCCGTTAATAGCATAATTGGAATAATACTACCTGGTGAAGCAATGCTCACTAACCCAGCATCAAATTGAACCAAGGTAAAAATTCCAGTCATTCCACCTAAAATAGCAGCTACTAATAATAGCGGTTTCATTAACACGTATGGGAAATATATTTCGTGAATTCCACCGATAAATTGGATTACACCTGCCCCGTACGCCGAGGCCTTTGATGCCCCTTTACCAAATACCATGTATGCTAATAAGATTCCAAAACCTGGTCCTGGATTCGCTTCTAATAAAAAGAGAATTGACTTGCCATGTTCTGCTACCTGACCACTTGCAATCGGCGCTAAAATACCTTGACTGATTGCATTATTCAAAAATAGAATTTTAGCCGGTTCGATAAATAGACTTACAAGAGGCAATACTCCCCAGCTAATCATAAGGCTAACTCCAGCTTCTAAAAAGGTTGTTAGGCCCACAACAAATGGCCCTACTCCTAATGAGCCAATTAACCCCAAGATTGCCCCAATAATCCCAGCGGAAAAGTTATTTACTAAGAGCTCAAAACCTGCAGGAATCTTCCCTCCTACTCTCTCATCAAACTTCTTTATCATCCAACCGCCAAGAGGACCCATGATCATAGCTCCAATAAACATAGGAATATCTGCGGCAACAATGACTCCCATTGCAGCGGTGGCACCAACCACCCCACCACGAAAGTCATGGAGCATACGTCCACCAGCAAAAGCAATTAATAAGGGTAATAAATAAGTGAGCATCGGTGACACAAAATTGGTGAATAATTCTATATCCGTAGGAATGGCAATAGCTGTTAGAATCCCCCAAGCAATAAAAGCGCCTAAGTTAGGAATCACCATACTACTTAAATTACTTCCGAATTTTTGAACACGCGAACGTACTCCGCCTGTTTTGCCCATATTCTAACGCCTCCTTTGATAATTATCTTTAAACTCATCTTTCAAATAAACACACACAATTCAATTCTTCAATTCCGACTTTTCAAATATATTAGATGGCAGGTTGCTCATTGTGCTTACTTATACGCTTCAAAACTAGAGCAACTCGTAT
This sequence comes from Candidatus Avamphibacillus sp., assembly GCA_035301745.1. Classification (GTDB taxonomy): domain Bacteria; phylum Bacillota; class Bacilli; order Bacillales; family Amphibacillaceae; genus MSJ-26. The sequence goes on from DATGTS010000086.1 coordinate 6,841, forward strand.
TGATAGAAAACTTTCTCATAAAAAAGCCGGCACTTATTAAAAGCTTTATATACATTTCCCGACCATTCACTTCATAAATTGACTAGCTGCTCCCAAAACCATGGCGTCAGATTCAAGTTCCGAAATTTTTACTTCGATGCCTTTGTTTACTGCCATCACTTCTTCTCTTACTTCAGTCGTAAGCTTAGTGGAGAAACCAACTAATGACTGGCTTACGCCCCCGCCAATAACCAGCATTTCCGGGTTAAAGATGGCAGTCAATGATTTGATCGTCACAATTAAATAATGCAGATATTCCTTCACTACTTTTTGCGCTGTCACATCCCCTAGTTCAGATAAAGAAAATATTTCTGTACCGCTCAGTTCTGTGTTAGCCTTTTTAGCATAAGCTCGTTCGAGTGCCTTTCCTGATAGATAAGCTTCTACACAACCTCTGCTTCCACATGGGCATGGTAACCCATCTGGTATAAGTATAAAGTGGCCAAATTCGCCAGCCGCTCCAAGATGCCCTCGATAGAGCTGCCCCTCATTAATAATTCCGCCCCCAACACCTGTACCAAGCGCCAAGCAAATCATATCCTTTGCTCCCTTTGCCGCACCAAATGTCATCTCACCTAACGCCATCGCTTGGACATCATTAATAACTTTGACAGGAAGGGCTAGTTTATTTTCCAAATACTCCTGAATATTGAGTCCCTGCCAATTTTGGAACGTGTCCGTTGCAGACAGAACACGTCCATCTCGACTGATTTGCCCAGCAGAACCAACCCCGATGCCCAACGTGTTTTGGACCGGAACATCCATAGCCCGTATAACCTCTATAATTCGATCCAGAATATATTCTCCCTGTTCCGACGAGTGGGTGGCTATTCTTTCTCGTTTAAGAATGACACCATCCTCTTGGATCTGGGCTATTACACATTTTGTACCTCCTATGTCTATACCAAAGATTTTATTCATAAGTTACCTCATGCCTTTCACAAACGTTTTCGTTATTAACTGTGGCCGTGTAATGGCACCGCCCACCACTATAAAATCAGCCCCGAAGTCTAATAACTTTTTAGCTTGCTCAGGTGTTTCCACATTACCTTCAGCAATAATCGGTGTATTCAATTCATTTACAAGCTGTTTTACCAAATCAAAATCAGGCCGTTCACGATGTGTCGTGTCCACTGTATAGCCAGACAAGGTCGTTCCTATAAAATCACAGCCAATACTTTCGGCATATTCCCCTTCCGCAAAGGTTGCAATATCAGCCATCACAGGTCGTTTTAACTCATACTGGATATAGTGAACAACCTCAGCTAATTTTTCGGGGCGGCTAGAGTGGGTGGCATCAACAGCAATGATATCTGCCCCTGCCTCAACAACAAGCTTGGCGTCTTCTTTTGTTGGGGTTATAAAGACATCGTAACCCGGGTAATCTTTTTTCAAAATCCCAATCACCGGCAGAGGTATAACCTCTTTAATCGCTTTAATATCAGAAAAACCATTTGCACGGATACCCACGGATCCACCTTCCACGGCAGCTTTAGCCATAGCTACCATATGTTCTGAACCATGTAAGGGCTCCTCTTCTAACGCTTGACATGATACAACTAAACCACCTTTTAATTGATTTAACAAGGCAACTTCACTCCTCTATAACTCTCATCATATCGATGATCCTCTAGCTATTTCTGTCATTGTTTATGAAGACAATCCTTCTTATAAAGTTAATTTAGCCTGCTCAAGGATAGCTTGTAAGCTCATTCTTTCCATTGAATCAACTCGAAGAAAGTAATCGATAAACGGTAAATGTTCTGTCACAGGATTTGGAACTAAAACAACGGGGATATTGGCCCGTTGAGCAGAAATTAATCCATTTAACGAGTCTTCAAAAACAATGGCTTCATTCGGTTGAACATCAAGAACTTCAATTGTTTTCTGAAACAACTCTGGATCAGGCTTAATTTTTTCGACATCATCTTGAGTCACGAAATAATCAAAATAAAAATAAAGGTTTAGATTCGTTAAGTGCTTCTCAATCCACGCACGCGTGGAACTTGTACAAATTGCAATTTTCAAGCCAAGTTCCTTCGCACTTTTCAAATAATCAAGCACACCTTCTCTCATACTCAATTCTTCGACGCTCTTTGTGTGTATCTCCACTGCCTTTTCTTTGATTTTGGAACGAACAAGCCTGTCACCAAGTCTCTCTTCTAAAAGCTCAAAAAGGACCTGATCATCTGCTCCGACACATTTCACAAAATCATCCAGCTTCAATTCAAATTGATATTCATCCTGTAAAACCTTTTTGTATGCATTATACCAAGCTGTTTCTGTATCTAATATCAAACCATCAAAATCAAATATTACCGCCTTTATCATGTATGCCCTATCCGCCTTTCATTTTGTTTTATGATTGTTGTAAAATGTAACCCAAGCTTAGCCACTTGAATGATTCATTTCTAACGGCCTTATCGCTCCGTGGCATCACGTTAGACTCTATAAAATCTATTGCAAGAAAGGAACGCTTTGATCAGTTTATTTTGTGCTTATGTCCATTCATAATTTAAGGCCTTATAAAGAAAAGAGGCTTTTTTAAACTTAGAAACCACTAAGCTGTCTCATCCTTAGATGTTAAACCTTCATTGAGAACACTGAATTCCTCCCCAACCATTATAGAGTTCCACTGTGGCTATTAAAACTCGTGAGTATAAGAAACTAATTCTTGTCACGATCACGAAGTAAGTCTTTTTTCCACCGATAGCATCAACGCCCTATTTTTACTAACGACTCCACGAAACTTATTCTTTCAAATCAACCTCTTTACCTTCTTCAAGAGACCTTTCAATGGCATCAACCACTCTTAACGAATCGTAAGACTCTTTAGGCGTGATAATTGATTTCGTATTATGCTTAATATTGTTCACAAATGCCATTAACTCCTCTGCTAGTGCACCCGATACTTGGCCATTTGTATAATACCAATGCCTTGAATCTGGATATTCAATGCGTTTATCACTTACAAAACGCACCCCATTATCACTTGAATCCACGTAAGCAACCCCATTTGTACCCACTAGTTCTAATTTATCGTCTATACTTGTCGGTGAATTTTCTGGTAAAACCCAGCAGGCCTCTAAACAAGCAATCGCTCCATTCTCATAAGTAAGAATCGCATAAATGACATCCTGCATGCCATGTTCTTTTAATAGAACACTCCTGCCTTTCGCAAATACTTTGACAGGTTCACTTCCCATATACCAGTTGATGTAGTCAATATCATGAATCATAACATGCATACTCAAATCTGAAGCTCCAATATATCGCTTAGGACCAGTAATTGGACTATTTCTTCTACAATACAGATGAATAATATCTCCTAATTCACCACTATCAAGAGATTGTTTAACCATATTAAATCGTGGATCAAACCTGAGTAAAAATCCAACCGTAAAGACTTTATCGTAATCTTTCGTGATGTCATATAAAGCTTTACCGTCTTCTAGCGTTTTCGCTAACGGCTTTTCAAGCAAAATATGTTTATTATTTTCAACAGCCAATTCAACGGCTTCGCGATGGATATTATCAGGTAATACAATACTAACCGCATCAATTTCTGGATTGACGAGCATTTCGTCATAATCTTTATAAGCTGTCACTCCAAATTTTTCTTGCATTTCTTTCCGTCTTTCATCGCTATATTCACAAATGGCTACGAGATCGACTGATGGTATGTTTTGATAGATTTCAGCATGATAATTTCCCATTTGTCCCATACCTATGACTCCAACTTTAATATTCATTATTATCCCTTCCTTTTTAGGTTTTTTAAAATTACATATTAATCGCTTTCATTTATAAATACTAACTTGATAGATTGGGTTCAACCACGGTCTTAAAGATTTATTAATTGACCTGTTTCTGGTCATAACCTTTAAAGTTAAAGTGATAATTTTACTAAACTAACTCCGAGCAACCTTGTTCCTTTTAAATTCATTACTATTTTCTGTAACAGACATCGTTCTAATTCCAACCACTTCACCTCATGTCGCTACCAGTGCTCCTGTGCTTCATTCTAAAGAAGTGGTGTTGTCAATCATTCGAATAACGTCTTAATAGACTCTGGTTTCATCTCTAAGCTAATTTAATACCACTTGCCCCCTTACCCTTGAAATCACTTATGAGCTATACACTTAAACATCCAATAGAATTTTACTCCAATTAAAATGTGAATACCGGAGAATAACTCCAATAAACTCATTATAGCAATATATTAGGATAAAGCAACCCCTAATTAGTCAATCTCTCCTGAATTCCATTCACTTTTAGGAAACGCACCCCAAAAATGAGGAGTAAAACTTCAAAATGTTTATTCCCTCATTGTTCTTGGTCGCTAATTCGTTCAATCGTGTCTTCTATTGCATTAGTCGATCATATCTATAGCTATTTCTGCGTTTGGTGACGTGAATTGCTCCGTATTCTGCGACTTTGGAGTGTAAAATTTAATTCTTTTTTCTAACAGTTCGATTACCTTCCTTATTAAATTAATTTAATCGATATATCATTTAACGGGCATGTACACCTTCCTATCTCAATAAGGTTCTTTATATCAGCCGCTGGATTATCTGCTTTTCTGATAACGTCCATCTCAACCAGGAAATTAGAGAATACTTTTGACATCGCCAAATCGTGATATTCTTTTCACGTCTCAGGCGTTGCCTATATCGGATAAACAATTTGATATGACGTTGTGTTACTTCCGTTACATCATCGATAAATAGCTCATCAATGGTGAATGTTTTCCGTTCGTTCATACGCCATGCGATATACTTTTTCGACAGTCCTTGTACGCTCTGCTCGAATTCAAATTCCTTTAACACCTCAACTATTTTCAACGCAAAAAAGCACCTCCCTTACTCGTTTATAAGTAAAAGAACAGGATGTACTCAATATAGGAATCATGTAATTCTTTTGATACCAATTCACAGTACAAACCACTTTCTAATTTCTTTTCCAAATTTAAAAGCGGCTCTTGATATTTGCCAAGTGTAATTTCTACTTGAATATGAATCATGCCTTTTTCATACCGATAATACATCTTGGGAAAATGACTAATTTTTTCCTTCGCCTTACTAGAAGGTATATCTTTGAAAAACCTTCTTTCGTAACTTGTTTTGTTTCATACCACTGATTTTCTAAAATCATCTTTGCTAGCTTTTGTCGATGCATCATCTGTTTTATATGATTATAACGATACCGATAATAAACAAAAGCACATATTGCCACCATTACCAAACTAACTACTAATGAAGTTAATCCATACATACTTACAAAATAAGTTTGAAATGAATCTAGTTCCCACGTTCTTGAAATCAAAAATTTCACATGAAAAGGGATAAAGAAAACGCGCCATACACCAAACAATCCAAAGAAAATAAATTGAAAAAAGAGAGAGGCGTCACTTGGTCGGATTCGCTTCCCTCTTCTTCGGTAAAATTTCATTATTTATCTTTGTTAGGTGTGGATTTTTGATTGTTAGTGCTTGGTGTCGCTGTTTTCCCTTTTAAAATTAAGTCATCCGCCTTGATATACCAATCCACATCCGCACCACGAAATGTTGCATTTGCGACTGTATCTGCAACAGGATTAATCAGTTCCACTTCTGCCATTATAATCAAAGTCTTTTAATGGAACAGAAGCAGGAATACTCACTTGGATCATACGCCCTTGTTCACGAGACTTTAAATCGTATGTGCGTTCTTTTACTTCAGATGATACCGTTCCATCCTCATTTTGCAGAAACACTTCCCGACGTAATGACGAAAACTTTAATAGTCCGAATGTCTTTTCTTTATCAATCACGATTCCTTGTGCTAATCTCATCTTTTTTCCTCCTTATGCTTTAACCATGTCGTCAGCATGTAAAATGTATTTTGTAAAACCACGACCACCAATTTTATAACCTTCTGCGGTAATTCTTGCATTGACTAATTTTACCTTTTCCTCATGTTCAAAGAATTTCTCTCCTGCTTCTTGTGGCAAAATTACCTCAATATCATCCGCACGTTGAATATCGGAATACAAATTATAACTTCGTGACAATGTTGTCATGCGCCATTAATTCGGCGTTGTTCCACCTTACCTTCACCAGCATATTCTAAATTACCAAACGTTTTTTCCATGTTTGGAATGACATGTTTTAATTCCATAGGTTTTCGTCCCCTTCTTTTTTATGGTTGAATCAATCTTGTTTTTAAAATGCTTCAAGTCGGTGGTGACCGACCTTTAATGCGTTGTTTTCTTCTTTTCATTGGTTCACATCCTTTCTAAATTAAGTAAAAAAATAGACACCTCATTTTTGAAGTGTCATTTTTTCACGTATTCATTTTTATATTTAGTCAAGTTTTGTATTGATTGCTTTCTTCTAAAACAGGAATTATTTTGATAGTTTCCATTATCCACTACATTTGAACCGTGATTATTTCTTTGTGTTTGTTTCTCATTATTAATTTATCTGTGTTTTCACTTAGAATTTTAGGGGTGTGGTTAGCGATATCATCTGTAAGTTTATCAGTTCCATATCCAACAACACCATATGATTTGATTTCATTAGATTGTGCAAAATGATATTTGTTACAATCTTTCTCCATGAGCTTTCTGAATAAGTCTTCTTGTTTAGTTGTCAATTGAACTTCAATAATATCTGCTAAAAGTAATTCATAATGATTAAACACATTACCATACTCAACATTTGTCATATGCCTTCCACAATACCTGTATGATAAAGCGCCAAATGTATTTTTATCTAAAATATTTGTTGTAAATAGCTCTTCAGCAAATTCTCTGCTAAGATCAGTTATATTCTCTCTAGATGGTGTTTTATCAAATCTTTTAACAAATCTTCTTAAGTCTTTACTCTTAACCAATAATCTGTAATCTTGTTTCGTAATTTTATCTACTGGAATGCGATCATCACTTTCAACTGGAATATATTCAGCTAAATAGTTTGCTTCTTTTTCATTAAATTTATACGCTCCGCCGACTGGCTGATACTTTTTTGTTCTAGTATTCTGTACTAAAAAATACCGCCCGTCAATTTTGATTCTAAATAAGTATGCAAATGAAATTCTAATAAGCGTCTCTTTTTGTAGCAAACCAGCTCTTTTTAATTTACGCTGAGAGGATTTCCAATTCTTATTATCACTTAAATCAACAATGCTTGAAAAAAGATATGGAAGTAATAATCCTGCAAATAAACTTCCTAAAATTGATCCTATTGAATTCGAATTTGTTTCAAAATAAATTATACTCGATACACATATAATAGAAATAAACAGTAAAGATAGCATTTTCAATATTTTTGTTTTGTAATTATATTCTCCCAAAATCAACCTCCCCCAATTGGAACATCTACATGTCCGATAGCCACACATACGCCATTCTTTATCAAATAACATTCAATATAATGTTCTCCAAGAAATTTTGAATTCTCCGTTATTTCTTTACCTCTATCTTGAATTTGACCACGAATATCATTACGTCGCTCAGCTTCAGCCCCTACATTTAACACTTTCCATAAAATTTTATCATATGACGGACAGTTGGTTCTTCCAACTCTACATTTCACAGAAAAGTTATATGGTATAAATTTTTTTAGAATTGGTGTAAATTTATCTAGATATTCTAAAATCGGCATTGACGAAAACCCATTACCTGATACTTTGCAATCAATTGTTACATCGTATTGTTCATAAATAGGATATAAATCTTCAATAAATTCTTCAGTATCATTAAAATCTTGTAATTTATTCTCGCTGAATCTTTTACTTATAGCTGATAATTCCAATTCCCCCCAATAAGAATGATTAAAGAATGTCCTCCAAGCATTTATAGCATCTTTATAAGTACATTCTGCATCAAATAATACCTCTAAATTTTGTAGATTGGATTCAAGACGACTTTTCCAATTTCTCATTCTTTGGTAGTCTACTTCACGTGTTACCAACGCTCTTCCATTGTCAACTGGAGCTTCAACCTCCAAATAAAAACTTAAACGATCCACAATAGCTTTCATTGTATAATAGAATATTTCATCCAATCGTGAGTAGGTTGTAGCAAGTTTTTCATTAGATAAAATGGTCTGAATTAAACCACTCGGCATATTTTTCCATGAATCTCTTGATTTACAAAACATCTTAGATAGTCTTATAACTTTCCTTAAATCATTTCCCATATTCTTTATTTCATCGTTAAACCATTCTTCTAGCGCTTTTATATGTCTAACTGACCATTCAGATCCAGCATGTTCATAAGTATACTCATCGTCCGATGAATACTCTTTATATCTTTTGAACACTGCAAAATCTACATGATAACCTGTTGAAGTATACTTCAAACGAACACAACTTGTTTTTACATCTGGTTCTTCTGCAAATTGTTTAGTTTTTCTTTCTAGTGCATCTGCCACCATATTTCTAGTAGCAAGAGGTCCTAAAGCATTCAGGTTGTCTAATTCAAATACTATACCGACATCTATATCATAGTCACTTTCGTCATTTTGGGTAATAGTGTGCATGGCCATGCTACCTTGAATTCTTTCCTCTGCAATTTTATATTCTTTTCTCTTTTCTTCGTTATATTCTAATAAGCCGTCTTTTAATCTCTTTATATTCAGTTTGCGTTTTTTTCTTAGTTCATTTTTTTCTTTTTCTGGAAGTACAACTTTTGTCCGGTAAAATTTGTTAAATTCTTTTGAGCAATCATACACTAATATCAACCCTTCTTTAATTTCTCATTTTAAAAATTTCTAAGTCATCAAATCTAATTTATTATATTATACTATTTTTATACAATGAAATGTACTCACTTCATCATACTGGATATTAAAATAGAAAAGATGTTCTAGTTTGAATGACTTAATTTTGAATATTGATATTTAAAATTAATTTTTTTGAAAAAATGTGTCTGATTTAGTACATACAATATACTTGACTATGATTGCACTTTTTTTGCGTTTTATCTTATTTGATATCTTGTGACACACCTCGTTCTTTATTTTATCGATATTGCTACGATAGATCAGCATACATAATGTTATATTTCAACTTTTACCACTCTAAAGTTAAAAATATCTTTTTGGCGGAGATATACTTTCAAAAGACATTTATAAATGGAACTACTTTTTAATTTCTCCTTTCATTTTCTAATCGCACATGTATGAAAAACCTTAATAAACATCTACTTTTAAACAAATAAACAATAAAGAAGAGATACTGCTTTTACACAATATCCCTCATTCTTCTCCGTTTACTCTGGCGGAATCTTGGCGGAGAACCTATTCATTTCTAATCAACGTTTTCACTTCAAATACTCTTAGTGAATTACTCCCACTCAATAGTCGCCGGCGGTTTGCTCGTCACGTCATACACAACACGATTAATATGTTCTACATCGTTTACGATCCGTGTGGATATTTTTTCTAAAACGTCCCATGGAATCCGCGCCCAATCAGAAGTCATACCGTCAACAGAAGTAACTGCACGGATGCCGATGGTGTAATCATAAGTCCTCGAATCACCCATCACACCGACACTGCGAATATTAGGAAGTACAGTGAAATATTGCCAAATGTCACGCTCTAAGCCGGCCGCAGCAATTTCTTCACGTAAAATTGCATCGGATTCACGAACAATTTCCAATTTCTCTTCTGTTACTTCGCCTAACACCCGGATAGCAAGTCCCGGTCCTGGGAATGGTTGACGCCAGACAATGTGGTCCGGCATCCCTAACTCCGTACCTAATGCACGAACTTCATCCTTAAATAAAGCATTTAATGGTTCAATTAATTCAAAGTCCATGTCTTCCGGCAGTCCGCCAACATTATGATGCGATTTGATCGTTTGGGCTGTATCTGTTCCACTCTCGATAATATCTGTATACAATGTCCCTTGGGCGAGGAAATCAATATCCTTTAATTTTGCTGCCTCATCATCAAACACATAGATAAATTCATTGCCGATGATTTTACGTTTTTGCTCTGGATCATCGACACCTTGCAACTTAGATAAAAATCGGTCTTGGGCATCGATTTTTATGATATTCATATGAAAATCGTCTTCGAAAAGTTTCATCACTTCATCCGCTTCATTTTTCCGGAGTAAACCATGATCCACAAAGATACATGTGAGCTGATCACCAATCGCTTTATGGATCAATGCTGCTACGACAGATGAATCGACACCTCCGCTTAGGGCACATAAAACTTTCCGGTCGCCCACTTTCTCGCGGATTTTTTCTACTTCCAATTCGACAACATGTTCGATTGTCCAGTTACCGTCACACTTACATACATCAAACACAAATTGATGCAATAGATTCGTGCCATATTCTGTATGACGAAC
>DATGTS010000087.1:0-6680 GCA_035301745.1 Candidatus Avamphibacillus sp.
GGTGAAATTGGAAGGAGAAGGCTTTGAAACGTTTGTAGAAGAAGGGGACACTGTCAAAGCAGGACAACCTCTCATGCAAGCAGATCTGGATTATATTGAAAAAAATGCCAAAGCAACGATCACACCGATTGTCTTTACGAACTTGGGTGAAGATGAAAAGCTTATAATTGAGAAGCAAGGTGACGTTGTGAGGAATGAAGAAGGAATAGTGGACGTGGAATAAGTTTCTGTAGATGAGATGAAAAGCGCACGGGTGGGGAAACCATTCGTGTGCTTTGTTTTCGTTAAAATAATTAATAATCCCGTATTTATTCACAAGTCATCTACTTTCAAAATCATGTCTGTAACATAAGTGGAACCCTGCTTTTATGAGCTACAGGTCGTAACAGTACAATTAGACAATCATAGGTAATTATTTTCGAAAAAATATAAAAACTCCTGTTATATAGGGATCTTTGTTATAATAGGATTAGTGTAATAAGGGCTTTCATAGGTGGTGGCTCACTCCCTTTTATCATCTTTAAAAGAAAGGGGGTGAGAGAATGACAGTATTTGAAGCATTAATTGTGACTATATCATTTAGTTCTTTAATTGTAGCTGTATTGTCATTTGATCAAAAAAAATAACCACCCCTATATAAGCCTCGCAAGCATTTAGGGTAGGTTATTTTTCACTCTATTCTGTGAGCTGCCCCTTTGAAGGGCTGTTACACTTAGGCTGATCGATGTTAACAGCATCGATCAGTCTTTTATTATTATATTGCTATCTATTTATAGTATACCTTATTTCGACTATTTGTTAAACACTTTAATTTTTGTAGCACTAACGAAATATGCGAATGGTATCCGTCATAAAGCGGAAAAATTCTTAGCCATTTCGTTCTAGGTACGGCGAAATGACGTTGTGAGGAATGAAGAAGGAATAGTGGACGTGGAGTAAGGTTTGATGAAAAGTAAAAACCACACGGGTGAGGATTAGCTCATTCGTGTGGTTTTTTGATATGCAAAATTGTATTTTTAAATTACTTAGGACTTTCAGATGTTCCTTTACTACCTTTATGCTTCATTTACACCAAAGACCTCCTGCCTTCTGTCAACTGTTGTGAACTGCTCTTCTGCTTCCGGTAACAAAACATTTTGGACTTCAATATATTGATTAGAAGGCCTAATGATTTTTTGACATTGAGGGCCCTCTAAAATGTAGAGAAAAGAGGAATTATATTGTTTGTTTATACAGTTAAATCTGGTGATTCTTTGTATTCGATTAGTCAAAAGTATGATATATCAGTAAATGTGATTCGACTTGTTAATGGTCTAGATGAAACGAATGTCGTTCCCGGTCAAGCATTGTTGATGAATACGAACATTTACATTGTTCAGCCAGGGGACAGTTTCTATTCGATTGCGCAAATGGCTTATGTATCTACAGATATGTTAGTTGCTGCAAACCCCAACCTAAACCCAACTTTTTTACAACCGGGAATGAGAATCGTTCTACCCGAACTTCCGGATTACGCGGCTTCAACGTTCAGTTATTTCTATGTTACGGGAACACCAATTGATCAAGCTTTAATTAATGACTTTTCCCCTTATACGACCTATTATTCTTCTTTCGAATACCACTTTAATACGGATGGTTCTCTCAGCCAATTAGACGACGCCGAAGTAATAGAAGCAGCCTGGAATAGAAGATCCGTTCCTTTAGCGACCATTACGAATTTGACAGCGACAGGGTTTAGTCACGAATTGACAAGCGCAACATTAAACAATCCTTCCACAAGACAAAATTTGATTAACAATATTTATTCCTTAGTCATCACAAAAGGCTATGCAGGCGTAAATATTGATTTTGAAGGCAACTTTTCGGAAGATCGCGATATATTTTCTACCTTTTTAAGTGAGTTAGGTGAGCAACTTCACGCTGCTGGACTACTACTAACCGTAGCAGTGCCTCCTAAAACGAGTGAAGGTATCCCGTGGCTTCTAGGATATGATTACGGGGCAATAGGGGCTGTAGTGGATTTTATGTTTATCATGGCTTACGACTGGCACCATATGGCAAGTGAACCGGGTCCTGTTGCACCGATCAATGAGGTGAGAAATACTATTGAATTTGCATTGGAAAGGATGGATCGTAGGAAAGTCATTCTTGGGGTTCCATTTTATGGATACGACTGGGCACTTCCATACAACCCCGGCGTATTATCGCAGGCAATTTCCAATCAAAATGCAGTTAATATTGCCATGAGTCAGGATTCCCCTATCCATTACTCCGAAGAATATAAGTCACCATATTTTTACTACGTTGATGAACAAGGCCAAAACCATATCATTTGGTTTGAGGATGCCCGAAGTATAGCCGAAAAGTTTTTGCTTGTTAGGGAATATCAGCTTCTCGGGACTGGAGCCTGGCAAATTGGTTTAGACTTTCCGCAAGGTCCTTGGCTATTAACCAAGTTTTTTAATATACGAAAGGTAATATAAAGTATGCAGGGGGAGCAAGAGGAGAGTTCTCCTGGATCTTACGCAGATAACAGTAGCATCGGAAGGAAGAAATAAATACAGCTCGCTCTCTACGAAAAGACATTTTCAAAACCATACGAAACAGCTGAAGAAAATTTTGAATGTGTTCATGTTGTTTCCATCATAAAAACATCTAACGATTATTAATTGAGTGAATTAATGACACGAGAAAAACCCTTTTTGATCTTTCTAATAAGAACAAGAAGGGTTTTTGGATTTCTTAAAATAATGGTTCGACTTCATACATTATGAAGGATAGAATTAGCCTGGCAATAGATGAAAGATAGGAGAAACATATGGCTAGTTTTTTTCAAGGGGACAATCGGAAGTTCTGTGAGAAAAAAGAAGGTGCAGCTAGTGGGTTTTCTGCTTATTGTGGCATGAAAAAGATGTAGAATAAAATAGTGAACGTGTAGAATAGATATACATCAATACAAATCAGAGGTGGGGAATATCATGGTCAAAAATAAAGTAACGCTCATTACCGGTGCGGCGAGCGGGATCGGCTATGCATTAGGAAAGGCATTTGCTCAAGCCGGTGCGAAAGTCATTTTAACAGATATTAATGAGGAAGGTGTTCAGAAAGCCGCCCAAACATTGCACGAAGAAGGTTTTGCCGTACGGGGAGTAAAGTGTGATGTGACGAATGAAGCGGATATAAAAAAGGCGATTGAAAGTACGGTTGCTGAGTACGGGAGATTAGACGTTTTAATCAATAACGCCGGCATGCAGCATGTTGCAAGCATAGAAGATTTTCCTAAAGAAAAGTACGAGCAACTTTTGTCAATCATGCTTACTGCGCCATTTTTAGGCATTAAATATGCTTTTCCTGTGATGAAAAAACAAAAATTCGGACGTATTATCAATATGTCTTCAATTAATGGTGTCATTGGATTTGAAGGGAAGGCCGGATATAATAGTGCGAAACATGGTGTCATTGGTCTGACAAAAGTTGCTGCTTTAGAAGGAGCAGAGGACGGAATCACGGTGAACGCGCTTTGCCCGGGATATGTGGATACGCCGCTTGTAAGAAATCAAATGGAGGATTTGGCGAAGAATCGGGGAGTTGCCGTGGAAAAAGTGCTGGAAGAAGTGATTTATCCACTCGTACCGCAAAAGCGATTGATTGAAGTGGAAGAAATTGCGGATTATATGATGTTTTTGGCGAGTGATAAAGCGAAAGGGGTTACAGGACAGGCCGTGTTGCTGGATGGAGGGTATACTGCGCAGTGACTTGGCGATCTTTCCAGCCAATTATGCTAAAATAGATAATAACTGAATATTTCTATGGAGGTGTTGTCAGGTGCGCATTGTTTTTATCGGTGACAGTATTACGGAATCGGGGAAATTTGAAGATCCGGAAGCACTGGGTACCGGTTATGTTAGGTTGCTTTATGATTATTTTATAACAACCTATCCGGCTAGTGATTTTGAAGTTATCAACAAAGGGATTAGCGGTAATCGGATTGATGACATTAAAGCCAGGCGGCAAAGAGATGTGATCGATTTGAACCCGGATATTGTCTCTGTATCGATTGGAATTAATGATGTATGGAACCAGCTTAAAAATCCGGCAATGCAACAAATTCATCCGGAAGAATTTGAAAGCATTTATGATGATTTGTTGCGGCGGGTAAGCGGCAATACAAGTGCGGATATCGTTTTAATGGAGCCTACAATTATTGAAGAAAACCTTGAATCGATCGGAAACCAAAAATTAAAACCGTATGTAGAAATCGTCAATGCCATGGCGGAAAAATATGATGCACATTTGGTGCCCACCCATCTGGCTTTTTTGGGTTACTTGGAAGCAAATAATGGATATGCCCTAACTACAGATGGTGTGCATATGAACAGTACAGGGAATATGCTTATGGCTAAGGCGTGGTATGAAACAGCAAAAGATATTTTATTTTTTACAAGTAAAATGTAGACTTGATGAGGTGAGTTTCAAGTAGTTTAAAAACAATTGGAGGGGTAAACGTGAAAAAAGTAAACTGGGGAATTTTAAGCACAGCAGGCATCGCGCAAAAGGAACTGATTCCTGCATTTAAGCGAGCGACAAATGTGGAAGTTACAGCAATTGCCAGCAGCAGCGGGACCGAAAAGGCAAAAGCAGTAGCCGATAAATTTTCCATAGAAAAAGTTTATGACAGCTATGAAAAATTACTCGATGATCCAGATATTGATGCGGTTTATATTCCGTTACCAAATCATTTACATAAAGAATGGGTGATTACAGCTGCCAAAAAAGGGAAGCATATCCTTTGCGAAAAGCCTGCAGCGGTAAATGCTGCTGAATTCGAGGAGATGCAAGCGGTTTGTGAGGAACAAGATGTTATTTTTATGGAAGCATTTATGTATCATTTTCATCCGCAGCATGAGCGCGTAAAAGAGATTATAGCATCCGGAGAAATCGGTGAAGTTTCCTATATGCGATCTGCACATACATTTTATATGAAGGATCCGGAAACGAACGTGCGTGTGAATTATCAAGCTGGGGGCGGCAGTCTCTATGATATTGGCAGTTACGCAATTCATGCGATCAGAAATGTGCTTGGGCAAGAGCCGGAAACAGTACAAGTGGAAGCAGTAAAAAATGCTGCTGATATTGATACAGCTGCATATGCGTACTTTACCTTTGCGGATGGCACAAAGGCGACATTTGATACAAGCTTCGACCTGGCAGACCGTAATGAATATGAGGTGGCAGGTACAAAAGGAAGGATCAGAGTTCCAAGAGCATTTCGCCCGGACCGCAACGGCGGAGATGGTTTAGTCATTGTTGAAACGCAGGGTGTATCGCGAACGGAGACTTTGAATACGGACCAATACCGTGATCAGGTGGAGCATATCTCACGGGCTATTTTAAATGGTGACCGGAAGCTGCATAATGATTATGAAAATACGCTTGCCAATATGCGTGTGATTGATGCTTGTATGGAAGCTATGGAAACGGGAGAACGGGTAACGCTGGAATAAAAACAAGGAGAGGAAGGAATCAGATGCTTTGCTGATTCTCTTTCTCTTTTTTTGATTCTCATGTTGTCTTGCTTATATTAGGTAAAGGTAACAATAACTTTAATTTAAGTGTAATTAAAAAGCGAACACTTGCGCATTTATCCGTGTAATTATGAAAATAAATCTTTTGCTTTTATTTTAAAGTCTTTAAATATACTTGATACCGCAATATCAACTAAAGTGATAACTTTTAATTGATATTCTTCGTTTTTGTCTAATGTGTAAATCAAAATATGATTCTGCATAGGGTTTACAATCCAATACTCTTTGACCCCGTACTTCATATATAGGTTTAGCTTTCTGACCAAGTCGTGTGATTGATTGGATGGGCTTAATATTTCAATGATGAAGTCAGGTGCCCCTACATATTCGTTTTTGTTAAATCCATTGGGGTTACAGGCGACAAACAAATCCGGAACGACTTTTTTCTTATCATCGTTGTTATCATTTTGTAATACAACATCTGTCGGGGCAGAAAAGACCTTGCATTTCTTTCCTTTCAAATAGATATACAACTCTCCATGAAGATATGATGAAATTTCCTGATGTTTGATACTGGGTGAAGGAGACATATACACAAGACCATCAATTAATTCCAAGGTATCATCTGTCCTGTTTTGCATATCTACGAAGTCATCGTAAGTTATGATGTTTTCACCTAGCGAACTCATTTCAATCACCATCCTTGTTTTTATTATAATCTAAATTTGATACAAATGAAACTCAAAGTGAGGTGTCAAAAAATGAGTGTTTTTATTTAATTAACTGTTAGGAGAGGTAGTTATAATAACAAAAAACATATCCGCTGTATATAAAAGAAGCGCTTTACATACAGCATATAAGTGCGATTTTTTTGATATCTGTGTTGACACATGTGTTTTTAATGACAGTTAAATGGAACCCTCACTTGTGGGAAGTGGGGGTTTTTTAAGATTGTAAAAAGCATTAATTAGATGAAATATTCAAAATGTTTGGGTTCATTAATTGTATTAATCATGAATATAGATATAGAAACATAAAAAGAGGTGAAAATGTAATGGAAAAATATGCTGGATTTCGTATGCCGCAAACAATTCATTACGGTAGACAAGCATTTGAGGAGATAGGTAAAGAAGCAAAGCTAAGAGGTGAAAAAGC
>DATGTS010000088.1:0-3352 GCA_035301745.1 Candidatus Avamphibacillus sp.
GAAACCAGATCTGGCTTCAATTACAGGACGACTGTTGAAGGGGTTCAAGAGGTTGTGACAGAGGCATTAGCTGTTGCTCCAAGTCTTGCAAAGGGGACCATACAAGAGGTACGAATTGGATTTCGTCCAATGGGTCCGGATGTTTTGCCGTTATTAGGTAAGGTAGATCATTTAAAAGGTGTGACTTTGGCAACAGGTTTGGGAGCTTCAGGCTTGACGATGGGTCCATATGTTGGGAGGTTAGCTGCGACGATTATAAAAGGTGAAGAAGTAAATCTTGATTTAGATGCATATCATCCAGGGCGCGCTATTACATACAAAGATAAACTTTTATAATGTTATAACTTTATATTATTTGGAGGTTTTAGGATGAACACTTTCAGCCAGCCAATTTCAAAAGAAGTTACCTTTTATTTCAATGGACATTTGTTAAAGGCTAAAAAGGGTCAAACCATAGCTGCCGCTTTAATGGCAAATAAAATTAAAAAGTTCGGTATTAGTAGAAAGCTACAACAGTCTAGAGGATTATTTTGTGCGAATGGCAGATGTTGTAGCTGTTTTGTATCTGTGAATGATTTAGATCATGTGGTTAGTTGTATGACGCTTGTCGAGGAAGACATGAGAGTAGGTTCAAATGATGGTGACCCTGATATGAGGAGGGGGAAAAATGGAGACTGATGTATTAATAATAGGTGGTGGGCCAGCGGGTCTGCATGCAGCGTGTGTAGCAGCTTCAAATGGTGCAAAGACGGTAGTTGTTGACGAATCATTTTCCTTAGGCGGGCAATTAAGACAACAAACACAATCTTTTGATAACCTTCCAAAGCAATTCGAAAGACAAAGCGGCACTAGATTAGCTCAAGAATTAATTGAAAGACTTTTACCTTTAAACGTAACTATTTTATTAAAGCATACGATGATAGGTATTTATAAGGATGGTAGGGTTGGGGTCTCAAATGGATCAAGTACAATTCCAATTACTGCAAAGAAGATAATTGTTACGACAGGTGCAGCCGAAGAGGCAAGCGTATTTCCAGGTTGGACAATGCCAGGGGTTATGACTGTCGGGGCTGCCCAAATATTAATGAATCGTGAACATGTACTTCCAGGTAAAAACTCATTTATTTTGGGATCAAATACCTTTTCATTAGAAGTTGCAAAACAATTAACCGATTCCGGTGTATCAATTCAAGGAATTATTGAAAGTGAAAATAAGCTTCACAGTAAGAACGTAAAAGTCATTCAGCAAGTGAAGGATTCTGGGATACCCATTTTCCTAAATAGTTCCATTGTAAGTGCAACAGGGTTAGGTGAGGTAGAAAAGGTACTTCTCAATGATAATGGTGTGGAAGCTGAATTTGATATCGATTTAGTTTGTATTGGAGCGGGTGTTTCACCCATTTTAGAACCATTTGAAATATTGAATTGTAGCTTTATGTATCAAGAAGGTCTTGGTGGTTGGGTGCCCCAATATGATAAAACGATGGAAACAAGTAACCCATCCATCTATGTAGCTGGTAATGCTGCCGGAATAACTTGTATGGGTTCAATACTGCTTACCGCTGAAATCGCCTCAGTAAATAGTCTTGAAGCGCTGGGTATTTTAGATAGAAAACATGCAGTGAAGAAGAAGGAATTTTTGTGGAAGGAACTCTATCATATAGAGGCTAGTAAAACATTTGAAGAACGGCTAGCTTTGATGAAAGACTCGCACAAGGAAAAAGAGTTAGCATTCGCATCTTTTTTCAAATCCGATTAGGAGGGGAGTTAAATGGAAAAGTCGACAGTTGTTTGTAAATGCGAGGAGATCAACATTGATGAAATTGAATCAGCGATCAAAATCGGTGCGCATACATTTGATGATATTAAAAGACTTACGAGATGTGGTATGGGCCCCTGTCAAGCAAAAGTATGCACAAACTTGGTGCGGCAAATAATTAGTGAATGCACGAATAAACCCTTAAGTGATATAAAACCGTCTAAAATGCGAATGCCGTTAAAACCAACTCGAATTGGAGTACTTGCAGGAAGTCAGGAATCCTCAAGTGTTATCTCTGTCTTTAGTGAGACGGCTCCAGAGGATGGTGATTCAAGCAATGGCTAAAAAGTATGATGTCGTAATTATCGGTAGTGGTGTGATAGGAAGTAGCATTGCATACCATTTATCAGAAAGTAAAGAGAAGGAAATATTAGTCATTGATAAGGACTTCCCCTTATCTGGAACATCAGGTTCCACGCAAGCCTGGGTTTGGGTTCATAATAAGACACCAGCTTGGTATGGGGAGTTAAGTATGTACAGCGCGGAGTTGTATCCTTTCTTAGAAAAGAAGATTGGTGATGTGGAATATAAACGAACTGGTGGAATTGCTCCGTTTTTTGATGAAGCGGATCGGGAGAAGGCATTAAGACTTGCAGAGAAACAAGCAGAAGTGGGAATAGAAATTGATGTTTTAAACCGTGAACAAGTATTAGAAAAGGAGCCGGCGTTATCACCGAATATTGCAGGTGCTACCTTTAGCAAAATAGATGGAAATGTGAATCCTTTTCGATTAGTGGAACTTTACATTAAAGCTTCTAAAAAGAACCAAGTCCAATTCTCTTTTTATAATCCGGTTATTGATATAGAAAAGGAAAATGGAGTTTATAAGATAATTACAAAATCAGAAACTTATTTCGCAAAACAACTGATTTTAGCTGGTGGTCCTTGGACAAAAGAAATAGGAAACATGTTAGGAGTCGATATTCCAGTAAAACAGGTTCGAGGACAAATTATAGTTACAGAACCACTGGCTCCAATACTAAAACATACGATAGGAGGGATGCGACAGGCTGATAATGGGGAAGTTTTGATTGGCTATTCAAAAGAAGAAGTAGGCTATGATCGCAGAACAACATTAGATGTCATTCAGGATACAGCAAAGATGGCTATGGATTATTTACCCGATTTAGCAAAGGCAAATATCGTACGCTGTTTTTCAGGCGTTCGTGTAATGCCAAATGACGGTCTTCCAATTTTAGGTCCAATTCCAACAATGGATAATGCATATATAGCTGTAATGCATAGTGGAATAACTTTATCACCATTAGTGGGAACGTTAATGACAGAACTTTTGACAGAAGGGGAAACCTCCATCGATTTAAATCGTTTAAAGCTAGATCGGTTTAATGAATTTAATGCTTCAGTTTAAAATACAGTATGGTATTTTACTAAACTAATTATTTATAAAGAAAAGTTAGGTGATGTTAATAATTTATTAGGGGGTAAAAAAATGAGTGCTACTTGGGTAATTGTGTTAAGCTCGGTTTTAGTATTATCGGCTGCGGCAATATTTTCCTTTTGGATAGGTAGAAG
>DATGTS010000089.1:0-4985 GCA_035301745.1 Candidatus Avamphibacillus sp.
GGGGTCCGTCCAGCGATCAACCCTGGTCTATCGGTATCCCGTGTTGGAGGAGATGCCCAAATCAAGGCGATGAAGAAAGTAGCAGGGACACTTCGTCTGGACTTAGCTGCCTTCCGTGAACTTGAAGCATTCGCACAGTTCGGTTCTGACCTTGACAAAGCCACACAAGCTAAACTGAACCGAGGTGAACGTACGGTTGAAGTTCTAAAACAGGGACTTCATCAACCACTTGCTGTTGAAAAACAAGTAATGATTATTTTTGCACTTGTGCGCGGACATTTAGATGATATACCTGTAGAAGATATCACTCGCTTTGAAAGTGAATTCCATACATGGTTAGATCAAAATGCAAAAGAATTACTTGATCAAATTCGTGAAACAGGTAAGCTTGCAGATGAAGATGAAATGAATAAAGCAGTTGAAGAATTTAAAAAGACATTTTTACCAACAGAACAATAAAAGTGGATAAAGATAAATGGTAAAAATTAGGGAATTCAAAAATGAGCCTGTAATTTGGGGATTCGTATGTATTATTTAATTTCAGTAAAAGGCTATACAGGCTTATATTCCCAGGAAAGGGTGGTGAAAAAGCTTGGCATCACTTAAAGCAATAGAAGATAGAATTAATTCTACGGCCAAAACGAAGCAAATTACAAAAGCGATGGAAATGGTATCTGCTTCTAAAATGAGCAGAGCAGAGGAAAATGCGCGTTCTTTTGTACCTTATAGTGAAAAAATGAAAGAAGTTGTATCACAAATTGCATCAGGCAGCTCAGATGCTGAACATCCTATGTTAAAGGTTAGGGATGTTAAAAAGACAGGTTATCTTGTGATTACATCTGACCGTGGCTTAGCTGGTGCATTTAATAGTAATGTTTTGCGAACACTTCATAAAACGATTCAAGAAAAACATAAATCACCTGATGAGTATACAGTTATCGCTATTGGACGAATGGGATATGACTTTTGTAAAAAAAATGGTATGCCAATTACGAAAAGTATTATTGGTTTAGCAGATCAGCCTAGTTTTGCTGATATTAAGGATCTTGCTTCGGAAACAGTTCAATTATATAGTGATGAAGAAATTGATGAATTAGTTATTTTTTATAATCACTATGTAAGTGCTATTTCACAGCAAGTCACCGAATCAAAGCTACTGCCAATTGTTAATATGGAAAGTAGTGCAACGTCGGCTGATAGTCAGTATGAGTATGAACCAAATGAAGAACAAATTTTGGAAGTACTCTTACCACAATACGCTGAAAGTTTAATATACGGCGCAATTTTAGATAGTAAAGCAAGTGAACATGCTGCACGAATGACGGCAATGAGAAGTGCTACAGATAATGCGGAAGAACTTATCGATGATTTAACCTTGTCATTTAACCGAGCACGCCAAGCAGCAATCACACAGGAGATTACGGAGATTATTGGTGGAGTGGCAGCACTCGAATAATTTTCGCTATTTTGAAAGTAAGTTAGGAGGGAAATCGATGAGCAAAGGACATATTACACAAGTCATGGGTCCAGTTGTTGACGTTAAATTTGATGATGGAAATTTACCAGAAATCAACAACGCTCTGACAGTCCAAATAAAACAAGAAAATAACACTGGGGAAGATGCTGTCTTAACATTAGAAGTGGCACTTCACCTTGGTGATAACTCAGTACGTACGATTGCAATGGCATCCACGGATGGCCTGCAGCGTGGTATGGAAGTTGAAAACTTAGGAAATCCTATTTCAGTACCTGTAGGAGATGTTACTTTAGGTCGTGTGTTTAACGTATTAGGAGATAACATTGATTTAGATGGAGATTTACCTGCGGATATTAGAAGAGATCCGATTCACCGTGAATCACCTAAGTTTGAAAATCTAACAACAGAAACTGAAATTTTGGAAACAGGTATCAAAGTTGTTGACTTGCTCGCACCATATGTTAAAGGTGGTAAAATCGGTTTGTTTGGTGGTGCTGGGGTTGGAAAAACAGTACTTATCCAAGAATTGATTAACAACATCGCACAAGAACATGGTGGTATTTCCGTGTTTGCTGGTGTAGGAGAGCGTACACGTGAAGGTAACGACTTATACTATGAAATGAAAGATTCAGGTGTTATCGAAAAAACAGCGATGGTATTTGGTCAAATGAACGAACCACCTGGTGCTCGTATGCGTGTTGCACTTACAGGTTTGACAATGGCTGAATATTTCCGTGATGAACAAGGACAAGACGTTCTCCTGTTTATTGATAATATTTTCCGTTTCACACAGGCAGGTTCTGAAGTTTCTGCCCTACTTGGGCGTATGCCATCTGCAGTTGGTTATCAGCCAACACTAGCAACGGAAATGGGACAATTACAAGAACGTATTACATCGACAGACAAAGGTTCTGTTACATCTATTCAAGCAATCTATGTTCCAGCGGATGACTATACAGACCCCGCACCTGCAACAACGTTTGCTCACTTAGATGCAACAACAAACCTTGATCGTAAATTGTCTGAACAAGGAATTTATCCAGCAGTGGATCCACTTGCATCTACATCACGCGCTCTTGACCCGGAAGTAGTTGGCGAGGAGCATTACGAAGTAGCTACAGCTGTTCAGCGTACACTTCAACAGTATCGTGAGTTGCAAGACATTATTGCTATCTTAGGGATGGACGAACTGTCTGACGAAGATAAATTAACGGTTTCACGTGCACGTCGTATTCAATTTTTCCTTTCACAAAACTTCCACGTTGCAGAGCAGTTTACAGGACAACCTGGTTCTTATGTTCCAGTGAGTGAAACTGTGAAAGGCTTTAAAGAGATTTTAGATGGGAAATATGATGACCTCCCTGAAGATGCTTTCCGTCTAGTCGGAACAATTGAAGAAGTTGTTGAAAAAGCGAAGGGAATGGAATAAAATAACAGGCGTTATGATGTAAAAGTTACTTTCAAAATGTTCTTTTACATAGAGTTAGGTATATATGTACCTAATATTTGCCTGTCCTAAGGAGGGGTTACATTGAAAACACTAACTGTGAGTGTTGTTACTCCTGATGGTCCTGTATTGGAAGATCAATTCGATATGATTAGCTGTAAAGCTGAAAATGGGGAGTTAGGTATATTACCTAACCATATCCCATTAGTTGCTCCGCTAACAATTAGTGCTGTTCGTTTAAAGAAAGAAAACAGTGTAGAAAAGCTTGCTATTAATGGTGGCTTTTTAGAGGTTCGTCCAGATAAGGTAACCATCCTTGCACAATCAGCAGAAAAGCCAGAAGATATTGATGTTCAGCGTGCACGTGAAGCGAAAAAACGTGCAGAAAGAAGACTTCAAGCAAAAGAAGATAATATCGATTATCATCGGGCTGAGTTAGCACTCAAACGGGCAATGAATCGACTTAATGTCACTCAATAGTAAAACTCCCATAACAGATGGTTATGGGAGTTTTTAATGCTTAGGAAGTTTTACAATAAATTTCTAAAACAAATGGTCATGGAATAAAATGTCGCTATTTCCCGGGAAATACGATGAAATGTTGAACGATACCTGATTGTTTTACCAAGCTATAACAGACTTTCCGACAAAACCTCCCAAATTCATGTCCCGTAGAAAAGCTTATTTCCTAGAAAATTTTCTACAATTTCCCTTAAAAAATGAAACCGAATTAAGTTTAAATTATAAGAGGAAATGAACAAATAAACCTTAGAAAAAACCATCCCTGTACATCCAGATTCAAACATTCTTTAAATTTATCTTCTCACCTATTGTATGCGTATATGATGTAAAATAACGACATAACTTTGGTCTGCTCCTTCCATCCTGGTGCTGATGAGTGGTTAGCCTAACGCTCCGGCAGAATATCTCGCGGACCTTAGGGCACGGCCTCAGCCTCCTTGCCCCGGCAAGGGAAGCCGTGAGTTACTCGCAAAGCCCGTTTTTAGTCGGCCTTCCTTAACGCTTCTTGCGGGGTCTTCGGTCTCGTGGGACTGCACTATCGTTCGTCCCATCGAAAACCATTTGCTGTTCCCATAGGACAAGGAAAGCTTCGGCAGTATTACATCGCACGAAGAAAATCGGTTTGTATTTTCGAGAAGTCTTCGTATTCTGCCTACGCTAGTATAGACCGTCTGATTAGCGATTAGATATAGCCCATTAATCAACAATCATGGGTCCTTCTCACCTTGAGAGAAAGTTATTCTAAGCGGAGGAAAAACACGGAGACTCCTGTGGGAGCTGAGGCCTAGATGAGACCCCGAAATGCGATAGCATTCGGAGGCTCATCAGCCGCCCACGGAAAGCGTAGTGTTTTTTCCGTAGCGGTAGTTTACCGCTACTCTTTAAAAGGATGGGAGGAGAGCTCTAGAACCATGTCGTATTATATATATTTTGTGCACAAAAGACTAATTGTTTCAAAGAGAGGACGGGTAATCGAGTTTTTATTATAGCAAGGTATCAGGGAAATTTTTATATATGTTATTACCAATGTTAAGGTGAAATATTTATGTTGTAATGATGTTTCTATTGACAATTGTATCAGTCAATGGCAAAGTTACTAATAGTTATTAAAAAAGGTGGTTTCATTATTATGTTTTCAATTGGTCAATTGGCGATAACAGGGTTACTTTCCCATATTATATTCATACTGATAACTTGGTATGTAATGCAAGCAATTAATTTTGAACCAATCATACGAAAAAATCGTACAACGGAAGCGCGGATTTTTTTTCTGCTTATTGCTGTAGTTATTGGTACAGGTGTCAGCCGATTTTTCCTTGATATTTTACAATGGTCCCGTGATTTATTGTTTTTATTTTAAGGGATAAATATTCCATGATATTTTTAATAAGCAATAAAATGGTTAACACCCAAAAACTAGGGTTTTAATTTTTATACAAAGTCTTTTTCAATAAAAAACATTATTATTTCTGATTTTAAAGTTGGTTTTTATTTAGTAAAATGCCTCCAGCCTCCCTATACGGTCGCTGGGGCCAGCTT
>DATGTS010000090.1:0-10311 GCA_035301745.1 Candidatus Avamphibacillus sp.
AGCATTCGGAGGCTCATCAGCCGCCCGCGGAAAGCGAAGTATATTTCCGAAGCGGAGATTTACGCGCTTACTCTATCTTAATGTTCGGATTTTAACTGATTAAAATGCTTTTGTTCCAGCCTCTTTTTATAATTTTCATCTTTTCTTTTATGATTCTTCGGCTACAAGTGGATAATGTTTTAAAAAGTAAACCAAAGCCTGCAGTTCTACAGCCAAATCAATATGATGTACTCTGACATATTCTGGTACATTCAGTCTAGCTGGAGTGAAATTAAGAATTCCTGTAATTCCCTGATCCACTAAACGTTCCGTCACACTATCAGTTTCCGTGCCAGGTACAGTTAAAATGGCTACCTTAATATCACCCAATTTTTCTTCCAGTTCATCAATATGATAAATAGGGATTCCTTCAATATGACTTCCTGCTTTTTCAGCATCTGAATCAAACGCCATCACGATTTTTGTATTATTATTTTTAGTAAAATTATAATTCATAAATGCAGTTCCAAGGTTTCCAACCCCGATTAAAGCGACTTCTGTTAATTCATCATGATCAAGCGTTTTACGGAAAAAACCAAGTAAATATTCAACATTATAGCCATATCCTTTTTTACCTAAAGCACCAAAGTAAGAAAAATCCCTGCGTATTGTAGCAGAATCAACCTTCACCGCTTCACTTAATTCTTTAGATGAAACCCGGCTTTTTCCTTGCTGTCGTAAATTACTTAAAAAACGATAGTATAATGGTAACCGTTTCGCTGTTGCCTGTGGTATTTTATTTGATTCCACTAGTATTCCTCCCCTTGTTGACGGTAATAATCTCCAGACTTCCCGCCTTTTTTCTCTAATAAATAAGTTTCTCCTATCACCATACCTTTATCGAGAGCTTTACACATATCATAGATTGTCAGTGCAGTCGCTGAAGCTGCTGTTAACGCTTCCATTTCCACACCAGTACTCCCCTTCGTTTTGACGGAAACGTTAATAACGAGTTCATACACATCTTTTTCTAATTCCCAATCAAATGTGATATTAACTCCCTTTAATTGTAATGAATGACACATCGGAATCCAATCAGATGTATTCTTAGCAGCCATAATTCCAGCGACTTGCGCAACCGCTAAGACGTCACCTTTCTCAATATTATTATTAGAAATTTTTTCATAGATTTCCTTTGTAACAAAGATACTTGACCTTGCAAGGGCTATACGTTCAGTATCCTTCTTCTCACTAATATCTACCATATGTGCTCGCCCTTGTTCATTAAAATGAGTAAATTCTGCCATAGCATCAACTCCAATTAAATATGTTATCTATATAGTAACAGAAAAAAAGCAAAATGTCGTGAATTTATTCACAAATAGTTGCCTGATGTTCGCTTTCCATATAAACTGAAATTATGGTATATTGTAACTTATTGGAGTGAAACTTATGATTATCATGCAACTAAATGATCTATCGAAATCGTTCGGTGCGGAAACGATTTTAACGAATATAAAATTAGAGATAAAAAATAAAGAACGAGTCGCTATCGTCGGTCGAAATGGGGCGGGGAAGTCTACATTACTTAAAATTATGGCAGGCGAATTATCCTATGATTCAGGGGAGATGATTAAACCAAAGGATGTAAAGGTTGGATATTTATCTCAACATACTGGCCTTGATTCCAATGAATCGATATGGAATGAAATGATGGAGGTTTTTGAACATTTACTAGAGCAAGAGAAAGAACTGAGGAATTTGGAAGAAAAAATGGGACATGCACAAGACTTATCACCTGAAGAATACGAAACACTCCTGCAAAACTATGATCGAAGTCAGCAATCCTTTGAAACAAATGGCGGATATACGTATGAAGCTGAAATTAAATCTGTTCTCAGTGGTTTGGATTTCTCCAAGTTTGATTATGACACACCGATTAATACATTAAGTGGTGGTCAAAAAACTCGGCTAGCACTTGGAAAATTACTTTTACGTAAACCTGATCTATTAATCCTTGACGAACCGACAAACCATCTTGATATTGACACACTAAATTGGCTTGAAGGATACTTAGCAAGCTATCCTGGCGCTGTTGTCATTGTATCACATGATCGTTATTTCCTAGATAAGACAATCTCTATTGTTTATGAAATTTCCCATCACAGAACAAAAAAATACCATGGAACCTACACGAAATATCTTGAACAACGTGCTCTGGATTATGAAAAAAGACTGAAAGAATATGAAAAACAACAAGCAGAAATTCATAAAATGGAAGACTTTATTCAGCGTAATCTTGTTCGTGCTTCTACAACAAAACGAGCACAAAGTAGACGGAAACAACTCGAAAAGATGGAAAAAATTGAAAAACCATTAGGTAATGGTGGATCTGTATCATTCAGTTTTCAAATCAATCGCCGTAGTGGGAATGATGTGCTTAAATTAAAGGATCTTGCTTTTACCTATCCAGACAGTAACCATCCTTTATTTCAAAATGTGAATTTGAATATCAACCGTGGAGAACGAATCGCATTAATTGGCCCTAACGGCGTAGGAAAAACAACATTATTAAAAATCGTACTAGGAAATCTCTCGCCAACTAATGGAACAATACAAAAAGGAACTAACGTACAAATTGGTTATTATGATCAAGAACAAGCTAATTTAAATTCCACGAAATCGGTGTTGAATGAGATTTGGGATGATTACCCTATGATCGATGAAAAAGATATTCGAACGGTTCTGGGGAATTTCTTATTTTCTGGAGACGATGTCTTAAAAACGGTCGATTCTCTTAGTGGAGGGGAAAAAGCTAGACTCGCTTTAGTAAAGTTAAAAATGCAAAACGCAAATTTACTTATCCTTGATGAACCAACGAATCATCTGGATATCGATAGTAAAGAAGTGTTAGAAGCAGCTTTGATCGATTTTCCGGGAACCATCCTTTTTGTTTCTCATGACCGTTATTTTATAAATAAAATAGCCGATCAAGTGGTAGAAATGCAACAAGATGGCGTAACCGTTTATTTAGGTGATTATGATTATTATTTAGATAAAATTCAAGAAGAAGAAGAAATCAAGCGTCTAAACGAATCAACAAAGACAGTCCAATCCGCTGATAAAGGACGTAAAAGTTTTGAAGAGGAAAAGCAATTGCAAAGCGAACAGCGTAAGAAAAAACGTTTAATTAAACGAATTGAAACATCCATTGAAGAATTAGAGATGGAACTTGCAGACGTTGAAGAGGAAATGACGAAACCTGAAGTTTATGAGGATCACGAAGTCGCATTAGAATATACAGTGAAAGCAGACAACCTTAAACAAGAAATTGATCAGTTATTAGAAGAATGGACGGTACTTCACGATGAATAAAGCGAAACTTCAATCAGTGGGGGTTTAGGCCTATAGGATGTAAGTCATGCAGACGTTGCTAAAGGACTTAGCGGTTTTAGTCTGCGTTCCCCTATTTCCCCCACTGATTGTTAGTTGATCAGAATCGGACATTTACTGGCAGTTTATCCCCCACTTATCTTTCTTAGTTTCTCTTGAAATCTTGAAGTGGGGGTATTACTGCCAGTTAACGGGCGATAAACATCCGTGAAGTACCGTCCATTTTTTATTATACTTGGGCTTGATTAAGTGCCACTTCTAATTCTTCCGTATATGCTTCTTTTTGTTCTTTACTCCAATTGAGTGACTTAGCCATATAATTTATAACGGATTCCTTATGTTCTTTCACCCAGTTAATATCGAATAATAACGCACCTGTTCTGCGAATAAAGAAATCAACCGGCTTATAAACAAGTTCATTTTCCATTCCGTAAATAAGTTCTGTTAAAACGAATGGATCGATTCCTTCTTTTGCCGCTTCATCTTTATTTTCTTGATATATGGTAAAGAGTGTTTCAACGTTTCCACCATACATATCAATAAGCTTACGTGTCGTGTCTTCTGGAATTCCTAGTTCTACACCTTGTTCTAATTTTTGCTTTTTAAATTGCTTAAATCCTTTTGATCCACCTACATCTCCGCCTGAAATCGGTAAGTGTTTTGTTTCGGAAGACGAATAAAGAAGGTCCTCCTCTTCTTTCAATTGTTTAACAACTGTATTTACCGCATCTTCAGCCATTTTTCGGTACCCTGTCAGCTTACCACCAGCAATTGAAATTAGACCAGAATTAGATATGAAAATTTCATCTTTACGAGAAATTTCTCCCGGTTTGTCTGCGTCACCTTCAGAAAATAATGCTCTTACACCAGCCCAGCTTGACTCGATATCATCTGCACTTATATGAAGTGATGGAAACATATAATCGATAGATTTTAGGATATAATCGCGATCTTCTTCTGTCGTTTTTGGATTTTCAAGATCACCATCATAGTACGTGTCTGTAGTACCTACATATGTTTTATTCCCACGTGGGATAGCAAAAATCATCCGTCCGTCTGGAGTATCAAAATAAATTGCTTGTTCTAAAGGAAATGCTTCTTTAGGGAATACAAGATGAACTCCTTTCGTTAAGTGTAATTGCTTCCCTTCCTTTGAACCGTCTTTTTCACGTAATTCATCTAACCAAATCCCACTTGCACTAATAACTTTCTTAGCATAAATTTCATGTGTTTTTCCTTGAATACTGTCATAGACTTTAGCACCACAGACTTTGCCAGCTTCATCGTAAATTAAATCTACTGCTTTCGCATAATTTAAAGCATATACCCCATGTTCAACTGCTTTTTTCATTACTTCAATGGTAAGTCGTGCATCATCTGTTTTATACTCAACATAATAACCAGCACCTTTTAATCCATCTTTTTCAATAAGGGGTTCTTTTTGTAAGGCTTCCTGGGGACTTAACATTTTCCTGCGTTCACTTTTCTTAACGCCTGCAAGAAAGTCATAAACACGTAATCCAATATTAGTCGCAAAGGGACCGAATGTACCACCTTCATGAAATGGAAGCATCATCCATTCAGGGGTTGTAACATGTGGACCATTTTCATAAACAATCGCACGTTCTTTTCCAACTTCTGCAACTAATTTCACTTGAAACTGCTGCAGGTAACGTAAGCCACCATGGACTAATTTAGTTGATCTGCTTGATGAACCAGCCGCGAAATCCTGCATTTCTACAACAGCTGTTTTAAGTCCTCTTGTAACAGCATCTAAAGCAATACCAGATCCAGTTATCCCACCTCCGATAACTAAAAGATCTAATTTTTCTTGTTCCATATTTTTAAAAGTTTCTTCACGTTTATGACTTGAAAATGTTGACATTTCTATTTCTCCAATCTTTAAAATAAATATATTATAAATTGAAAATAAAGGAGCTAAAATACCGACCTATTTATATATTTGTCCTGTAGTTTCTCCATTTACTCGAATTTAACTAAGTCTACTTGATTTCGTTTAGCATATTTTTCTATGGTTCACATTTTTTATGTTTCAAAATTCCACAATTCATCATCAGAAGTTGAAATTCCAATTGCACCTGATTCTAGTGCCAGGTTAATTTCGTCTTCTGTTGTAACTAGACCTCCTGCAATAATAGGAATATCAGTATTTTCTTGTATTTTTTTAATGACACTCGGAATCAGTCCAGGGAGTATTTCGATTAAATCAGGCTTATGTTTCTCAATTTGTTTCATACTTTGTTCAAATGCTATATTGTCTAGTAAAAAGATTCGTTGAATGGCAAGTAAGTTATTTTTTTTAGCCAGTTCAATCATATTTCCCCTTGTTGATAAAATTCCATCTGGCTTTACTTCATGAATTAAAAACTCCAAACCATATTCATCAGCCTTTAGCCCTTTGATCAAATCAAAGTGAACTAAAGTCTTTTTATTGGCACGTACACAGTACTTAACAAGATGTGGAAGTTGAGAAAGCCGAGTATCTAAAAGAATAATCCACTCCGAATCAGACTCTAATGCTTTTTCAAAACACTTCATTTTTCGAATCGCCGGGATGATCCCTTTTGGTATTCCCATATATCTTCTCTCCCTATCTTCAGTTTACGCAGGTATAGACCGATAAATTATGAAATTAAAAAAGCCCATACGAAAGATGCACTCGCCTTACAAAGCGAGCTCTTAAGTATGGGTCTCAATGTTCTCCATATAACTAAAATTAACTTGTCTATTATATTTTAAGCTACTCCTACTTCAATGTCAATATTATAATATGATCTATGAAATACAAAAAGTAACATTTCCACCATACTTAAGACAATTGCTATGAGTTTTATATTTCCCTCCTTTGTTTGTTTTAAACATTTAAATCCCAGAATCCGAGTAACATAAAATAAAAAATAGCACTGCATTTTGTTTACGATGCAATGCTATTTTTTATGTCCATTTCTTAAATTTTAAGTTTCACCATCTAAAACTTATCCACAGAAAACCAACTAAAAAAGACTTACTATACGGGATATCAACAAAGTTATCAACATTATCCACAGTAATTATTTTATTTACCCACATTTTTTATCCACAATCTCGCCCCTTTGACTAAGCAATTCACAAGGTTTATCCACATTCCTGTGAATAACGTATGTAGATAACTGACTTATTCCAATATTAAGGATGGATTTGCATTTAAATCTAACCCAGACCTTTTCCCTTGCTCAAAAGATATTGTCCCTGCTGCAGCAATCATCGCTGCATTATCTGTGCATAAATGGAGTGGTGGTATTAACAGTGGGATGTTTAATGGACTAAATTCATTCTGAAGTGCTGATCTCAAGCCTTTATTTGCGGCCACACCACCAGCTACAATAACTTGTTTTACACCATATTCCGATGCAGCTTGAGATGTTTTTTTCGTTAGTACATCAATAACACTCGCTTGAAAGCTTGCCGCTATATCTTCCTTTTTTAAGTTTTCCCCACGTTGCTTTGCATTGTGGATCGTGTTAATAACGGAAGATTTTAAACCACTAAAACTAAAATCATAACTTCCTTCTTCAAGCCAAGCACGTGGAAAGGCAATTGTCTCTTCACCTTCTGCAGCTAAACGATCGATTTGTGGCCCCCCTGGATAAGGAAGCTCAAGCATACGAGCTACTTTATCAAATGCTTCACCTGCTGCGTCATCTCTCGTTTCACCAATGACTTCATACCTTCCATGTTCCCTCATTAAAACAAGTTCCGTATGGCCGCCAGAAACAATTAATGCAAGAAGCGGAAATTCAAATTCCTTTTCCAAGCGATTCGCATAAATATGTCCAGCAATATGATGAACTCCTATTAACGGTTTTTGTTTAGCGAATGCAAGTGCTTTTGCTGCATTAACACCAATTAATAATGCACCAACTAAACCGGGACCCTCTGTTACAGCTATCGCATCAATAGCTTCCCATGAGAGACCTGACTTATTAAATGCTTCTTCTAAAACAACAGTGATTGCTTCCACATGATGACGTGATGCGATTTCCGGAACAACGCCACCAAATCGTTTATGACTGTCAATTTGGGAAGCAACGGTATTAGAGATAATTTCAACACCATTTTTTACAATAGCAACAGCCGTCTCATCACAACTTGTTTCAATTCCCAAAATATAAATATCTTTTTTCATTGTAAATTCACCCACATTACAATCGCATCTTCACGATTATCAGTATAATAATTTTTCCGAACTCCACCAGGTACCAGGCCAAACTTACGATACATTTTTTGCGCAACAATATTAGAAGCCCGTACCTCTAAGGACAAACGTTTCACACCCATTACAATTGCTTGCTTACATATAAACCTAAATAACTTCTCACCAAATTTATAACCTCGAAATTCAGGTAAAATGGCTATATTGGTAATTTGTGCATCATCGATGACAACCCACATACCTGCATAACCTATAATTTTTTGCTCCAGTGTCAGAACGAAATAATGGGCATGATCATTTTTATCAATTTCCAGTTGAAAGATATCCTCTGTCCATGGCTTTTGGAAGGATACTTTGTCCACTTCCATAACATCCTTAATATCGTCGATTGCCATTTTCCTTATTGTTAAATCAGCCATTTACTTCTTACCCTCTTGTCCTTCTAACCATTTTGCCTCTGCTTCAGCAAGACGCAAGTAGTTTGGCGTTAAACGATGTGTTAAATCGGTTTCCCGTCCATCAGCTATAAGTATTAAATGGGATGGATTAGGGATATGAAAAGCCCCATCAGGAATAATTGCTAAATCACCTAAATAATCATGAATGACATCTTTAAACTGATCGATATCAGGACTTAAAAACAAAACTTCTTCTTCTCTTTTCGCAAGCTCCTCTAACCAATCGGTCATCACAATATTTTGTTCCTTACCAAGTATTTTCATTGATCCGTCATCCCATTGATAAAGACCTGTATAAACCAACCCTCTTCTTGCATTAAAAAAAGGACAGATAATAGATGAAAAAAAACGACCTTGATAACTTAATGCTTCGAGACTAGATACGCCGATGATAGGAATATTTAGTGCCCAAGCCATTGTTTTAGCCGTTGTTAAACCAATACGAACTCCAGTATAAGAACCAGGACCTTTAGCCACAACAATCTTTTCTAATTGGGCTGGTGATACTTGAACTTCTTTCATCAGATGATCAACCGCTGGCATTAATCTTGCTGAATGGTTTTTAGCTAGATTTGTTACAAATTCTCCAACTATATTTTTCCCTTTCATAAGGGCTACACCTAAGATTTGGTTTGATGTATCTATTGCTAATGTATACATTTACGAAAACTCCTTATATTTCAATCTACTGTTAGATGAACGATCTTTTCAATTCATTTAATACAGATTCATAATGGGTACCTTTAGCTGTAAATTCAAATAGACGTACATTTTCACCTTCATAAGTTATATTAATATTCAACAGTTCAGCTGGTAAAAATTCATCAATAAATTGTGCCCACTCTATCACTGTAATACCATTACCATAAAAATATTCTTCAAAGCCTATATCCTCATCTGAATGCTCCAGACGATAAACATCCATGTGATATAAAGGAAGCTCCCCTCTATATTCTTTAATAATCGTGAATGTTGGACTACTCACTGTTCGTTTTACACCAAGCCCTTGTGCCAATCCTTTTGTAAATGTCGTTTTTCCAGCTCCAAGGTCACCTTCTAATGTAATGACATCCCCAGCTTTAAGCAGTAATGCTAACTTTTTTGCTAATTGCATTGTTTCTTGTTCTGATTGTGTATTTACCGTATACATCTTACTCATATTTTCACCTACTTTAAATGTGTATACCCTTCTTTTTTCAAAATAACTTTTTCTTTTTTATTATTAATGAGATAAACCCTGCTCTTCTTATCCTCATTTAAAGTGACGTAACCTATTTTAGATATTTTCGTATTTTTTTGCTCTGCTACATATTGCACCTTTGGCCATTCTTCCTTTGCCACTGTTCCAAGCAACTCAAAATCTTCTCCGCCAAAAAGTTTCCATTTAGCTTGTAATGACGTGGGAAATTGATTGAAAGATTTACTTACAGGAACTGCATCTTCATATAAATGAATGGATACATTAGAAGCATTTGCAATTTCCGCAGCTTCATTCGCTATCCCATCACTAATATCATTGAGAGATATACTTGAAATCGATGCCAACGATTTTCCAAAGTCAACTCTGGGACTTGGCATCTGATGTCTTTTAATAAAATATTTTTCATTTTGAAATGGACGTTTTTCTGGATTTGTTAATATATGAAAACCTGCTTGTGAATCGCCTAAAGTTCCTGTTACAAATACAATATCACCAGACTTTGCTGTACTTCTATAGCGTGCCTTTTCCTTTTCAACTGTTCCGTTAATAGTAATGGAGAGAGTAAGATTAGCACCTGAGACAGTATCTCCACCAATTAAATCAATCTTATATTTTTTTGCTAATAATTTAATCCCAGAAAAGACTTCTTCCAATTCTTTAGAAGACCATTGTTTTGGAATAACGACTGCTACAAGGATAGAAACAGGAGTTGCTCCCATCGCTGCCATATCACTAAGATTTGCTGCAAGCGCCCGATACCCTATATGAAACGGCTTCATGGTTTCTTTAGAAAAATGAATACCTTCCACAAACACATCTACTGCTGTTACGATATCTTTAACTGGCTCCCGAAACACTGCAGCATCATCGCCGATTCCTTTAATTATACTAGATTGCTGATATGTTTTTTGTTGAATAGATTGTATAAAAGAAAATTCATCCATGATCACTTCACCACGCTTTGCAGTCGATATGTTAATGATAGCAAAAAATGAATTTAAAAGAAAAATAACTGCCATAAAGTAAAATTTTATTTTGTAGAGTATTTCATTCTTCCCCACAAAATA
>DATGTS010000091.1:0-17050 GCA_035301745.1 Candidatus Avamphibacillus sp.
TTAGCTATATCTGTAATTTTTTTATCATTTTCAGGTTTTAAATAATGATGGTAATAAACATTGGTACTAATAAAAGCAATGACTGTACTTGCAATCATAATACCAATCGTTGTCATAAAAATTCGCACATAAAGCGTTCGCATCCTGGTGCCCCCATCAGATATTCATTTCTTTGTAATCTCTGTATAAATAGTGGAACTTGTTTTTCCATCTATTTATCAGCTTTTGTTTCTTTTAATTTATAACCAACACCTCGAACAGTTTCAATTGTAAATTGATGTTCTTTAGGATTAAACCGCTCACGAAGCCGTTTCACATGAACATCTACTGTACGATCTTTTCCAGCAAAATCATTTCCCCACACAAGATCAATTAACTGTTCTCGGGAAAAAATACGGTCCGGGCTATTGGCTAATTGGGCAAGCAGTTCAAACTCTTTTAACGGTAAAATCATCGTTTTACCACCTGCCACTACTTCATAACTTTGCAAATCAATAGCAACGTTTCCTATCATAATGATATTTTCATTAATCATTTGAAAGCGTCTAAGCAGCGCTCGTATGCGAAAGATAACTTCTCTCGGCTCGAATGGTTTGACAATATAATCATCTGTCCCAGCAATATAGGCTTTTTCTTTATCTATTAGTTCACCTTTTGCAGTAATCATCATAACGGGTATATCATAATTTGTACGGATTTCTTTACATAACTCATATCCATCCACATGCGGCATCATAATGTCCACCAACGCCAGTTGAATTTGTTCTTTTTCAAGAATTTCTAGCGCTTTTTTTCCATCAGTCGCTTCAATAGTGTCAAAGCTTTCACGTTGTAAATAAAATCGTAAAAGTTCACGAATGTTTGGATCGTCATCAACGATTAAAATGGTAATCATCACTTACGCTCCTCCTGATTGTTGGTTAAATGAAATCTCTTATTATATATTTTTAAACTTTTTATAAAACTATCTAATGTACTTTTCTAAAGAATATTTTAGCATATCTACTCCATTGGACTAAATATTATTTAGTTTATAACATTCAGTGTATTTTTGATTAAGCACGGCATTACAGTTGAAAATGCTTATTTTCCTGCAAAAAGTCTGCTTCCCCGAAAGAAAGCAGACTTTTTTATACTATATTATTCTTTTATACCTAATACATCTTTAATAACCTTCACAACGCGGTTAGCACTTTCCTCACACTTTTCTTTTGTTGGTGCTTCAACCATGACCCGGACGAGTGACTCTGTACCTGAAGGACGAACAAGTACCCGTCCATCATCTCCCAATTCATTTTCTACCGCTTCAATCTCACTCTGGATCTGTGGGTGACTTAAAACTTCATTCTTATTTGTTACTCTTATATTTTTTAATACTTGTGGGAAGACTGTCATTTCATCTGCAAGTTCAGAAAGAGGTTTTCCAGTTTCCTTCATCACATTAACAAGCTGTATCGCTGACAATAATCCATCACCTGTCGTGGTGTAATCTAAGAAAATAATATGACCAGATTGTTCACCACCAAGATTATAGCCGCCTCTACGCATCTCTTCCATCACGTAACGATCTCCAACAGATGTTTTATCACTTTTCATTCCATTTTCCTCTAACGCCTTATAAAAACCGATATTACTCATTACTGTCGAAACGATCGTATTATGTCGTAAGAAGCCTTTTTCATTCATGTATTTTCCACAAATAAACATGATCTTATCGCCATCAACGATATTTCCTTTTTCATCCACAGCAATAAGACGATCACCATCCCCATCAAAAGCAAGGCCAATATCTGCTTCTCTTTCTAAAACAAAACTTTGGAGTGTCTCTGGGTGTGTTGAGCCGACACCATCATTTATATTTAAGCCATTTGGAGATGATCCAATCGTATCAATTTCTGCCTCAAGGTCCGCAAATAAGTGAGTTGCTAAGCTTGACGTTGCTCCATGTGCACAATCTAAAGCTACGTGAATACCTTCAAAATCGTTGTCAACAGAATCTTTAAGGAAAGAGAGGTATTTCTGTCCACCTTCAAAGTAATCATTAATTATCCCGATATGTTCACTAACTGGTCGCGGCAGATCATCCTTTTCATTATCTAAAAGCAGTTCAATCTCTTTTTCTTGTTCATCCAACAATTTAAATCCATCTGGTCCAAAAAAC
Source organism: Candidatus Avamphibacillus sp. (assembly GCA_035301745.1). Lineage (GTDB taxonomy): Bacteria > Bacillota > Bacilli > Bacillales > Amphibacillaceae > MSJ-26. The sequence continues at coordinate 2,162 of DATGTS010000091.1, forward strand.
TTAATACCATTATCCTCTACTGGATTATGTGAGGCGGAGATCATAATTCCCGCTTGTGAACTTGTTGCCCGAGTTAAATAAGCAACACCTGGAGTAGATATGACACCAAGACGCATGACTTCTGCACCAATCGAGAGTAAACCGGCAATTAACGCACTTTCTAGCATATCTCCAGAAATTCGAGTATCACGACCGATTAGTACCTTTGGTTTTTGTACGTCTTTTGTTAATACATAACCACCAACACGCCCTAATTTATAAGCTAATTCTGGGGTCAGTTCTTTATTTGCTATACCTCTTACACCATCTGTTCCAAAATATTTACCCATATCGTACCTCTCCTTTTAAATCCTTTTAACCTGCCTAATGGAGCTTGTCTAAATATTTGCTCAAGACTATTAAAAGCTACAATTCTATAACCACTTCATCCACATCTGCTTCGACGTTAATTTCATCTGGAGCTTCTATAGTAATGGGGACTGTATGCTCCCCTTCTTCCAAACCCCCGATATTAATCAACACCTGAAAGTCTTCAGGCTTCAGTACACTAACATCTTCTTCATTGCCGACAACGGTTAAACTAATAACTTCATTTGCTGGTTCTAGAAACGATACCTCTTGGCCTTCTTCACCATTTTCGATATCAATTGGTATATCTTCTATTGTTCTTGTTTGTTCTATTTCAACATTCACTTCAATCTCACTATCACCTGAAGAAACTACACCATCCGGAAAAACCAAATCGGTTTTCACGGTTCCTGATTCTTCAATTTTAGATAAATCAATTTCTTCAGTGTTAATTTCATCTATATCATCTAATATACTACTTGTTGCAAAAATTTCCACTTCTTCTAAATTTGCTTCAAGTGACTTTAATGTAAAATCGTCCGGTAGTGAACCTGCCGTTGAAATATTAATAGGAACTGTCTTACTTGGATTATTAACAGGAATAGATACTACAACATTTTCGGGTTCAATATTTGCTCTAAGCTCATTACCTTGCCCATCATAAACATTAACTGGAACTTCCCGATTCTTAATCGGCTCTTTAAGACCTGCCACATCTACAAACACTTTAACAATAGCGATTTGTTCAATAACGCTTTTAGAACTCGTTATCGTTACTTTTGACGGTTCTACAACAGGTGTTCCAAGTTCAAATCCATCTGGTACTTCACTTGTATTAAGCATATCAATTGTAACTGAAAATTCCTTGCTTGCTTTCTCTTCAATCGTAACATCAATGGTTTTAGGCTCAATATAAATCGATACATCATTCGGCACATTTTCATATTGAATTTCTACAGTATGTTCGCCTTCATCTAAGCCTTCCAAATCAACAAAAACGTCAAAATTTAGTTGTCGAACTAAAGGAGTAATCGTACTTGTTTTTCCTTCTAATGACACAGAAACAAATTCCGGAACACCACTAACAACATATTGCTCATTATCGATACGAATTTGTACAGGTACTTCATCAATTGTTTTCATTTCTTGAGAGGAACTTGAAAAAAAGATTGAGTTTTCATTCTGTGAATCCTCGGCTTCTTCAATACTTACAAATGTAAACAACATGATTGCAAAGGCAAGGGAAATAATACGGACAAACCATTTACTTCTAAACCACTTATCCATTCTTTTTCCCCCTTTTTCTAAAAGGTGGTGCCGCCGATTTCATATTGATTGATAAGTTATCACTTAAATAGTCTCGTAACACATCTCCCGACATATCTCTGCGCAACTCACCATTTTTAGTAGCTGAAATATAACCTGTTTCCTCGGATACGACAATCGTAATAGCGTCTGTCACTTCACTAATTCCCATCGCTGCCCGGTGTCGCGTTCCTAACTCTTTTGATATAAAGGGACTTTCTGAAAGAGGTAAATAACAAGCGGCAGCTACAATGGTATCGCCTTTTATAATAACTGCTCCATCGTGAAGTGGGGTGTTCGGCGTAAATATATTCGTTAACAACTGATGTGTTAATTCAGCATTTAATGGAATCCCTGTTTCAGTGTATTCCCCAACGCCTGTCTCTCGTTCAATGGTTATCAACGCACCAATTCGACGTTTAGCCATATAATTACATGCATGGACAATACTATCAATAATTTGCTGCATAATTTCTTCTTCGGATTTAGAAGCCCTGCTAAAGATACTGCCTCGCCCTAGTTGTTCAAGGGCTCTTCTTAACTCAGGCTGAAATAAAATAATTATAACTAGAAATCCCCAATCAATCGCCTGGTCTGTAATCCATTTAATGGTTTGAAAGTCAAATACAAAAGCAACTAACCTGACAACAAATACAACGACAATCCCTTTTAATAACTGGATTGCTTTTGTACCTCGAATTAACATGATTAATTTATATAAAACATACCAGACAAGGCCAATATCGATGACTATTCTGAGTAGATTTAAAAAGTCAATTCCCCCATCAAGCATGTTTACACTTCCTTTTGTACATGTATATACCCGCCCAATTTTAGTGATGTCTTTTATTATAACATATTTCGTCTAATGTAGCGTTATTATTACGTTTAGTAAAAATTATACCTTGCTAGAGAGTAGGAACCACAGGATATACAAACTTTATAATTTCCGAAGTGCAATAAAAAAACCCAGCAAAAGCCAGGTTTTTAATCTATAGAAAAGACACCCTTAAATAAATTCTTTAAGTGGAACCATATCCACTCAAAGATTCGATCAACACTTTCAAATTCTCCATTTACTCCTCCTGCTGAGGCCATTAATCCTTCCTCATTGAGTCCTTCCTCATCACGAATAAGTTTACCATTAATTAAGGTGACGTCTCCTTCCACAGTACCTTCTATTTTTAAATCACCATTTTTTACAACCAAATCCCCATCAACAGTAACATCCTCTGGAACAATGACAGTATCCCCTTCAATAATCAGATTCTCCTGTTTGGAGACGGTCAACTTCGTATCCTGATTCCATGCAGAAAAGACCCCTCCGAACATGAGAATAAAAAAGATAGCCGCAGCAGTTAATGCTGGATGCATTTTAAACCAACGCAAATACTTAACATGTTTCTTTTCTGTAGGAAGTTGATTCATTACATTTTGCGTAAAATTAGCGGGGGCTTGGATATCCTCCGTGCTTTGAATAAGTGTTACAGTTCGCTTTAGCTCGTGAAAATGCTTTTGACAATCATAACATTCCTCTAAATGGAGCCTTAGCTTTGTTTCATCACTTTTCGTCATATCTCCATCCAAATAGTTATGCATTAATTTAATGGCATCTTTCTTACAATTCAAGTGGATCACTCCTTTACACGTGACGAAGTTTTTTACGTAAAACTTCTCTCCCTCGATGAATTCTCGTTTTAACCGTCCCTAATGGCATATCTAAAATCTCACTTATTTCTTTAAGGGAAAACTCCTCTAAGTAACGCAACATAATAATCGTACGATATATCTTAGGTAATTCCATGATTTGATGACGAATATAGCTTTGTAACTCTATACCTTGTACCTCTTCATCTGGCATTCGTTCTTTCGTCGCCAGTTGTGAGTACATATTAAGTCCATCCGTTCCTTTAATCTCAGCATCAAGATGATAATCTGGCTTTCGTTTCCTAAGTCGATCAATACTTAAATTGGTAGCAATCCGATATAACCAAGTAGAGAACTTTCGATTAAGGTCATAGGAATGGATATTCACGTAAGCCCGAATAAAAGCTTCTTGCGCTATATCCTCCGCCTCGTGCACATTTCCAAGCATTCGGTAACAGTGTTGATAAATTCTGTTCTGGTAAAATGAAACTACATCTTCAAATGCAGCCTGATCACCTTTTTTGACTCTTTTAATTTTTTCTCTAATTAATGAATTCATAATTAATACCTCCGCTAATGGTGCGGTCTCTATTGTTACGTAACTCACTCTTAAAAAGATTCATTTTTTACGCTTCTTTTCCTTCTATGTAGGAATATGTGACAAAAATAGTAAAAGTTAAAATAAGTTATTAAAAAAACAAAAAACTTTGCCATTTCTATTGCATTTTACTCCATAATTACATATTATAATATATTGGATGGGAGGACAATATGGTGGTTAAATTATTACAAGAAATTGAACAGTGTCGTAAAGAAATGATTAAATTAAGTATTACCCAAGGGCTAAATTCAGAGGATGTTATCAAGTCCAGTCAAAAACTTGATGACTTACTTAATAAATATCAGAGAAAAATTGCTGGATAACTTCATCAGTCAACATTACATTTACATAAAAATAGGGTAAAAAAAAGACATCGACTTTCGCTAAGAAAATAAATGTCTTTTTTTACTGATTATTATCTGAAATTTTAAATTATTTTAGCTTCTCTCCAAAAAGTGAACCCATTAACCCAACTGCAATCGTGGCCGTTTTATTTTTCTCATCAAGAATAGGGTTCACTTCAACGAATTCTGCTGACGTTAACATCTCTGTTTCAGCAATCATTTCCATCGCTAAATGGCTTTCACGATAAGATAAGCCGCCAATAACAGGTGTTCCAACTCCTGGGGCTTCTGTAGGATCTAACCCATCTAAGTCAAGACTAAGATGCAGACCATCTGTACGTTCATGTAAATAGGATAAGGCTTCTTCCATTACTTGGGCCATCCCTCTTCGGTCAATCTCATGCATCGTATATACTTTGATACCCTTTTCTTTAATTAAATCCTTTTCGCCCGCATCCAATGACCTCGCACCAACAATGACAATGTTTTCTGGTTTAATTTTTGGAGAATAACCATGTAATTTAGTTAAGTTGGAATGGCCTAAACCAAGGCTTGCAGCAAGCGGCATGCCATGAATGTTTCCTGATGGAGATGTTTCTTCTGTATTCAAATCACCATGTGCATCATACCAAATAACACCGAGATTTTTATAGTGTTTGGAAATACCCGCCAAACTCCCAATTGCAATACTGTGGTCTCCACCAAGTATAAGTGGAAATGACCCTTGGCCAACTTGCTCATCAACCATTTGTGCAAGCTGTTCATTTGCTTTTGTTACTTGTCTTAAATTCTTTAAATTACTAAGTTCCCCTTTGTTATCTGCTGGATTAGAATGACTTATTGTAACATCACCTAAATCTTTAATATCATAATTAAGCGCGGATAATCGTTCTATTACTCCAGCATAGCGCATCGCACTGGGTCCCATATCGACACCCCGTCGACTTTGCCCAAGATCCATTGGTAATCCTATAATTGAGATTTTTTTGTTCATTATACTACCCCCTAGGAAGTAGTTTACCGAAGCAAAAGGAAATGGTTCAACTGAACATTTTTATGAATAATTATACATTTCCATTAAATCTCTAATACTATTTTATGGAAGCACCCTTTGAATAAAGCGATAAATCCAGAGCCTGAATATCTGCATTTTCCCATTTCTTTTTCAGTGCCTCAATATCTTTATTTGATGGCATGAAGGCAATACCACAGTCTCCTCCACCAGCTCCAGATAATTTACCAGCTCCACCATATGCTTCCGCAAAATCGCACAATACTTTTAATTGGTCTGTTTCCAGTTCTGCATTTGCCGCCTTTCCAACTGCTTTTAAGGCATGTCTGTTTTCTTTCACCCCTTGTAATAAAAGGGGGATGTTCTCTGTTTTCATACCCTCCAGAAAGTGACGTACCGCTCGTTCACTTTCATTAATGAACTTTTCAAATGAACTCAAATTATATTCTTTAAGTTCAAGCACCTTATCGACGAGTTTTGAAGTGGAGGCAGGTTTTCCAGTCCAACCAATGCTAATCTTCAATTTTTCAGATACAGGAAGAGGTTTCACATGAAAATAAGTCCACTTTTTCTCCACTAACTCTGTTAAACTGCTCATTGTTTCTAACTCTTCTAAAAGCCATTCTGCTTGAAAGGAGGCATACTCTAACATTCCTCCATAGGTTGACGCAGCTATATCTGCTCCCGAACCATTACCTTGAACCTTCACATGTGAAATAGACGCTAATTTGAATATAAGAGTATCTGATGGTTTTACAGGTAAAAAATAATTCAAAATAGCCGAAACGACAGAAGTAACTACTGCGGCACTTGAACCTAGCCCATATTTCTTCCCAGAAACATCATCTAACTCACTTTTGATGGTCAACGAGAATGGGTCTAATTGAATATGATGCTCTTGTAGATAGGTTAGCGTATTTTGCATTGCTTTTTTCACAAAAGAAATGCGCTCATCTTCTGTATCAATCACAACTGTCGAATCTTCAAACTTCCATTTTAAAGAGGATAAATGAAAGTTTTCTAATGTCAATGAATTGTATGAGCTTGTTTGAATCGATGCGTAAACAAACCGATCAACTGCCATAACAGCTAATTTTTGATATGGTTCCAAAACAGCAAACTCTCCAGCAATCATTAACTTTCCAGGTACCTTCACAGTCAGTGACCTATTAGACAATCTTATCTACCCCCTATTCATGCGTTATGCCTTGACCTGCTCGACTTAAAATGACGTCTTGAACTCCAGGAATTTCTTGAAGTGTCTTTTTTATCGTTTCTTCATATTCAGGTAAGTAAAGAACTTTTACGTTTGGACCCGCATCAATTGTGAAATAGGCAGGTATTCCATTTTTTCGCATTTCTTGGATTGCACGTGTAACAGATAAAGTCGTATCATGCCAGTAAGTAAACGGTGGATTAGCACCTAATGTTGTTGCATGCATTTTTAAGCAGTTTGCTTCCGCTACCCCACCTACTTTTTCAAAATCTTTATTTTTAATGCCTTCTTTTATAACTTTCAAATCTTCAGGTATGCTATCTACCCAACCTTTGAAAAAAGGTGAAGTATCCACTGTTCGCTTCATTCCTGCACGGCTGGAGACCTCTTTTTTCGTCTCAGATAAAACAACCGCACCAACACGTATATCCCAATGATTTTGCGGGGCAATCGGAACCGCATAAGAATCAGAACCATCTGCTTTACTACCTTTTTGCCACTCCGCAAAACCACCATAAATAGAACGGCATGCCGAGCCAGAGCCTTGCCGTGTTAAACGGGATAATTCTTGATCTGTTAATTTTAAATTTAACGCTTTAGCAGAAGCTGCAGCAAGAGCAGCAAAACCAGACGCTGATGAAGCAAATCCTGCAGCTGTTGGCACCTTATTTACGGACTTAACTTCTGCAAAAAGATTCCTTTCTCCAGCTAAATCCCTGACCAAATCCAAAAAGTTCGTTACACGTTCAAGCTGTACTCCTTGAATACTCTCTTCATTTAAAAAGAATTGATCTGCTGTTAGTTCCTTTCGAAAATGAACCGTTGTCGTTGTATAAAAACCATCTAACGTAAGAGAAAGACTATTATTTGTAGGTAAAATAAGTGATTCATTTCGTTTTCCCCAATATTTAATTAAAGCAATATTTGTATGTGCTTTTGCTGTTGCTTGCATTGTTTCTCTCCTTTAGTCGTTTTTAACTTTATGTAAAAAAAGAAGGATAAACCATCATCGGTATACCCTTCCTTTAAAGTATTTTTAATTAATCATCTTTACTTAAAACGAAAGGCCATACAGCCTGTGCTCCGAACTGTTTTAACTTCTCCGCTAACTGTCTTGAATGAACCTCATTCTTAGCAAGCGCAATAATACATCCACCATTACCTGCTCCAGTCAATTTTGCACCTAATGCACCTTCTTGTCTTGCAAAATAAATTAAACGATTGAGCCCTGCATCACTTACACCAAGTGATTCCAGTTCTTTTTGAGCCTCATTTAACATTTGACCTAAGAGGTTTTTCCCTGCTTTCTCAAGTGCATCTTTAGCCTGATGGGTTAACTCACCAATTCTGTTTAATTTTTTTTGAATCTTCTTCGGTGCTGCTTTTAATAAACTTGTAACAGATTCTACTGCAGAACGTGTATCACCGATTCTTCCTGAATCTGCCACTATAAAGTGAAACTCACCTTTAGGCTTTATTAAATAACTTGAAGAATGTTCCTTTTCGAACCATACAGGGGATCCCGATGTAATCGTAAGTGTATCAATACCACTTGGTGAACCGTGATTGTATGTTTCAGCAATATTAGCTAAGTCTAATAATTCCGTATCCGAATAAGCTCTTCCCGCATAAGAAAATATAGATTTAACTAGTGCGATTGCAACAGAGGCACTGGAACCTAAACCTTTTCCAGGTGGTATCGATGATTTAATCTGAATTAATAAGTCCTTAGCTGGAATACTAAGGTAATCTAATGTGGCTTGAATACTATTTGCGAAGCCCTTTAAAGCAGACGGAACTGAGCTGAGTGGTCCATGATAAAAAGAGCTGTCAATTTGGATCGAACCTGGAACATGTTCAACCATCGCTTCAACGCCAACTAATGGAAATGGAAGAGCTATAGCAGGTTGTCCGTGTACAACTGCATGCTCACCGATCAATATTAGTTTACTATGAGCTATACCTGTAGCTGTTTTTTCTGTAGTTGTAGCCTTTTCTGCACTCATCTTGTGTAACTATCCACCAATTCTTTAGCTTTTCCAACACGGATTTCTTTCGCTTCTATTAGTCGTTCTGCAATCACATCAATCATCTCCCCTGTAGCTCCAGCTGCTATAGCAACAGAACGCGAATGTAGGGCCATATGCCCTTTCTGAATACCGTCTGTTGCAAGTGCTCTCAATGCACCTAAATTTTGTGCCAATCCAACCGCAACGATCACTTCTGCCAATTCTTGTGCTGACTCGACATCTAAAAGTTTAAGGGCTAGTTTAGAAACTGGATGAACACGAATCGATCCTCCAACTATCCCAACAGACATCGGTAATTCAAGTTCACCTACAAGATTTCCGTTTTCGCCAACAGACCATCTTGTCATAGAACTATATTTTCCATCCCGAGAAGCATGTGCATGTGCTGCTGCTTCCACTGCGCGCCAGTCGTTTCCTGTGGCAATTACAACTGGATCGATACCATTCATAATCCCTTTATTATGTGTGACTGCCCGATACGGATCTGAAGCAGCAAATTCATAAGCATGAATCACACCGTCACGAACTTCTTCACCAGTAAACCCATCTGTATCTAACAATTCAGTCGGAATGGAACAAGTTGCTTTAGCCAGACATCGATCTGCATAATTTGATAAAATGCGTAAATATACTTTTCCGTCTGTCAATTTTTCAACGGTTGGTGCTAGGGATTCCACCATCGTGTTAATAATGTTCGCTCCCATTGCATCACATGTATTAATATATAAATGTAAGACGAGTATCTTACCGTACTTTGAATCTAATCCTTCATTAAGAATTCTGACATCTAAATCCTCTGCTCCGCCACCGCGAGCGAGTAAGCTTGGATAGGTAGCATTCGCATCTTCAATTAATTGGTCTTTTTCTTGAAGTAACGTTGCTTTCGCTTGTTCAAAATCAGGACAACCGACAACTTGAATCTGGCCGATCATAACCCTATCCGTAGCTTTTGTTTTAAATCCCCCAGCATCCCTAACTATTTTTGCCATATAACTTGCTGAAGCGACGACAGATGGTTCTTCAATAACCATTGGAATCATATACTCTTTCTCATTAATTAAGAAATTTAGTCCTAATGCAAATGGAAGAGGATAGGTTCCAACAACATTCTCAACCATATTATTAGCTATATCCATAGGTAGTGCACCTTCAGATAAAAAGGGCATCCAATCCTCTTGAGAAAGTATGTTTTTCTCCTTTAAAAATTCCCTGCGTTCTTCAACACTCATTTTATAAAAGCCAGGGATTCTTGAAGATTTCATAAGTGTATCATCCTTTTATAGATTATGATGGTTATGTTTCATTGGCGTAAAGATTGTCCTAGTCTAATATCGATTATAATATATATATTCACTTTCTGCATTCTAAAACTTTATTCAGTCAAACCGTATAAAATTTCACTGTTACTATTATGTTAAAATACCACCTAAAATGCAAATAAACAAGGGTGTATTATTTTATAACAGCCTTGTTTATATTTAGGATAGCATATATTCACATTTTTTCATTGATGAGCCATGCAGGAATCGAACCTGCGACCCTCTGATTAAAAGTCAGATGCTCTACCGACTGAGCTAATGGCTCCTGTTATTAAGTGTTCTGGTTTATGAAAGAGCGTGTTGTTTAGTGACGCCTGCATCTCCCAGCGTATTCGAGAAGACTCTTGCTTCGGCGTTACTCGTAGCAAATTCGGTGGATGCAAATCCTCGTTGCTCTACCGACTGAGCTAATGGCTCCTGTAATTCAGTGTTCTGGTTTACGACAGTGCGTAATGGTTGGATGACGCCTGCATCTGCTAGCGTATTCGAGAAGACTCTTGCTTCGGTGTTACTCAGAGTAGTCTTATCTGTTCCTCATACGCCACAAATCCAAACATCATTTTGGGCATAAAAAAAGCTGGGCTACCAGGATTCGAACCTGGGGAATGACGGGACCAAAACCCGTTGCCTTACCGCTTGGCTATAGCCCAATAATCAATATGGTGGAGGGGGAGAGATTCGAACTCCCGAACCCTGAGGGAGCGGATTTACAGTCCGCCGCGTTTAGCCACTTCGCTACCCCTCCATAGATATCTTGTACCATTTTTTTGATTTTAATACATACTATTGTAAACAAAAAATATGCCGGCCAGAGGACTTGAACCCCCAACCTACTGATTACAAGTCAGTTGCTCTGCCAATTGAGCTAGACCGGCATATGGTGACCCGTACGGGATTCGAACCCGTGACGCCGCCGTGAAAGGGCGATGTCTTAACCACTTGACCAACGGGCCAAAGAAAAATTTTATTAGTTTAAAACAAACTCTGTTTCAAACCAACGACATTTATTATATCCAGTTTTTTTATATTTGTAAAGGGTTATTTAAGATTTTTTTAAAAAAAGATAAAAAGGTGTCTCAAAACGTCGAATGGACATGCGTCATTGAGCTATTTTATTTTTAAATGATTTTTTCCTTTAAACACAAAATGCCTGAATTCTGCTTCTAAATTCAGGCTTTTCTTCCCTTCAATAGGTGAATACTAAAATCATTATTAAGCCATAATAATAGAAAATCTATGTGACTTTAAATTACAGAAGAAGATTAGGATTTAATGTTTTAGCAGAAAAGAAATTAGGCTACTCTTTCAGAATTTGAAAGAATAGCCTAATTCTCTATTAGGATAAGACAATATTTCCCTGGAAACTCTTTTTACGGAGGACCCTACCTCTATATTTCACTGTTGAATAAATCAAACAAATAATTTGTATCTATTTTTAATATGCGAAAAGCCTCTTCAGACATAAGACCAGCCTCTTGTTGAAATGCAAGTAACACTTTAAAGTTCTCCAGATGTTTTACCGCTTTTTCAATTGAACCATTTTCCTCATAATGTTGTACTGCTCTTAGATGAATAAAAAGTGCACGGGCTGTAATCTCATCCTCAAAGGCTCCTTTCTCATCATAATATTGAACAACATTTTTTAGAGCTTCCGTTGTTTCCGGAGATGTTCCACCGTTATGACCAATCGCTTTATTAAATGCTTCTATTCCACCTACAATTGGAAGTTTGATATGGCTCTCTTCAATAGTTACATCTATAGTCGCTTCATTATCATCTGTTGTTAACCAGTTGCGATCACTACCAGCAATGATAATGCCCAAACGATGACCTTCTTTAAATACGTAATCTTCAGGTAGTGTATCCCACTGAAAACTGTATTCTTTACCTGGTTCTAAAGAAGTAAAGTAATCAAGCGATTGCCAATTTTGTGCATCCAACCATCCATGTGTAACAATTTCATATGGTGCTTCATGTGTAACCTTTTCCGTTTCTTTGTAACAGGCATTATCATCCTCTGAGCTCTCACCCCAGCAAGTGACTGAATCAAGTGTCCGAATACCTTCCTCCCTAGAACGGTGGTCAACTCTTTCATCCATGCCGTAATCAACAATTAAAGCTGTTAAATTTGTATCTTCTTTATCTACAGTTGCATCAATATTTATTTCAGGTACACCACTTAATCGCATATCTTCTTCTAGTTCATCTGTTAAAAATATTAATCTATTTTCTTTTTGCGTAAATTCATCTTCAACCATTTGTTTTTCTGACTGTTTAGGATCATCAACAAATGATTGAATTGATTCACCTATAATAGGAGCTGTTGTTAATGTACCAGGTAGATCATTACTAGCAGGTGCAAATTTAACCTCTACTGACTCAACTTCCTCATCTGGCCAAACAGAATGTGTTTCCCATTCATCAGCGCTTTTTTCAATATCTACCGTTGGCTCGTCCATAATGCCGTTATCGATATCTAATAACCAGTAATCAAACCAGCGATGTAGGGTATCAACCCACTCTTCTCTTCTAAAATCAAATGGATCAACATGACCTGTTTGAGTGAGCCAAAGCTTTCTAGGCACATCATTCTCAGCCAATTCCTCCCACCAATTAGAAAAGTGGTTTGCCTTTACGTTATAATCGTTTAGACCATGGATTGCAAACACACTAGCTGTGACTTTATCAGCATCTTTAACAAAATCACGCTCAGCCCAAAATTCATTATAGTCTCCTGTAGCATCATCTGCACCGATACTAAGCTCCTCACGCACGAGAGAACAGTGATCAATGCGGTCACTATTTGTCACAGTTCGAGAGAGACCCGCTGGACCATTATAATAAAATGGTATTCCTCCATAACGATAGTAATCATACCAGCTGCTAATCGCCCCTATCGGAACAATCGTCTCTAATCCTTCGATTCCTCTTGCTGCTGCACCATTAGCTAATGTTCCGTCATAGGACTTTCCAATCATCCCTACTTTACCTGTTGACCAATCAGCAATAACTTCCTGACCATCTTCATCCCAAGCCTTACCCTTGCCATTAAGCCAATCAATCACAACCTCAACACTATCTATTTCCTCATGGCCACCAGTTGTTGGACACCCATCTGAATTATTTGTACCTACCATATCAAGTAAAACAACGGCATATCCTCTTGGAACAAAGTAGTTATCATAATACAGTGGAAACATATCGTTATTCCCATCACCATTCGGGTCTTTAATTTCACTTTCATTCCCACGGCCCAGACGCTCATAATAAGGGCTTGCATCCATAATAACTGGAACTTCTAATCCGTCTTCTGTTTCCTCTGGTCTCATTACATCAATAGCGATTCTATCAGCGTTGCCATCTTTATCACTGTCTATGGTAGATTCAACATAAATAGTCTCTTTAATTGCATCTTCATAAGAATAGATAGGTTCTGTAACACCTTCATCCAAATGATATTTAGGAATATCTAGTTCTTGATCTTTTATTTCTGCTGAAACAGACATTACCGGAGTTGAAATCATTATTGTTGTAGTAATTAATAGAAAAATTCTATGAATCTTTTGTTTAGACTTTTTAAACAAGATAATACCTCCAAAATTTAGTATTACCCTATTACAATTAATATGAATTCAAGCATAAGTTGAGTAAGGAATTTAAAGCCTTATTACTCTATCTCTATAATCTATCAATTTAATTCCATTTATTAATTAATCTATGGGTCTCAGCATCTAATATAGTGAAGGCTCTTTTAGATATATATCCTGATTTTTCCTGATGTTCTAGTAATGATTTTAAACCTTGTGCGTGTTTAACAACTTTATCTTCTTTTTCCTGCTTTTCAAAATGGTCAACAGCAGTTAAATGTAAAAGTAAAGCACTGCTCACATCTTCACCTGAAAATTCACCTGTTTTAGTAAATTCTTCAACTAATAGTTGAATAGTTTCCGCAGCAATTTCATAGTCTGAACCATCGCCGACCTTGAGACCAGATACATCATTAGGTACACCAAAGCTTTCTATTACAGAGTTGTTATTATAAGTGGCCAACGTACCTTCAATAGAGTTCCCAACTAGAACTGGTCCATATTCGCCATACTGCTCATTTTCGGAAACCTGCTGATTATTAATTAACGTCATCCAACCATTGATTGTATTTCCTACTAAAGTAATGTCATTACTCGTATTGGCAATTTCAACTTGTCCGTTAATCTCAGAATCAAATATTTGAATAGCATTGGCATGATTTGATTCTATATCACCATTAATCGTACTATTTGAAACCATTAATGAGGAATCTTCATTAATTATTATATTCCCATCGATCATCACATTATCTAGACATGTTACCCCTTCCTCATTAATAACTAAATCACTGGTAGTGTCATCAGTTAAAGTTGTTGTACATGTTAGTAATTCCCCCGGTAACACGGTTGCTGTAAATTCACTAGCATCCCCAATGTTACCAGCGGCATCGATTGCACGATGTTCAATCTTATGGGTGCCGTATCCTGGGATGAATTTACCACCTGGATCTTCTTCACTATGGGTTTGTTCGAATGCAGCCTTCGAAAGTCCACCTGTGCCAAGGTTGCCATAAACAAGCGCTTTTACAACTGATCCAGAATGTGAAAATTTAAAAGGGGTTCCTTCGGGCGCATCGGGAAAGCCAAAGTAATTGTACCATCCGTCATCGTTCAATCGAAGTTCACCAACTACAAATCCATCCTGATCATCCTGTGGATCTAACTTCATATCAAATTCATTAAAATAAACATGATGTTCATTTTCTACCTCTAATGTAACCAAGGACTCTGATAGTTCTTTTGGAGCTTCTGGTAATTTATTATCTACTGTCCAGGTGATCGTTTCAGAACTATTTTCTTCATTATCTGGGTCGGTGACAGTCGCACTTAAAGTTGATGCCCCTTCTGGTAAGTCAATATTATCCAACTCTAAAAATCGACTGTTATGAGAACCCAAAATTTCCTCACCATTAAGCTTCCAGGTTACATCTAGCATTCTATCTGTTGGGTTAGTAGTGTGAACAAAAACCACTTCATCATA
>DATGTS010000092.1:0-42751 GCA_035301745.1 Candidatus Avamphibacillus sp.
TTACCAGATTGGCTGATTTGGAAATGGCCAAGTTTAGATAATCAGTGGAATGAACCGCTATATAACGTCTTTCTCGGGCTTGGTGTTGGGTTTATTTTATATGTTATCGGTATGCTTGATTTTGTAAGAAGGGATGTGAAATAGCATGTTTGTTGACCTTTTACGTTCGGAATGGTTTAAATTAAAAAATCAAAAATTATTCCATTTTTATTTGTCGGTCCTTTAATAGGACTTTTAGTGGGAATGCCTTCAGAACTACTTGACAGAATGCCGGATTCAGTAAATGAATGGATGGTGACGTTGCTTTCAATGAATCTGGTATATGCATTATTATTCCTGCCATTGATTACGGGAGTCCTTGCGACACTTATATGCAGATATGAACATCAGGCAGGGGGCTGGAAGCAATTATTAGCCTTACCTGTAACGAGAGGGAACGTATCTTTCGCAAAATATACTTTAATTATGTTGCTTGTTTTTGTCGTTCAAATTTTATATTTAGTCGCTATCTTTGTTGTAGGAACGATAAAAGGATTTACTGATCCATTTCCAATGACGATTATCTGGAAAAGTATTTTCGGTGGATGGGTAGAAACCTCCCCTTAGTCGCCTTGCGATTATGGATGTCACTGATATGGAAAAATTTTGCGGCTCCATTTGCAGTTAATGTAATATTCACATTACCCGCAATCTTAGCGGTAAACTCTGAAAGGTTTGGTCCATTTTACCCATGGGCACAGCCGTTTTCTATGATGTATGTGGATGACGGAGCAGAGGGTGTGTTTTTTGTTCCGTGGGATCAATTATTAACGGTTGTTGGAGGAAGTTTTATTTTGTTTTTCTTTGGAGGGTTGATTTATTTTAGAAGAAAAACGCTTTAAACTATAAAAAATTATCATATTTTGTTAAGGATGTTAAGGAAGCTCCATATTATATTTGGAGCTTCTTGCCTGATATATTTGTAGTGTACAGAACCCTGTTAACATTACTTGTAATCTATTAAAAGGGAACTATAATAGGTATAAACACTTCTTTAATATGAGGAGAATAGTATGGAAATATATTGGATTGTTTTATTTTTTATATTTGGAAGTATCCTAGGTTCATTTTTCAATGTTGTCGGTTTACGTGTCCCCAAAAATATTCCCTTCAGCAATGATCGCTCCTATTGTCCAACCTGCAAAAATCAACTTCAATGGTATGAACTTATTCCAATCGCATCTTACCTCTTCCAACATGGACAGTGCAGAAACTGTCAAACTCGAATTTCACCTATTTATCCCGTTATCGAATTATCAACTGGATTACTATTTGCATTGGCTTACTGGAAAACTGGTTTCACATTTGAATTAGTAGTAGCTTTAATGCTTATTAGTTTGTTAATGATCATTTTTGTGACGGATATCACCTATATGCTTATCCCGAATAAGATTTTATTATTTTTCCTTCCTTTATTTGCTTTCATGCGTATTATTTCACCTCTCGATCCATGGTATGATGCACTTATCGGAGCGGGATTAGGGTTTGTCCTGCTCGCTAGTATAATAATTCTTAGCAAAGGTGGGATGGGCGGAGGAGATATGAAACTATTTGCTGTCTTAGGTATTGTTTTGGGGTGGAAAGGGACATTGTTAACGTTATTCTTAGCCTCATTTTTAGGTGCCATCTTTGGGCTTTTTTTAATAACGATTAATAAAGTAAATAGAAAACAGCTCATACCTTTTGGACCTTATATTGTTATTGCTGCACTTATCAGCTATTTTTATGGTGATCAGGTTATTTCAATGTATTTATCATTGTTTTAATTACTTTTGCAGTGGGAATCATACGGATATACCTATAGAAATCTAATATTTTAGTATTAGAGGAGAAGATAAATTGGACAAAGAAGCTTTAAAGGTTTTACCGAGATTATTTTATCACCAACCCACATTAACACTAGCCGAGGCTCTGCTTGGTCATATTCTTGTTAAAGCGACGGGCGAAGGGAGTTCATCGGGTATCATTGTCGAGACAGAAGCTTATCTAGGTGCATCCGACCAGGCAGCCCACAGCTTTCAAAATCGTCATACCAAACGAACGGAAATTATGTTTTCATCTCCAGGACATGTTTATACATATCAAATGCATACACATTGTCTTGTTAATGTTGTAAGCGGGGAAGAGGGGAATCCGCAAGCTGTTTTGATTAGAGCGGTCGAGCCGTTGACGGGGATTGAACTGATGAAAAAACGCAGACCAGTTGAAAAATTAACAAATTTAACAAGTGGACCTGGGAAGTTAACGAAGGCTCTTGGAATCAGTATGGATGATTATGGGAGGACCTTTTTTGAACCTCCGATTTATATAGCTTATGGTTCCCCTCCTGAAAAAGAAAGAATAGAGCGAGGCCCTCGTATTGGAATCGACAATACAGGTGAAGCACGAGACTATCCTTATCGATTTTGGATGAAAGGTAACCCGTATGTTTCAAGGTGAACCAATCACCACTTAGCTACGTTTGAAGTGGGAGCTTCTTGGCTAAAAACGTTAAAATAGGGATGCCATCTAAAAACATCCCTTTACAAGAGTTATTTAATCTATGAAAAAGATATTCATATCTTCTGTACCTGTAACTTTCACATTAGCTGGCACTTTTAAATAAAGTAATTCTGTACTAAATATACGTCCTCCATCCATATCAATATATGGGCTATCAACGGATGTATCATCGACTTCCTCAGATACACTAAATCCAGGTTCTATATCCACATTTAAATAGTTAGATTCTGTAAATTGGCGAACTGGAAACGGCTTTTGTAATTGTGAAACTTCTACATGATTTCGACTCGGTGTTTCAACTGTCAGAACATTATCATGTAAGGTTACATCTGTTTTTGGAAGAGACCCTGTTGTGAAATCAATATTATTGAGAATACTTGGTGTAACGTATAAGTTAACATCAATTGTTTGTTTTTCCTTTGTTGTTTCAATAGCAATATTGTTTAACATATCTTCTCCAAAGATTTCCAGATGGAGTGTTTCCTCATCAAAGTCAAACGTCCATTCATCAGTCAAATAATCTTGAGCTATGTCTATCGAACCAGTAAATTCTGGTACAGCATATAAATTTGGAATGTCTTGGTCATGAACGATTTTTAAACGATCATTTTTATCTATTTCGTTTCCAGGAATCGTGTATGAGATACCAAAGGCTAGTAAAAGAATGGTTACATATCCAATAAGCAACCAGCGATGACGAGCTCCGGGCATAATCTTTGATGAAATATAACGAAAGAATATTAAAAATAGAGCAATGATACCTGCCATAATAAGTATTAACATGACGATGTAACTGATCATACTCTAGCCTCCTTATTTCTGAATAAGCTTATGGATAGTAGGAAAAGGAGACTTGAAGTAATAGTTATTTTTAATATGAAGATAACTAGGTTTCCCTCCTGAAAGTAAAAGAAAAAAGTTTTTGCAAGGAAACTATCTCCTCCGGAAATGCCGTTAAACATAAGTAATCCTATAAATACTACAGGTAAAATGATTCCGAATATTTTATGTAATTGTACCAGAATACCTGCTAGATACCCTAAAGCACAACAAAATAAAATAAAGAGAGAAGTGGCGACAATAGCTATAAAAAGTTCTGTTAATGTCATTGTTTGGGTATATATTTCAGAAGTGTTCGTTGTAAAATAAAACATCACATGATATAAATAACCTGAAAGTATAGCAGTTATCCCGCCAATAAAGCTAATCGTTAGGAGATATAAAATATTAGCCATTCCTTGACTTTGATTATTCGACACAAATGTAAAGTCATCTTCTCTGTACGCCTTTGTTGTAATGATAAATGCAGTTATAAAACCCCATAAAAATGTGAAAACAATACTAATATTAGCAGAGTAGTTATTTAGTGACGCATCAACACCATAGCCCCCAAAGCCTCTTGAAGATGTCGGGTTAAACGAGAACAGAATCGCAAGTAATTGAAGAATAATGAGTGAATTAAACACACTAACATAAGCTTTCAATTTAAATTTATACTGCTTTTTAACAAGTGCAAAGTAATTATTCATATTTGAGGGCATCATCAATTCCTCCTTTAGAATCTTTTGTAAGATAAACACATAAGTCAGACGGACGAATTGGTTTTACACTTATACCTACCTGCTTGAGTACCTGAGGGTCAATATTACGTTTCATAACGACAAACATCATGTTAGAATCAGTATTTTCCTTGTAAATAATTTGTTTACCTTGTATTAACTCTTCTACCTTTGTTTTCTCGCCTGTCATTCCAACAGCATATTCTTTCAAATCATCGATCGGTAAATGCAACAAATGTCTTCCTTGGTCGATAAGTAAAACATTTTCTAATAAATGTTCTATTTCATCTAAATGGTGACTTGATAAAAGGATGGTACGTGGATACGCTAAATAATCTTTTAATAACACTCGATAGAAATCTTTACGAACACTCACGTCCATTCCAGTCGTTGGTTCATCAAAAATGGTTAATGGAGCTCTAGTGGATAGTCCAAATATCATATTAAATGTGCTTTGTCTTCCTTTTGATAAATGATCATGAATTGCGCGCGGATCAAAAGAAAAATAGTCAAATAGGGCTTTTGCGAATGCCTTATCCCAATTTTCATAAAATCGTTCACCTTCGATTAATAATTCTTCGAGTGTTAATGATTCTGGGAAATACATGTTATCATCAATAAAGACAGATTGACTGGAAACGATTAAATTATTAAATGGGCGTTTTGAAAACACATTTATTTCTCCAGTGGATTCTTTTAAATAACCTGCAATTAATTTTAAAAGAGTTGTTTTTCCTGCTCCATTTCTGCCGATAACACCTGTGATAGTATTCGTTTTAATCGTAAGGGAAAGTTTATCAAGCGCTTTGTTTCTCTGATATACTTTTGACAGGTTGTTTATTTCCACTACATTCATTTTTCATCCTCCTTAAAAGCTTCCAATGATTCTTTCATCATGAGTAATAATTCATTTTCATCCACACCTAGCTGATTGGCCTCTATCACAACATCTTGAA
Organism: Candidatus Avamphibacillus sp.; assembly: GCA_035301745.1. Taxonomy (GTDB): domain Bacteria; phylum Bacillota; class Bacilli; order Bacillales; family Amphibacillaceae; genus MSJ-26. The sequence continues at coordinate 5,057 of DATGTS010000092.1, forward strand.
TTAATCCTTTTAATGTTTCATTTTTTCGTTTTTCCAGTATTATTTCTTTCGCGCCTTCTGATACAAATTTACCAAGACCGCGTTTATTATATAAAACGCAGTCATCATGAAGTTTATTCAATCCTTTTGCTGCCGTAGCGGGATTAATATTAAACATGTCAGCTAAAGTGTATTGAGAATGAACTTTTTCATTTTCATTGAATTGACCATTTAATATTTCATTTTCCAGCCATTCAGCAACTTGGATGTAAATCGGCTTCGTACCGTCCATATCAAGCAATGGAAAGGCACCTCCTTTTGTAGGTCAGTGCATTAGTCGTGTAACTTAGTGTATTACATGATTTACATGAGGTCAATAGATAATCCAACTTTTAGCAATAAAAAAAGAGCTCTCGTAAGAACTCTAAAAGGTGTGTTTCATATATGGAATTAAATTTTCACATCTGTTTTAACCGTTCTATCCGACTTTCAATCGATGGATGGGTGGCAAATAAACTGCCTCTTTTTCTGCGCTTCTTTTTTAATGGAACATCAATATACATGGAGGCAGTGGCTGAGTTTGCTCTCTCCACGTCACGTGGATCTCCGCTTATTTTTCTTAAAGCATTTATTAAACCAACAGGATTACGTGTTAATTCAACAGCTGTAGTATCTGCCAGATATTCTCGATTTCTTGAAACAGCCAGCTGGACAAATTGTGCAGCAAGTGGTGCTAAAATGACTAAAACAAGAGCAATAATGGCCATCGCAGGATTTTGCTTGTTGTTTCCACTTCTATTTCGTCCACCACCAAATAGCAGCATACGTGAACCCATGTTAGCTATGATTGCAATGACCCCAACTAAGGCAATACAAATGGTCATTATACGAATATCATAGTTCCGAATATGGCCAATTTCATGTGCTGCTACACCGGATAATTCCTCACGGTTAAGTTTTTCCAGTAGTCCTGTTGTGAATGCCACTGCTCCTTTTTCAGGTTTGATCCCCGTAGCAAAGGCATTAGGAGCAGGATCATGAACAATATAGACTTTTGGCATTGGTATTCTTGCTGCAAGGGATAATTCTTCAACAATGCCAAAAAGTTGAGGGTGATCTTCTTTTTTTATTTCCCGTGCTCCTGCCATACCGAGTACTTGTGAGCTGGCAGAGAAATAGGTAATTGGTAAATAGATGGCTAAAATGACGCCTGTAATAATCAAACCAGTATACGGATCATTACCAAATAAATAACCAATCGCCCATCCGATAGCTAAAACGAGTACTGTAAACAAAGTGACGAGCAACACAGTCTTTCGCTTATTTTGTAAAATTTGTTTATATAGCATACATGTCCCTCGTTAAAATTCCACATTTGGTACTTCACGGTCTTCTTCCGGAATCGTTAATTGTTCTTCGTGATTAAAATTGAATATACCGGCAATAATATTTGTTGGAAAAGATTCTCGCTTGATATTGTAATCTGCTACTGTTTTATTATAAAGTTGCCGTGAATAAGCTACTTTATTTTCCGTAGCCGTTAATTCTTCCTGTAGATTCAAGAAATTTTGATTTGCTTTTAAATCAGGATATGATTCGAACAGGGCAAAAATTGATTTTAAAGCGCCTTGAATTTGGTTGTCCGCATCGATTCGCTCTTGTGGTGTTCCACTCACTAATTGGTTACGTGCTTGAATGACTTTTTCAAGAGTTTCCTTTTCATGGGCAGCATAACCTTTTACAGTATTAACTAAGTTTGGAATTAAGTCATGACGTCTTTTTAGTTGAACATCAATTTGACTCCAAGATTCTTTCACCCAATTTCGGTATTTTACCAAACTGTTGTAAGTAGTCATCAAAAATATTCCGATCACTACGATGATTGCTATAATGATAATCGTTAGTAGCATCATTTCATCCTTCCCACATTAAGATTAATGGCTATATTATAGCATATTCTTACCGGTTATTTTCATTCATATCTAAATTTATTCATTAAACTCGTACATCAGTTTTTTCAACTAATTCAAGATGGAAAGTTCCTACTTGATCTTCTTCATATAAGTTAGTTATCGACGTGGAATAATTTGAGATGTGCGCTTGGAAGTGAATATTTTTTCCAGGAATAGTCACCATAAAGTCATTTTTATAAAGAAGTGTTGTTATATCATGATACGTTTCACTTGTTACCTCAAAATCAAATGTAACTTTACGCAGTATATCAGGATTATGCTGATCTGAAATCGTTGTATGCGAAAAATTCTCCACTTGAATTGGTGTTGTATCTAAAATAATTTGTGTAATCATTCTAATTTTTTCCCCTTTTAATTGTTTTACATTTTGCTCAATGAGTTGATGAAAAGAAGAGCTTTTATCTGTATTATCCATTTGCTTTGGGACGATTAGAGCGTTTAAGTCTGATTCACATAAAAAATAATGCTCCTCATCTTCGCCTAATTTTTCAAATCGTTCCCACCCAAAAAACGTTTCTTTTCCATTCATTATTCTTAAAATACCAGTTTCTAATAGCTCCATTTTACACGAACCTAAAATAGGTGTGTAATCTTTTGTTTCCATTTGCTTTTGATATCTCCAAAACGCAAACGTATTATATAGATTCGGAGCAATAAGAAAATATATAGCAGCGATAATTAAACTGATAAGGGCAGTTGTTATCGTTATATTCACCAAAAGTATAAGAAGAATGGCTAATAAAATGGCAGTAATCCATTTAAAATACATTCGTTTTACATGATGGGTAAATGAATATTGGATAACATATTTTTGAAGAGCAAGAAGATCTTCAAATCGAAGTTCAAAATGAATGGTCAAATTACAATCCCTCTCTTTTTAAATAACTCATTGATTTATTTCTAATTGTATTATACAGATTCTCTATTAAAAATTCATCCAAAGGAACATGATTTAGTTGTCTTCTGTTCTATTCATGACGTATGATAGGATATAAATTAATTATTTTGATATTGGAAGTGTGTAGCTACATGAAAACATTAGTTATTATTTCACATCCTTCGATTTTAGAATCGAGCAGTCAACAGTTTTTACTAAGTGTCATTCCTGAAAATGAAGGGGTTACGGTTCACCACCTTGAGGAAGTATATCCAGATGGAAAAATTGATGTGGACAAAGAACATCGTTTATTAGAAGAACACGACCGGATAATATTCCAGTTTCCTTTTTATTGGTATAGTTCACCGGCCTTTTTAAAACATTGGCAAGATGAGGTTCTTACAGACGGATTTGCACATGGTAAACAAGGGGATAAACTCGCCGGCAAAGAATTTGGTCTTGTATTTATGATTGGTGTGCATGAACGGGAATATCAGGCAGGTGGAAGAGAATTATACAGTATATCCGAATTAATGAAACCGTTCCAAGCAATGGCCCATAAAACAGGTATGGTTTATTTGGCGCCATTTACCGTTTTTCAATTTGCATATATGACCGATGAAGAGAAAATGGAATTACTGATTAATTATCAACAATACCTTACAAATTCAAATGACGATAGTTTGGAAGCGAAGGAAGCCTGGATTATAAAACAACTTCAAAAGATGGATCCTGAAGATATAGGTCAAGAGGCAGACAATATAATACAACATACAATAGAGCTTATTGAGGAAAATAGGATGTCCATCAACGAATTGAAAGTTGTTATTGATCAAATGTATTAATGGAGGGGCGACGTTGGAAGAAAAAAATGAGTGGATTTTACAACAATTAGATGAGCTCTATCATAAAGCTGATTTCTATGATAAAGCATTGATTAAAGCAACAAAAGAGATCATTATCGAACAAGATAAACGAATGTTCCAAATGGAAGGCGAATTAGACGGGACATTATGGAGTCCAAAGAATTGGTATGATTAAAAGAAATTGTAGGGTGCTATAAGGGTCCTTCAGCTGTTTGCAGGAAAGCCTTCGAATTTAACAAAATGTTATAGAGACTAGAACAGATATATCAAAAAATAACTTATAAATGGTTCGATCATCAAATTGATGATTTGAGTCATTTTTTTATTATATTCCTCTCTCGATTAAAACTCATCGTTTCAGTAGAACTTTGAACGAGAGAAGGCCTCTCTCGATTAAAATTTTTAGTTTCAGATGAATTTTGACCGAGAGAAGCTCTCTCTCTCGATTAAAATTTTTCGTTTCAGTTGAACTTTGAACGAGAGAAGGCTTCTCTCGATTAAAATTTTTCGTTTCAGATGATTTTTGACCGAGAGAAGCTCTCTATCGATAAAATCCTTTCGTTTTGTTTGTAGATTCATATGGCGCTCCCAAGCTGCCTTTAAAAATTACATTCATGGAATCAATCTTTTTACACAAGCTATGAGCGTGGAGGTGTATTTAGATTGAATAATCGGCAAAGAGATATTGAGGCGCTAAGAGAACAAAGTCGGAAGTTGGGTCTGACTTATAATGAGGCGAAAGAATTTATTGCAAAAACAACTGGCGGCAGGGACACTCATATATATAGTGATACTGATAGTAAGATGGTAAAAGAGAAAAACCTTCAATCAGAAATGAACAAGAGTAATCGTTAATGTTTTTTACTCCATATTGGGAAACGAATCGATATCGATTTTAATTAAATAACGTGTTTCCAATAAAACTTATTGACAATTGTTTTTCTTAAGTGTATAGTGTTTATTATATTAAAAATCAATTTTTTGATAATTTTCGTCTATACAAATGAAAAAGAAAGAATTTAATACGATTGCTTTATATTCTTATCCAGAGAGGTGGAGGGACTGGCCCTATGATACCTCGGCAACGGGCGGATGTACCGTGCCAATTCCAGCAAGCATATGCTTGGGAGATAAGAAGAGCTCTTTTACAAGTCAAAGTGATTTATATCCTTGTAAAATCCTTCTTCTCTATGAAGAAGGATTTTTTATTTGGATCATTCTTTTTCAAAATATGGACAGATGGTTTTATTTTAGAGGTGATACGATAAATAATAAATTTCAATAGACATTTTATAAAAGAGGAGGAGTTATTTAATGATTAATTTTCAAAATGTTGAAAAAATATACACGAATGGTGAAAAACAAATCAAAGCACTAAATAATGTCGATTTAAAGGTTAACAAGGGTGAAATATACGGTGTTGTTGGATTTAGTGGAGCAGGTAAAAGTACACTCCTTCGCTGTGTCAATAATTTGGAGCGGCCGACTTCCGGTAAAGTTATTGTAGATGGTCATGATTTATCTATATTATCAGAAAAAGAAATACGTCAAGTAAAAAAGAATATCGGAATGATTTTTCAGCATTTTAATTTGCTAAATTCGAAAACAGTGTATGCAAATATCGCTATGCCGCTTATTCTTAATAAAATGCCAAAAGATAAGATAAAACAACGGGTTTATGAATTGCTAGATTTTGTTGGCTTGTCAGATAAAGCGAAAGTTTATCCAGATCAGCTTTCCGGTGGGCAAAAACAGCGTGTCGGGATCGCGAGAGCGTTGGCAACAAAACCATCCATTTTACTTTGTGATGAGGCGACATCTGCCCTTGACCCACAAACGACAAGCTCGATTCTGGAGCTGTTAAGAAAAATTAATGAAGAATATAATATTACGATTTTAATGATTACTCATGAAATGTCAGTTGTTCGTGAAATATGTGATCGTGTCGCAATCATGGAAGCCGGTGAAATCATTGAAGAAGGAACTGTTTTTGATGTTTTTTCCCAGCCGAAATCCAAGACAGCACGAAATTTCGTCAATACTGTCATGCATGATCAAATTCCACAATCTATTATTGAAAAGATTGAAAATAATAATGGTTCACAAAATGTGTTTCGGATTAATTTTATTGGTCAATCAGCTGGTAAGCCACTCTTGTCACAACTGGCAAAAACGTTCGCTATCGATGTGAATGTATTATTTGGTAATATTACAGAACTCCAGGGGATTCCATTCGGTAATTTAATTGTTGAATTTCAAGGCTCTGAATCTGAAGTGAGTCGCGCTTTGACATATTTGGAAACAAAACAAATAAATTTCAATGAGGTGATTTCACATGCTAGTTAATTCTGACCAAATTATTGAAGCTCTTATAGAAACGATTCAAATGGTCAGCATATCTTTTCTATTTTCTATTATTTTAGGTTTACCTTTAGGAATTGCTTTATTGGTAACACGGAAAGGACAAATACTTGAGAATAAATCTGTTTTCACGGTATTAAATTTTATCATTAATATTTTTCGTTCCATTCCTTTTATTATATTACTAGTGGCAATCATTCCGCTTACTCGTTTCATTGTCGGAACGTCCATCGGTACTTCAGCAGCTATCGTGCCAATGGTTTTTTATGCTGGACCTTACATTGCTAGATTAGTAGAAAGTTCTCTTTTAGAAATTGATGAAGGAGTATTTGAAGCAGCAAACGCAATGGGAGCTACACCATCGCAAACTATTTTTAGGTTTCTATTGCCGGAAGCTCTTAGCTCTTTAGTTGTTAATTTCACGATTGCAACAATCGGTCTTATCGGCGCTTCAGCAATGGCTGGAACAGTTGGTGGCGGTGGTATCGGAGATCTTGCCATTACATATGGATATCAACGTTTTGATACCGTTACGATGATGATTACAGTCGTTATTCTAATTATTATGGTTCAGGGATTACAATCACTTGGTAACTTTTTATCTAACAAAATACGCAGAAGATAATTTAGGAGGAAAATCATGAAGAAAAAAATCTTATTCGGTATTCAATTTATTGTTTTAATTCTAATCGCAGCAGCTTGTTCAAGTGATGACGGGGAGAAGGTTAAACTAGGTATTAGTGGAACAGATACGAGAACATGGGATTTTGTAGCTGAGAAGGCAGCAGAAGAAGGGATTGATATTGAAATTATTCCCTTTAATGATTATGTTCAGCCTAATACAGCTTTAGGGGATGGCGAATTGGACGTCAATTCATTTCAAACGGTTGCTTATTTTGATGAATTTATAAAAGAACATGATCTAGATCTTGTTCCTATTGCAACTACATATCTTGCTCCAATGGCGATATACTCTGATAAATATACAGACATCAATGGTATTCTAGATGGTGCAGCTATTGCTATCCCAAATGATACATCAAATCAAGGAAGGGCATTGCTTTTACTGCAGGAAGCTGGACTTCTTGAGCTTGTTGACGATTATGATGGACTTGGCTCTATTTCAGAAGCTGTCGTGGCCAATCCGAAAAATCTTGAACTTGTAGAAATGGCCCCGGCACAAACTCCAAGAGCAATGGAAGATGTAGACGCGAGTATTATTAATAATGGATTTGCTAGGGATGCAGGACTGAATCCTATTCAAGATTCCATTTTTCATGAGGACGAAACAGCTTTTGATTACTTAAACATTATCGCGGTTAGAGAAGAAGATAAAGATAATGAAACTCTACTAAGATTGGCAGAACTTTTCCAGGAAGAAGATACTGCGGAATTTATTGAAGAAGAATATGGCGGGACATTAATTCCTACATTTGTTCCTTTAGAAGAAATTGGTTGGTAGTCAATGCAGTTCTTTATTACGGGGTTTTATAAATATTTAGGGAATATAGGAGGCTTTTATAATGACATCTTTACAAACAAATTTTAAAGAAGAAATTATCAATGATATTGAGAAAAACAAAAAACGTTATATTGCGACAAGCCATGATATTCACGGGAATCCGGAAATTGGAAACGAGGAATTTTACGCATCAAGATTATTAATAAATCTTCTTGAAGACGAAGGGTTCACTGTTGAGAAAGAAGTTGCCGGCCATAAAACAGCTTTTGTTGCGAGAAAAAAATCGGTGAAATTAGGCCCGACGATTGCCTTTTTAGCGGAATATGATGCCCTGCCAGAACTTGGACATGCTTGTGGACATAATATTATCGGAACAATGAGTGTAGCTGCGGCCATTGCATTTAGTAAGGTTATTGATGAAACTGGTGGAGAAGCAGTTGTGTTTGGGACTCCTGCTGAAGAAGGGGGACCAAATGGAAGTGCAAAAGGTAGTTTTGTTAAATCCGGATTAACAGAAGAAATTGATGCGGCAATGATGATCCATCCAAATGGCCAAACAAGTTTAACAAAACCTTCTTTGGCTGTTGATCCACTTGATTTTGAATACATAGGCAAATCTGCACATGCCGCTGCTTCCCCAGATAAAGGAATCAATGCTTTAGACGCAGTTATTCAACTTTTTAATGGAATCAATGCAATAAGAGAACATGTTTCTGATGATGTTCGGATTCATGGAATTATTACACATGGTGGTGATGCTCCTAATATTGTCCCGGATTATGCTAAGGCTAGATTTTATATTCGTGCAGCAACCCGAACACGTTTAAATAATGTAACAAAAAGAATAAAGGCAATTGCTGAAGGAGCTGCTTTAGCAACAGGAGCTGAACTAAATGTTATCGCCATTCAAAATGAAGTTGACAATTTGTTATTAAATGACGCTTATAATGAAGTTTTTAAAGAAGTAATTGAAGAATTAGGAGAAACAATTACTGAAGGGGCTGGAATGGGATCAACAGATGCCGGGAACATTAGCCAAGTTGTCCCAACGATTCACCCTTACCTCAAGATTGGCGCTGATGACCTTACTCCTCACACCGTCCCATTTAGGGAAGCAGCTATTTCCAAAAAAGGTGACGAAGCGCTTATCACTGGAGCAAAGGCACTTGGCTTAACAGCATTACGATTAGTAACGGAGCCAGATACATTGACCGCAATAAAAGAAGAATTTAAGCAAAGAAAAGAAGAGGAAGCACAAATTAAATAAAAACTATCTTCTAAAAACGAGTTAACTGGATTTGAAGAGAAAGTTGAGTGAAAAATCGACAAAATGAAACATACTTCATGTCTTATTCTTTTAAATTAAAAAGGCTTAGTGTATACTCAAATTAGCGCAAAAATTACATAATGCTAGTGAATAAGGTGTCTTTTAAACAAGACTTAATAGGGAAGTTTGGTGAAAATCCAACACGGTCCCGCCACTGTAAATGGTAAAAGATTGTAATAATCCACTGTGCAATGACGCATGGGAAGGAGCAATCTATCGAGCCATGAGTCAGGAGACCTGCCTTATTTTAATGCGCCAATAAACCTACGCGGATAGGGGGTGTATGAAGCGGTTAATCGAGGGATTTTTATTCCCATTTAATCTATTCAGACATCTCTGTTATTGGAGATGTTTTTTTAATGGGAAAAAGTATATTTACGTAACAATGATTGTAATACAAGATCTACAAGTTTTTTATAACAGGAGGAATGGAACTTGAAAAAGCTTAATATATTTTTACTTTCATTATTACTTATGATTGGCGTTTTAGTAGGCTGTGGAGGAACGACAGACGAAAATGAAACGGATAATACGGAAGAAGAAAGTACAGAACAAACGGAACAGTCAACTGATGAAGAGTCTGCGTTTCCAGTGACGGTTGAAGATGGGAATGGAGAAGAAGTATCGATTGAAGAAGAACCAGAAGCAATTGTGTCACTAATCCCAAGTAATACGGAATTAGCATTTGCACTTGGTCTTGGTGATAAAATTGTTGGGGTTTCCGACCATGATAACTATCCAGAAGAAGCGCTGGAGAAAGAAAAAATTGGAGGATTAGAATTAAATATTGAAGCAATTTTAGCGTTGGAGCCTGATTTGGTTTTAGCTCATCCATCAAATGACCCAGATGGACTTGAACAATTAAAAGAATCGGGCTTAACCGTATTAACAATGAATGATGCAACCAATTTTGACGAAGTATATGAATCTATTGAAATGATGGCGACTGCAACAGGAACCGAAACTGAAGGGGAAGAAATCATTACTACGATGCAGGATGACCTTACTGCTTTAGAAGAAAAAGCAAGTGAAATTAGTGAAGAAGATATGAAAAAGGTATTTATTGAAATTTCACCAGAACCTGAAATCTTTACTCCAGGTAACAATACATTTGAAAATGAAATCTTAACTAAAATAAATGCGATAAATATCGCTGAAGATGAGGAAGGCTGGGTAGAATTAAACGAAGAAACTATCGTGGAAAAAAATCCAGAAGTCATCATATTAAGTTATGATTATACGGAAGATCCAGTAGGTGACGTTTTAGCTCGTGATGCATGGCAAGATATAGAAGCAGTAAAGAATGAACAAGTCATTCAGGTGGATACAGATCTTATTAGTCGTCCAGGCCCTCGTTTAGTAGAAGGAGCGGAGACTCTTGCAAAAGCAATTTATCCGGATGTTTTCGGAGAATAAGTTTATAGCGTACATTACTTTAATCATTTTAGTCGTCTTTACGATTCTTTTAGGCACGTCCATTGGAACGGTCTCTGTTCCGTTTACAAGTATTATACAAATTGTTTTTTCTAAAATAATTCCAGGATTGTCGTCAGATGCTGTGGATTCGATGTATATTAACATTGTCTGGAATATTCGACTGCCACGTGTTTTATTATCAGGTCTTGTAGGGGCATCTCTTGCAATTGCAGGAGGTGCCTTTCAAGGTCTCCTACGTAACCCACTGGCAGACCCTTATACACTAGGTGTCTCCTCAGGTGCTTCTGTTGGTGCTGTGGTCACTATCTTTTTTGGGCTGTCACTTCCAGTTTTAGGTTCTTTTACATTACCTGTATTCAGTATTATCGCTTCATTTATTACCATTTTTATCGTTCTTTTTTTCGCTCAGCGAATTGATCGCACGATGCGGGTGGAAACAATTATTTTAACAGGTGTTATTTTCAGTTCTTTTTTAGGTGCACTTATTTCTTTAATGATCGCTTTAACTGGTGATGAATTAAGGCAAATCATTGGCTGGTTATTAGGAAGTGTCTCGATGAGAGGTTGGGACCACATTAAAATTATTTTCCCTTTTTTCATCGTTGGTTCTGTTATTTTAATGTTTCACGCCAAAGAGTTAAATGCGATGTCTTTTGGAGAAGAACAAGCGAAGCATTTAGGAGTAAATGTGGAACGAAAAAAAATGAGCATTTTGATTGCAGGCTCTATATTAACGGGTGCTGCAGTTGCGGTGTCTGGAACGATTGGGTTTGTTGGTCTTGTTATTCCTCATTTTATTCGAATCTTATGGGGTCCGAATCACGTGCATTTACTTCCATTATCAGCACTAGCAGGTGGAAGTTTTCTCATCCTTGCTGATTTGGTTTCAAGGACGATTATCTCACCTTCTGAATTACCCATTGGTGTCATCACCGCGCTGATTGGAGCTCCTATCTTTGCTGTCATTTTGACAAAAAATCGTTTGGAAAGAAGAGGGTAGCATGATTGAAATTAAAAACATATCTGGTGGTTATTTTAATGAATCTGTTTTAAAAGATATTTCCTTTCAAGTGAATAAGGGTGAGCTTTTTGGTGTGATTGGACCGAATGGCAGCGGGAAAACTACCTTATTAAAAACAATCAGTCGCATTTTGCCATTAAAACAAGGAGAGATTCGGATCAAAGGGAAACAAGTATCTAAGTATTCAGCAAAAAACTTTGCTAAATTAGTTGCAGTTCTCCCTCAACATTCAGCACAAACATTTAGCTATACAGTTAAAGAAACGGTTTCATTAGGGAGATATGCTCACCAAAGTGGTTTGTTTCAATCGACCAGTGAAGAGGATGAGTCAATCATCCAGGACGTGATGAAGCAAACAGGCGTTTTTGAGTATCGAAATGATCCGATTGATATGTTATCTGGTGGAGAGAGACAGCGTGTTTTTCTAGCGCAAGCACTTGCACAGGACCCAGAAATTCTTTTGCTGGATGAACCGACCAATCATTTGGATCTTGCTTATCAAAAAGAATTGCTGGATGTGTTAAAAGAATGGACCAACGAAAAAAACTTAACCGTTATTTCGATTTTCCATGATTTGAATCTAGCCGGACTGTACTGTGATCGTCTGCTTCTGCTGGAAGAAGGAAGAAAAGTAATATGTGATACATCGAATGAAGTGTTGAAAAGAGAAAGAATTATAAATGTTTACGAAACTGCGATTGAAGAGCATCCACACCCAAAGGTGCCAAAAACCCAGATGATGCTTGTTCCTACATTTTCGAATAAACAAGAAGATCTAATCATTACAAAAGACTTATTGAAAGTGACGGAGGAAAGAATTACATTAAAAACGGAGGAACCTTTACGAACAATGTCTTCCGGTGTGACGGGATCAGGTGTTGGATGGTATACTGCATTTGTCAATCGGCATGTAGATAAGAATTATAATTGTACAGATCATAAGCTTGAAATGAGAAAGTATTTAGAAAAAAATGGGTTTTATCCTAACGATACAGTAGGTATGATGACCGCTGCCAGATTAAGTGACGGAGACTATTGTGTTGTAGAAGCGGATGGATTTTCTGCATTAATTGTTGTAACTGCAGGTGTTGGAAATGCGGTGGACGCTTCCTTAGGAAAAGAACGTACCATCGAATTTAAGCCAGGTACGATTAATATCTGGGTTCTCATTAATGGAGAACTAAGTGAAGAAGCGTTTATACAGTCAATTATGACAGGAACTGAAGCAAAAGTGTCAGCAATTCAAGAGATGGGAATCAAAGATATAGAAACAAATACAATAGCGACTGGTACATCTACAGATAGCATATTAATTGGAGCATCACAACGCGGAAAAATGCTTCCCTATGGGGGAACGTCTACTCCACTAGGGCGTCTCGTTGGTAAAGGAGTTTACCAATGTACGAAAGAAGCTTTAAAAAACTATCTTAAAAGGAACAACACACCATGATATACCATTTTATTGCCATTGTGTTGGCTGTATTCATTGACATGCTTATAGGTGATCCACCAAACTGGCCTCATCCGGTAAAAGGCTTTGGAAAGCTAATTAGCTTTTTTGATAAGATGTGGAATTATGGATCCAATCGTAAGTTAAAAGGAGTCCTAATGCTCATCATTTTAATTGCTATTGTATTTAGTTTATCTGTTGGGCTGGTAGCACTTTCCTATTTCTTTCATCCAATACTTGGCGTGGGGATTGAAGCTATTCTCATTGCAACAACCATCTCTCAAAGAGGGCTTGAAGAAGCTGCTCTTCAGGTTGAAGTTCCGCTTAAAAAAGGTGATTTAGATGAAGCTCGAGAAAAACTTTCCTATATCGTAGGTCGAGATACTGATCAATTAGCGGAACGAGAAATTGTACGAGGCACGGTTGAAACGGTTGCGGAGAATACGAGTGATGGAATAACCGCTCCATTATTCTGGGCCGCTATTGGCGGAGCGCCGTTTGCCTTTACTTACCGACTTATTAACACGTGTGACTCAATGGTTGGCTATAAAAACAATACTTATGAAGATTTCGGATGGGCATCTGCAAAATTAGATGATGTCGTGAATTGGTTACCTGCACGACTGACTGGATTTATGATGATGCTCAGTTACCGCCCAGAACAATTGCGATACAAAAAATCATGGTCCATTTTACTTCGTGATGCTAAAAAACATCCAAGCCCAAATAGTGGATGGGGAGAAGCGGCGGTTGCTGCTCTTCTTGGTATTCGCCTAGGTGGAATCAACTATTATCAAGGACAGAAATCCTATCGAATGGAAATGGGAGACCCGATAAACAGCCTTCACCTTGACTATATTGGAGAAAGTATTAAAATTATGAAACGAACGGTGATTCTTTTTTTATCCATCTTAGTTTTAGGAGGAATTACTTTTGAATTTACCATTACATGGATCTAATCCAGATTATTTATATGAATCCCTTAAAATACCGATGCCTGACGAGATTATTGACTTTAGTGTTAATTTAAATCCGTTTGGTCCTCCTAGGAAATTAAAAGAAAAGTGGTCAGAGTGGTTTCATTTTATTGAAGATTACCCTGATCCAAATGGGAAAGATCTCATTCATATGATATCGGATAAAGAAGGGATTGATGAAGCGTCGATTATGCTTGGAAATGGTGGGGCAGAGCTGATCACGTTAATTGCAAGCTATTTTTCTGGCAAACATATCGGAATTGTTCAACCTACTTTTTCCGAGTATGAGAAAGTTACTAAAGCTTATGGCTGTCATGTTACATATATCAATCTCTTAGAAAAGTATTGGATTTTGGATATGGAGGAAGTATCAAATCAACTTGCTTCTTTAGATGCTTTATTTCTATGTCATCCAAATAATCCGACGGGAATGACCTATTCTAACTCCCAGTTAAAAGAAATTTTAAAATCCTGTGAAGAAAATAATTGTTATCTTATCGTTGACGAAGCATTCTATGACTTTTTAGAGAAAGAGCAAAGTCTTTCTAAGTTTGTGACAGAAAGTGACTATTTAATCATTATTCGTTCGCTAACAAAAATGTATTCCATTGCAGGTTTAAGGCTAGGATTTTTAATGGCAAATAAACAGTTAGTAGCCAAACTGAAAAGTTTACAGCCACACTGGAGTGTGAATGCTTTAGCGCTTGAAGCAGGAAAAGAAATCTTAAACGAAAAGGAATATGTCCGTAAAACAAAGCAGTTTATTCATAGGAAAAGAAAACGAATCACGACTGAATTAAAAAGCTTAGGATATCATGTTTCTAATAGTAAAGTTAATTTTTATTTATTGAAAGATCCTTCGTTAGAGAACCAGCTCCCTCTTATCAGTTATTTACTAAAAAAAGGAATTGTTCCAAGGCATACAGAAAATTTTCCCGGATTAGATGGAAGATGGCTCCGCTTTGCTATTAGACAAGAAGAGGAAAACAATGTCCTTATGGAGGCGCTAACGCAATGGAAACAGGAGAGTTAATTTTCATTACAGGTGGGGTAAGAAGTGGGAAAAGTTCGTTTGCTGAAACATTAGCGATTTCGCGAGTACAAAATATGAAAAGAAGTCTTCATTATATTGCCACTTCAAAACAATCAGATAAAGAGATGATTGATAGGATTAAGCGCCATCAGGAGCAGAGAAACTCTAGCGATGTTTCCTGGAAAACGCGTGAACAAACCGTTGATATGCATATGTTGGAATTTACTCATTCAGATATTGTGTTACTTGATTGTTTAACGGTCCTTTTATCCAATGAGCTTTTCCGAGATGAATATAACTCGAGTGATGAACAGTACCAGGAAGAAACGTATCATAGAATATTAAAAGGGATTGATGCAATCCTAAGACAAACTCAAACCCTTATTATTGTTTCCAATGAAGTGCTGAACGAACCACTTTCAAGCGAATTATTAACGAAGTCCTATGCATCATTACTCGGAAAACTTCACCAAGCTATAGTAAAGCAGGCAACAAAGGCTTACTTGGTAGAAGCAGGTATACCTGTTTTAATGAAGGAGCGATGCCAAGTATGAAAGGAATAATGATTCAAGGAACCGCTTCAAGTGTCGGAAAAAGCCTCATTGCAGTCGCTTTCTGCCGCTTGCTTTATGAGAGTGGTTATCAGGTTGCTCCGTTTAAAGCACAAAATGTAACCCAAAATTTTCACATAAACTCACAAGGTGAAAAAATCGCTAAGTCTCAAGCTATTCAGGCGAAAGCGGCTAAAACGAAAGCCTCCACTTTCATGAATCCAACCTCATTAACATTAGGGGAGCAGAAATCTAAAGTCATTTTACTTGGAAAAGAAGCTGGAATATTTAAGAGAACAAAAAATCATAAATATGTTTATGAAAAGTGGATCAAAACGATTCAAACATCATTGGATCAATTACATAAACAGTATGATTCGCTTGTTATAGAAGGTGCAGGCAGTCCAGTGGAACTGAACTTAAAGGACCAAGACGTTGCTAATATGAAAACAGCAGAACTTGCAGATGTGCCTGTGATACTCGTAGCAGATATTAACAAAGGTGGAGCATTTGCAAGTATTGTAGGTACACTTGAATTGCTCACACCAGAAGAAAGAAAGCGAGTCAAAGGGATTATTATTAATAAATTTCAAGGAAAGAAGTCACTGTTCCAAAATGGAATTCGGTTAATGGAACAAAAGACGAATCTTCCTGTCCTTGGTGTTTTACCATATATTGATCATGATATAGAAGAGGAAGATAATATGGATCTACTAGATAAAAACTGTAATGCTACTACTTCCAGCTTGCCAACAGATGATCAAATAGAATCTCTGGCACAAAAGATGAAGCAACATCTTAACTGGGAACAGATTATAGAAATAATCGAACAGTGGGATATGCGATGAAATCTTATTTATATGGATTCATCTTAAATCTGCAATTTCTTAGTATCATCCCTTTTCCAAAGGAAGTTCCAATGGAAAAAAAGAATATCGAAAGGGCGGTACAAACGTTTCCTGTTTTAGGGCTGATTCAAGGGATAATCTTTGCGGGGTCTTTCTATCTTCTTATAGAATGGACTCATCTTTCAGCCCTCGCCATTGCTTTTATCATATGGCTCTTGTGCATCATTCTTACTGGTGGGCTACACTTAGACGGTTGGATGGACTCGAGTGATGCCTACTTCTCTTATCGGAACAAAGAGGACCGGCTCCGGATTATGGAAGATGCCAATATAGGTGCATTCGGTGTACTAAGTGTCATCGTCTTGCTTGCGGCACGTTTTCTTTTTATCTATGAAGTTATTTTAATGGCAAATTTTTTAACGTGTTTCTTTCTATTCGTTATTCCTTTTTTCGGGAAAATATTAATGGGTATGATGTTAACAAAAGTTCCCTTAGCTAAAGAAAAAGGTATGGCTCATTTTTATAGAGAAGCAACGCAACCGAAAACACTTTGGATTTATCCCTTTTACATTATCATCGTGTTAGCAGTGGGTTCATTGTTATCGATGGAGCTTTTGCCCTTTTTACTTATCATGCTCCTAACAACATACACCATGTTTATTCTACTAAGAAGAAAGGCATTAAAATGGTTTGGCGGTATTACAGGGGACGTTACTGGAGCATCTACAGAAGGAGCTGAAACGTTTCTATGGATGATTGTGTGGCTATTACATTACTTCGCCATGGGATGACAAAGGAAAATGAAAGAAAAGCGTATATTGGCTGGACCGACTCCCCACTGAGTGAAAAAGGGAAAGAAGCGCTTCGTTTAATAGATCATTCTTTTCAGCCTGATGTCACCTTTTCTAGTCCATTGCTTCGTTGTACCGAGACAGCTGAAATATTATTTCCTCATCAAGAAATTCATTGTGTACCAGATATGAAAGAGATGAACTTTGGCATATTTGAAGGAAAAACATATGAGCAATTAAAAGGAGAAACTTCCTATATCAATTGGTTATCTGATCCATTTTCAGGTTGTCCACCAGATGGTGAATCCTTTCATGCATTTACAAAGAGAATCGGAAGGGGCTGGAGGGAAGTGGTGGAAAAAATACTTGAAACAAATGCTTCAAGCGCTGTAATTGTGACTCATGGTGGAGTTATTCGCCACTTGCTTACAACATATACTCCAGGTAGTAAATCGTTTTTTGAATGGCAGATTCCCCATGGTGCTGGATATCAGTTGAATTGGTCAAAAGAAGATTTAAGGAGGAACGAGAAATGCATGTCATTACAGGAGGTGCCTACAATGGAAAAGCAAACTGGGTCAAAAAGACATATGAATTAAATAATACATCTTATACTTGGCTATCCGCTTATAAAAGTACCCCTTGTCCTGAAGATTTATTAACGTATGATACTCCGTGCATCATCTTGGAAGGAGTGGAGCAATGGATAAAGAAAAAGATAGAAGAAAAAGGGTCTACATTTAATCGTGATGATGGTAGAGTATTAATTAAGAGATGGTTAGATTGGGAAAAACAGGATGAAAGCCATCAATTAATTATAATCGGAACAGATATTTCAAAAGGGATTGTGCCAATCAAACAAGAGGACAGACTTTGGCGTGATCTAACAGGCTGGTTTTATCAGGATTTAGTAAAGCATTCTGAGCGTTTTGATGTTATTTGGTATGGTATTAATCAACAATTTAAATGAAAAAAGGGGAGATTATCAATGAAGATTTATACGAGAACTGGTGACAAAGGAAAAACAGGTATCATTGGTGGCCGCGTTGATAAGGATGATATTCGTGTGGAGGCTTACGGAACAGTCGATGAATTAAATGGTTTCGTTGGCAGAGCAATGACGGAACTTGATAAAGAAACCTTTTCTGATGTACTTGAAGACCTTGAAAAAATCCAGCATGAGCTTTTTGACTGTGGTGGCGATTTAGCAAGTGTTGCGAAAAAAAGAGAAAACAAAATGAAAGAAGAAATGGTTGATTATTTAGAAGAGCGTGTTGATGATTATACTGCAGAAACACCAGATATCGAGCGCTTTATTTTACCAGGTGGAACAAAACCTTCCGCAACAATTCATATTGCAAGAACGATAACAAGAAGAGCTGAGCGATTGGTTGTTTCTTTAATGAAGCAAGAAGAAAATATTCCACCTGTTACCTTACAATATTTAAATCGGTTGTCAGATTACTTTTTTGCACTAGCAAGGCTTATTAATCATCGACTTGGTGTGGCTGATGTGGAATATGTAAGAAGTGCTAAAGTTTTCCGTGAAGGTCGCAGAAAGGATAAGGAAAAATAATTGAAAAGAGATGTAGCGATAGTCC
Source organism: Candidatus Avamphibacillus sp. (assembly GCA_035301745.1). Classification (GTDB taxonomy): domain Bacteria; phylum Bacillota; class Bacilli; order Bacillales; family Amphibacillaceae; genus MSJ-26. The sequence continues at coordinate 23,611 of DATGTS010000092.1, forward strand.
CTCTAAATGAAGAGGAAGAACTTGTTATTGCAGCAGATAATAGTGGATCAATTGGGATGCGCGAACAAGACGATGTACAAGTTCCTTATGATGTTGTTGCTTATTATAATTTTAGAGTGGCTTGGATGGAATGTGTTGCAGCAGGAGCTGAGCCTTTCTCTATTGTGATTCATAATTTTTCTGGGGATGGGGCATGGGAGCAATTAATTAAAGGGATTCATCGCGGAATGAACGAATTAGACATCGATAATTTAGAAATTACAGGAAGTACAGAGACAAATTTTACACTTGTTCAGTCAGCGATAGGTATGGCAGTCATTGGGCGCAGAAAAAAGGAACGTCCACGCTATGATGAACAGGAAAAAGTAAAGATAGCAGTTATTGGGGAGCCGCTTGTTGGCAATGAAGTCATTGAAAACGAAGCAAACGTTGCCCCGCTTGATTTGTTTAAATGGTTCGCTGAACAAAAGAACGTTCTCACACTTATTCCAGTCGGTTCGAAAGGAATTTTATATGAATTAGAGCAACTATTTGCAGGGAAGTCATTGGAATTTACAACCGATTTAGATTTAAAGAAGACTTCTGGTCCTGCCACTTGTTTTATCGTTGCTTATAAAGAAACAGTTTCAAAAACAGTAAAAGAAAAAGCAGCTAACTTATTCCATGAAGTGATAATAAACTTGACCTTCGCAGAATGAAAGTAAAAAAATCCTTGAGAGCATTGGGGCAGATAGGCCACCTTTATCTACCCCTTGGGAGAGAAATTCCCCATGGTGGGTAAGATAAACCGTCTTTATTTTCCCCATGGGAGAGAAATTTCCCATTGTAGGTAAGATAAACGAACCCTGTATGTCTAAAGCGTGAGGAATACCAGATAAAATTACTGTGCAGTTTATATCATTAACGTTATAAATTACTATTTTTTCGATGGTGTGTAACTATAGTTTTAGTTATTTAAAACCAGCCTAATTTAAAAGGGATGTCAGGAGAGGTTTAGATGAACTTAAATCTTAATGCTTTTAACTATTTAAATAAGTTATGTCTTTCCTTTTTAGGGGTAAAATAGGATTAGGGAGTAGTAAAAAGGGTATATACAATGAATGATATTTAATAAAGCTTTCAAATGTTAATACTGATATAATTAATATAAAGAGAGATTTACTCTTAAGTTTAACTTCATTCATTTAGGCTGAATTATAAATAAAAAGGAGAGGATTTTAGTGAAGGAAACAATTAAAAAAGGTTTATCTTTAGGGTTAGGGCTTGCGGTCGTTACAAAAGAACAAGCTGAAAAGGTAGTTGATGAGCTTGTAGAAAAAGGCGAATTAAGTCAACAAGAATCACGTGAGTTTGTTTCTGATTTAGTTGAGCGTGGTGAAGCAACGAAAAAGAAATTAGATGATAAAATCAATCAAAAAATGGATCAAGTAAAAGCTGACATGAATGTGGCTACAAAAGAAGAAGTAGAGGAATTAAAGAAGCGAATTGAACAATTAGAGCTACAATTAAACCAATTGCAATAAGGTTCTACTAATTAGTTTGAGGGGGGATATCTATTATAAGGAACAGGCTTCGCCATATACAACGTTACCGTGATATCGTATTTGCACTTTCACGTTATGGGTTTGGGTATATTGCTATGGAACTTGGTCTTCATGATCTGCTTTCTTTACCTAAAAGAATATTTACGAAAGACCAATCCAAATATCAGACCCATTCCATGGGAGAGAGGGTTCGTTTAATTTTAGAGGATTTGGGTCCTACTTTTATTAAATTAGGACAATTTGCCAGTACGAGATCTGATTTGTTCCCAGATGATATCATTAAGGAACTAGAAAAGCTTCAAGATGATGTTCCCCCTTTTTCGAAGCATGAAGCTAAAAAAATTATAGAACATGAATTAGGGAGGTCTATTGAAGAACTTTTCCATACATTTAACGAAAACCCCCTTGCCGCAGCATCTATAGGTCAAGTTCATCAAGGAATATTATTTACAGGTGAAGATGTTGCAATTAAAATCCAGCGCCCTGAAATCGAGGAAAAGGTGCATACTGATTTAGAAATTCTAAGTAATTTAGCAAATCTAGCCGAACAACGAGTGGAATGGGCATCAAGGTATCAAGTAAAAGATATTATCGAAGAATTTTCTAAATCCTTAAAAAATGAATTAGATTATACAGTTGAAGGTTACAATGCTGAAAAGATTGCTAAGCAATTTATCGATGACCCAAACATCTATGTTCCAAAGGTTTATTGGGATTTTTCAACGAAACGGGTATTAACGATGGAGTTTATAGATGGCACGAAACTTAATGAAGAAGCTAAATTAGCGTCTGCTGGCGTAAACAACGAACAGATAGCTGAACGTATTGTAGAATCATTATTTTACCAAATCTTTATAGAGGGATTCTTTCATGGAGATCCGCATCCAGGTAATATAATGGTTCTTCCAGATGAAAAGATCGTCTATTTAGATTTTGGTTCAGTAGGCAGGGTTACAGCTGATATGAAGAAACATTTATCTTCGTTTATCATCGCTTTGATGCGCCAAAACACAGATGGAATTATTAAAGCGATCAATCGTATGGGTGTCATTCCGGAGGATACCGATATGAAGAAATTGCGTGCAGATGTCGACCTGCTTAGAGAAAAATATTATGATGTTCCCCTTAGTCGAGTAAGCTTAGATGAATCTGTGAACGATCTATTTACAGTAACATATAATCATCATATTCATCTTCCTTCAGACTTAACATTACTAGGAAAAACTTTACTTACGATAGAGGGAATAGTAGAGCGGTTAGATCCTGAATTAAGTATAGTGAAAATGGCGGAACCTTTCGGAAGTCAACTTCTTAAACAACGCTATCACCCAAAAAAGATTGCTGAAAATATTTTGAATGATTTAATGGAATACAGTGAAATTGTAACCGAACTGCCTGAAACGATCAATGAGTTAAAATCGGTAATTAACAAAGGAAAAGTTCGTTTAGAAATTAATATTCCCAGTTTGGATCGTTCCTTAAAAAAATTAGATCAAATTAGCAACCGTTTATCCTTTAGTATTGTTTTACTTTCCTTTAGTATTATTATGACAGGGCTTATTATCGGATCCGCTGTGGTAAGGCAATCTACACTACTTTGGGATATCCCTGTCATCGAAATTGGATTTGTTGTAGCTATATTGATGTTTCTCGCCATATTATATGGAATTTTTAAATCTGGTCGGTTTTGACGTACAATTAAATGAATGAAAATTTCACCCATGGATGTTCTGTCCATGGGTTTTAATCGCGGGTTACGGTCATTAAACCTCCTATTTAATGAAAATTGAAAAGTGAATTGGAGTTTAACGTAACTGGATAAGGGAATACTAAGTTTGTGCTTATGTGAACATTATGTGATGTTAAAGAGTTATAGTAGAAATATGGCTACCATATGAAGTAAAATGAGAGTATATGCTGATTTCATTAAATAGTATATGATACAAAATACATTCTGAAGCGTAACAATCCAAAAGAGGTGGAAATATGGGAAGATTTTCTATTAGTGAAGAAGCAGCGAAATGGTTTAAGGAAGAAATGAGTCTAGATTCCGGCGATTACGTACAATTCTTTGTAAAAATATACGGTGGTATACCTACAGCACATCCGAATTATTTTTTAGGTGTTTCAGTTGGCGAGTCTAGTGATATAGCTATTAAAGAAGAAGTGGAAGGAATCACCTTTTTCTTTAATGAACGTGATTCATGGTTTTTGGATGAATTTAATATGAAAGTAGTTAAAGATAAAAATAAAGACGAAGTAGATTATATCTTTGAATAAATTTCTACATGAAGCTGCTCATCCATTGTAATTTGAAATGAATGAGTAGCTTTTTTATTTTGAAGAAAAAACAAACGGTATTCCAATTGTGTTTTATTTTATCTTATATTATCATTAAATCTGTTGAGTAAATTGAAGGATAATTATGTGAATTATCTCACACTAATAGTTATTCATAAATGGTAGAATGAATGCGCAAAGGAGATTATTGAAGATGAAGATTGGAATTGACAAAATTGGCTTTTATACGCCTCATTTATATTTAGATATGAATAATCTGGCCAAGAGCAGAGGGGAAGAACCTGAAAAGTTCACAATCGGTATTGGACAAGAAAAAATGGCTTTAGCGCCAATTACCCAAGATCCTGTTACGATGGCAGCAAATGCAGCATTAGAAATTTTGACGGAAGAAGACAAGGATAAAGTTGATTTAATCATGTTCGGGACAGAATCGGGAATTGATCATTCAAAATCAGCTGGAATTTATGTACATCAATTGTTAGGATTGAATCCTGAAGCACGTACAATTGAATTAAAGCAAGCTTGTTATGGAGCAACCGCAGCTCTTCAATTAGCTAAAGGACATATTGCTCTACATCCGGAAAGTAAAGTGTTAGTCATTGCTTCCGATATTGCCAGATATGGATTAAATACGTCAGGTGAAGTAACCCAGGGTGCAGGTGCTAGCGCTATGTTGATTAGCGCAAACCCACGTATTTTAGAATTGGAAGAAAAAAGTGCCTATTATACGGCAGATATTATGGATTTTTGGCGTCCTGTTTATTCAGAGGAAGCATTTGTAGACGGTAAATTTTCAAATGAACAGTACATTGCTTTCTTCTCAAAAGTTTGGGAACAATATAAAGAAAAATCAGGGCTTGAATTAAGTGACTTTGAAGCAATTTGTTACCATATGCCGTATACGAAAATGGGCTTAAAGGCACTACGAACAGTAATTGATGAAGGATCAGAGGCTGTTCAGGAGAGACTTCTAGAAAATTATGAAGTAAGTAAAACATATAATAAAAATGTAGGAAATATTTATACTGGTTCCCTTTATTTAAGTTTACTTTCATTCCTTGAGCAAAAAGAAGATTTAGAAGCCGGTGCCAGAATCGGACTTTATAGCTATGGGTCAGGAGCTGTTGGTGAATTCTTTACTGGAATATTGCAACCAAATTATCGTGATCATCTACACATTGATCATCATGAGAAGCTACTAAGTTCTCGAAAAGAATTATCTGTATCAGAGTATGAAGAAATTTTCGAGGAAACGTTACCAATAGATGGATCTACTTTAGAGCTTGATGTGAATGAAGATCCTGCTGTTATTTGTGTTGCGGGAATTAAAGACCATATGCGTCAGTACGTGAATAAAGAAAAATAAAGCGAAACTTCAATCAGTGGGGGTATTACTGCCAGTTAACGGGGGATAAATCTAGTTTAAACATGGAATTATTGTCTATTCAGTAAACAAAAATAAAGAGGTTGCTTTAAGGAAAATCCTTTAAGTAACCTCTTTTTATATAGTCATTAGTATTTATTCATTTTCTATTATTTCTGGTTCGTCATAATCGAAACCTTTTGTATCTACTTCAACTTTTTTCATTATTTGATCTTCAAGTGGTTTGTCATTGTCATCTCGGTCTACTGAAACAATTTCATCAACTGTATCCATGCCTTCGGTAACTTCCCCAAATCCTGCATAATCTCCATCAAGATGAGGAGAATCACTTACCATAATAAAAAATTGGGAACCTGCAGAATCAGGATCTTGTGAGCGGGCCATGGAAATAACGCCACGTGTATGTTTTAGGTCGTTTGTAAAACCATTTGAACTAAACTCTCCCTTAATCGAATAGCCAGGACCACCAGTTCCAATTCCCTCTGGATCTCCACCTTGAATCATAAAGTCTGGAATAACCCGGTGAAAAGTTAATCCATCATAAAATCCATCTTCGATAAGTGAAATGAAATTGTTCACTGTATTTGGAGCAATATCAGGATATAGTTCAATAACAATTTGTTCATCATTTTCCATTGTGATGGTGACAACCGGATTTCCCTCTTTGCTCAAATTGTCATTATTATTTCCTTCTGTTTCAGTCTCAGAAGTCTCAGTATTTGCGTCTTGCTGCTCTGCTTGCTCTTCATTTTGTGTCCCGCATCCAATTGCTACAATGGCTAGAAATAAAAAGATAAGCATGATTAACATATTTCGGTGCTTCGTCATTTTGCAAAAACCTCCACATTCAATTCAATGATCAGTTATTTTTAGTATAACATTTTTCAAAGGTTGGTACTATTTTCTAATATACTAAATATAAAGGAATGAACAATAGAAACCATTCGAATAAACATCGAAAAAGCCATTTAATAATTCTTTAAACTAATGTGGATAGTTAATTTTGTTATTAATTAAGCATATTATTATGACAAACAGCTTAAACAAGCGGAACAGAAAACGATTATATTAAATACATGAATGAAGTCATTTATGCTAAAATAAACGAGTATACTGCAATGTTTAAAGCGAACGGATGGCTTTTTATCATATAGATGGAGGAAAAAGATGTATCTTTTCATTGTTATATTTATAGGATACTTATTTGGTTGTATTAATGGAGCTCAAATTACTGGGAAATTGAACCAAATAAGTATGAAAGATAACGGATCAAAAAATGCAGGTGCCACAAATGCATTTGTTTTATTAGGCTGGAGGTCGGGGGTATTTGTTGCGTTAATTGATGTGTTTAAAGCGATTATTTCGTTGAGTATCGTGGCATCTCTATTGCTGCATCTTAATATGCTTCCTGAAGTGCAGATTGTGTTGCTTTATCTGAATGCTTTATTTGTTGTGCTAGGTCATAATTATCCAGTTACAATGCAGTTTAATGGTGGAAAAGGAACAGCATCATTTTTAGGTATCCTATTATTTATTAATTGGAAATTCGCTATCATAGCTTTTATAATATTTTTATTTTTTGCCTTCATTACGAATTATTTTATATTTGGAACATTTACAGCTTATTTATCTTTTATTATGTATACTTCTTTTGTTTATGGAAGGGGACCGACGTATATTGCTTTTTTGTTAACGATGTTTTTTATTGTTAAGCATAAAGATAACGTGAAGCGTATTATGAATAAAGAAGAAGTGAAATTATCAAGTTTACTTCGAAGGCAAACAAGTTAAGTAAAGTGAAACTTTATTCTGTGGGGGTCTTCTTCCTCCCTCCACAGAATAAAAGTAGAATTTAATAGTAAGTACCTGTTTCTAATTGGAAACCTTCCACAGACACATCATCATTCATTTCGATTAAAAGGCATGGTTTACCATCGAATGTAATATATTTTACATTTTTTAGTTCTTTCGGGCTTAGGGATAATTTCATTGTTTCTGTATTTATTTTTACGGTCTTCGGAAGTAAACTACTCGCTTTGAATTCATGCTTTTCATTTTCTATCACCGAGTTAAAGGCGTCTTTTACTTTGGACTCTTCTACATTCTCAATGCCACTCGTTCTTAAGACGTTTCCAACATCTCGATAATCTAAAGTAGGAGATTCTGCTTCATCTTCATTTTCTTCATTTTCCTGTACGATATTGTCAATTTCTTCATAAATATTCGAAATGACAGTGGAATTAACTTTGTCTCCCGCTACTTTACTTACAATCAATTCGAAGCCGTCTTTATCATCCGCAGCAGTATAAATCTCCTTACAATGGAGAACCTCTTCAATAAAGGAGTAATCCGGCTGATTGGCTTTCCCAGAACTATAGAGAATATGATTTACATCCCCTGTATTATCATTAAAGGCTGGGAACAAAAATCCTGTCATAGGTTTATTTAAATTAATAATCGGATCTATGTCACTATTTGCTTTAAATTCTTTTTCAATATAATCAAACACCAAATTTCGCTTCGGCTGATCGGTTTTATTCAGGCTGCAAAGAATGAATTTATTGGAATAGACCTCATCATTTCCACCTTCACCAGTTTCTATATCCCGTTTTTTGCCTGGTCTCCGGTATTCTCCAATGATAAATGTTACAACTGTATCAAAATCATAGACTGTATGTGCGAACATTTTCTCGACGATTTCTAACATTTGGTCTTTCCAATATTCTGTTGTTTCTGCATGTAAACCTTCCAGGAGAACGCCTTGTGTACTGTCTTCAACATCTCTCCTGAATTTTAGCTCAAACAATTTGGAATCGAGCTGACCTGTTAAAACCTTTTTAAAATTAACTAAAAATAATTCTTGTGACTCTTTATCCAACATTTTAAATGGTTGGCTAACATGATGGTAAATATCGCCGGATTCTTTTTGGACATAAACATTAAAGATTTCTTGAATGTTCATATATTCGTTATCTAATTTAAATTGCTTTTTTATATTGGCAATGTCTTTTTTATTCATATGTATCTCAACTCCCTTTTTCGATTATACCTGTTTAACGAAAAAATTGTAATCATTCATAGTAAGGAAATTTTATAGATGTGAAAGTAGTAGATAAAGGATTAATTTAAATTAAATAGGTTTAAACTGTTTTGAAAGATAGTTGATTTAATGATCGTTTTTCGGGGAACGGCAAACTCTATGTTATTATAAGGCTAAAGATGTAAATCTGTAAAATAAAAAGGAAGAACATGTCGATGACTTGGGAAATACTTAATATTATAGGTACCCTTGCGTTTGCAGTTAGTGGTGCGATTATTGCTATGGAAGAAGATTATGACATCCTTGGTGTTCATGTATTGGGATTCACAACAGCATTCGGTGGGGGGACGATTCGTAATTTGTTAATAGGTAGTCCAATTGAAGAAATTTGGGCGCAGGGGGAATTGTTTATTATCGCCTTCATCGTGAACACGATTGTATTTTTTCTGCCAAATTTTTTAATAGAACATTGGCATCGATGGGGAATTCTTTTTGATGCAATCGGCCTTTCAGCTTTTGCAATACAAGGAGCCTTAGTTGCTGTTGAAATTGGTTCGCCTTTAAGTGCAGTAATTGTAGCAGCTACCTTAACAGGTTCGGGCGGAGGAATGATCCGAGATGTTTTTGCTGGTAGAAAACCAATGATTTTCCGTGCGGATATATATGCACTATGGGCAGCGCTTGCCGGATTAATAATTGGTCTTGGCTTCATTCAAGGACCTTGGATGACAGGGGCTCTTTTTGCTCTGGTTATTACATTAAGAATGTTATCAGTACATTACAAGTGGCAATTACCACGGCGAACAATAACGTGATGTATCGAGTTGCTATATTCTATTTGCGGAAGAATTCTATTAAATTAATAAAAAAATTGTAAAAACCATGTTAAGATAACATGTAGATGGGGTTGAAAATTACTTTTCATAATTCAAAGGAGGAAGTTTTTATGACAAAAACGATAACAACGGAAGAGATCATTGGGCAAACTGAGGAGTATGGTGCACATAATTATCATCCTTTGCCAATTGTAGTCGCTGGAGCTGATGGTGTTTGGGTTAAAGATCCTGAAGGTAATCAATATATGGATATGCTTAGTGCCTATTCGGCAGTTAACCAAGGGCACCGTCATCCTAAAATTATTAATGCACTAAAGAAGCAGGCTGATAAAGTAACCCTAACTTCACGGGCATTTCATAATGAATTGTTAGGTCCATGGACTAAACGTGTTGCAGAATTAACAGGAAAAGATAAAGTTCTCCCGATGAACACAGGGGTAGAGGCTGTAGAAACGGCTATCAAAGCGGCACGTCGCTGGGCATATGAAGTGAAAGGTGTAGAAGATAATAAAGCAGAAATCATTGCGGCAAAAGGAAATTTCCACGGTCGTACATTAAATGCGATTTCTTTATCTAATGATCCAACTGCAACAAAGGACTACGGACCATTCGTACCAAATATTAAAAAGATAGAATACGGAAATATCGATGCAATACGAGAGGCGATTACACCGAACACTGCTGCTGTTATTGTGGAACCTATTCAAGGAGAGGCAGGAATTATTATTCCACAAAAAGGTTATTTAAAAGCGATTCGCGAAATCTGTAACGAAAATAATGTGTTATTCATTGCTGATGAAGTACAAACAGGACTTGGACGCACAGGTAAAATGTTCGCTTGTGAGTGGGAAGAAGTAGTTCCAGATATCTTTGTGTTGGGTAAGGCTTTAGGTGGTGGTGTCATGCCAGTCTCCGCTATTGCTGCCAACAAGGAAATTATGGATGTCTTCACTCCTGGATCACATGGTTCAACATTTGGTGGAAATCCATTAGCTTGTGCGGTTTCCTTAGCTGCACTTGAGGTAATCGTGGAAGAGAATTTAGTTCAAAAGTCACTTGAAATGGGAGAGTATTTTGTAAATGCATTGTGCAACATTGATAATCCTGAATTGAAAGCAGTTCGTGCACGTGGAATGTTCATCGGTGTGGAGTTTAATCATCCAGTTCGTGAGTTTTGTGAAGAGTTAATGAAAGAAGGTGTATTGTGTAAAGAAACTCATGAAAATACGATCCGTTTTGCTCCACCATTAGTAATTATCAAAGAAGAGATTGACTGGGCAATGGAAAGAGTGAATAAAGTTTTATCAAAGAAAAAATAGAATGGGAATATAGAATAAGTTAAGGATGTGAACTGTTACTTAGGTTCGCATCCTTTATTAAGTGCATTGACTAAATGATTTGTTGTAGTTATAATTCCACCATATTTACAAAGGACGATGAGGAAGGTATCGCTCCTTTTAGTCTTGTGATATGGTAATCTTCTCCAGCCAGCCATTTATTAAAATAAAGCAATATCGGTGTTCTATCACCACCGAGCGCAAATCCTGCCTTTAAAGTCTTAGGATGGTATGATGCAGTATGCAATGTTCCTGCCCACGCTCCATATTTAGAGGAAAAGATGCCTCGACTTGAATCATTCATCATACGAAATGCATCATAGGAATTGGTCACTGACTTACCTTGATTTTTGATGTTTTTTTCTTTGTAATGATTCATCCATTCGATAACGATTTTCTTCTGTTAATGTTTCGAAATGATTCGTACAAGCATTGGACTCTCGGGTGACGACTTTCCGTGGGGAGGCTTCAACTATAACTGAATTTCCACTTTTATCTATCAATACATAGCTGAATGAGTGACGATGTGGAATTTCTTGTAAAAGATGAATAGCTTCATCAATAGTGGCAGAGCTTTCTAAAACAATACGTCCAATCATATTACACATAAATCCATCTTTAGAATGTATCCGATTAATGAAATTATAACCCATGGCGAGTCCCGTTTCATTTAATCCATCGGTTTTTCCAGTTATTTGCATGGATGGACCAATCGTGGCGTATCCTTGATCTGTTGGCTCAAAAAGCAGGTAACGTCCTTCATAAGAGTGTGGATGATTATCATAATTTCGAATCATATAATCATCTCCTGTAAAAATGGAACAGCCGCTTCTTCCATATTCTAAATAATAACCACCAAATTCTCGAATAGCATCTTCCATCGGCCATTTAAGTGCATCAGCTAGACCATGTATCTCCTCCCAAATCCCGGGTGCAAATTCTTTTATAACATGTTGAAATTCATTTTCATTAATAATAAAATGATGTGGCTTTGATCCCCATTGTTTTTTTCGATTAGGTATGATAAAGGAGTCCTTTAAAAGCTCACCTTGCATCAATCCATATTCATAATGGGATCCGCGAAATTGAATAAAGTCACTGTAAACTTTTTTTCATTATGATTCTCCTCCTGTTTATTTTATCATAGCTTTGTATAACTTCCTATTTTATGGATTTTCGATTTTAATATAGCAAAAAGCCGATGACAAGTTACCCAGGGTTAATATGTCGTCAGCTTTTTTAGAATAGCTTTTTCAGTTATATAGCAAATACGTGGTTTCCGATTTTTGTTACTATTTCACGAGAAAAAATCCACTTGCTTGTTGCAGTATCAGGATTGTAAAAGTAAAGAGAACCATTACCGTGACCACGATAAGCAATTGCTTCATTCACAGCTTCCATGTCTTTTGCAGTATAGTCTTGGTTTATTGCGCCATCCTGAACCGGTGAAAAAGCATAGGTACTAGATACTTTTTCGTAGATTACATCTTTGATTGAATCAGGAAAGTCTTCGTGGTCCACTCGATTTAAAACAACGGTGGCAACAGCAACCTTCCCTGCGTAAGGTTCCCCTTTTGCTTCAGCATGAACAAGTTTAGCGAGTAATTCTTTTTCCTCTTTTGAAATGGAATCAGGTATATTGATTGTTTCACCTTCATATAAAACATTCATTGCTCGATTGTTGGCGATTTGTAAGTTTTTTACAGGTGTTCCATATTTATTTGCGATGGACCACAAGGTGTCCCCTTTTTTAACTTTATATGAAGCAGCATCAGTAGACATTGGAAGAGATAAAATACTAATGCTTAATATACTAATAAATGATAGATTCTTGAGTCTATTCATTTGTAAACCTCCTAATAAGTTCATTCAAGAAGTAAAACTCACTTTAAGCTATTAATAGATGTAACATACTTTTTCATTAGTAAAAATTGGGTATAAAGGTTGAATGATTAGGATGATATATAATACAAGAATCCATTTGTCATTTGGGAAAATAAACCTGAATTTTTACATTGGTATTTTAATCCAAATATGGAAAGTAAGGGTTATAATGTAACGAAGTATTGCAGTGGTATTACACGGGCATTCAACACTGTACCGTCATAATTTAAAAAAGTCCTTTATACCATCTTAAATAACACCACAGGATATGGTAGAATATGATAATAATTTGAAACATTAAGAGGGATTCAAACATGGAAGAAAAAGGTTAAAAATGGAGGAAATTCCCTATGACATGCATACGTATGCCTGGAGTGAAGAACACTTAGATTCAATAGGTTTTACAGGAAGGAGTTCGTTATGAACGATAATGAAGGAAAAATATTATCACTGCAAAATTTAATGATGGATTACTCGGGAAATCAAGTACTCAATGGGATTAATCTTGATGTTTATCCTGGTCAGATTATTGGTTATATCGGTCCGAATGGTGCAGGTAAAAGTACAACACTTAAAATTATGCTTGGTCTAGTTGAAGGTTACCAAGGAAGGGTCGAGATTTTTGGAAAAGATATTACAAGGGGAGATCATTCTTATAAACGTCGTATTGGCTATGTTCCAGAAAACGCGCAAATCTATGATAATTTAACAGCGGATGAATATTTAACGTTTGTAGGGGAGTTATATGGGATGTGTCGTGAAGAGGCAGGCAGGAAAGCTGAACAATTGATGAATGTTTTTGAAATGGAAGATGTTTTTCATTCACGTATTTCTTCTTATTCTAAAGGGATGCGGCAAAAAGTTCTAATCGCATCCAGTTTGCTCCATAACCCTGATCTAATTTTCCTTGATGAACCATTAAGTGGTCTTGATGCGAATAGTGTGATGGTTATTAAAGATATACTAGAACAACTGGCTGAACGTGGAAAAACAATTTTTTACTCTTCTCATATAATGGAAGTTGTTGAGAAGATAAGTAATCGAATTGTTTTGCTTGCAGATGGGAAAATAGCTGCTGACGGAACATTTGAGGAGTTAAGAGAGCAAAATAAAGAGGGATCGTTAGAAGATATTTTCAATCAAATTACAGGATTTGATGGACATCAAGAAACTGCGGATAAATTTGTCGACATTGTCATGGAGGAGGAATAGAATGAGAGATTTACCTTCTCTAAAAGTGCTTGATTTGTTCCGACCGTTTTTTCGAATCTTTGGGATTAATTATGATGTCATGCGAAGAATACTTCAAGTGAAGCTCACGATGGATGGGCGTCGTGTTCCAACTATTTTTAGTGGTGACAGATCTGAAAAAAGAAAAAAGGGCAATCAATTCCTAAAATCACTCGGAATTTATACATTATATGGGATTACTCTCGTACCATTTGTTTTTTTAGGAGAGAACTATCTTTTTCAACTAAGTATCATGTTTGGAATTACGATGTTTATTTTAATGACATCACTGATATCTGATTTCTCAACTGTTTTACTTGATGTCAGAGATAAAACGATTTTGAATACGAAACCAGTTGATTCACGAACAATTAATGCTGCTAAAATTGTTCATGTGACGATATATATTACTCTTTTAGCAGGTGCTTTTATAATTCTGCCCGCTATTGCAATGATTATTGCTCAAGGTTTTGTTTTTTTATTGCTCTTTTTAATTGAGATGTTTCTTCTCATACTATTTATAATGTCGTTAACAGCGCTCATTTATATTTTCATACTTCGCTATTTTAATGGGGAAAAATTAAAAGATATTATTAATTACATACAAATTCTTTTATCTGTTGGAATTATTGTCGGGTATCAAATAGTTATTCGGGTATTTGATTTTGTTTCATTTGATTTTACTTATAATTTTAGCTTGTGGCATGTATTTATTCCACCGATGTGGTTTGGGGCACCTTTTGAGGTTTTTTTAAATCAGAATTATTCGCGTGCAATCATTATCTTGTCTATACTTGCATTAGTTACTCCGATCTGCTCCATTATCTTGTACTACCGGCTTATGCCTACATTCGAGCATAATTTGGAAAAGTTAATGGAAGAGACGGCGAAAAATAAAAAGAGAAAATGGAAACTAGGGGATTTCATGGCACGGTTGCTTTGCTCAAGTGAAGAAGAAAAAGCTTTTTATCGATTTTCGGATACGATGATGAGTCAGGAAAGAGATTTTAAATTAAGGGTTTATCCTGCTTTAGGAATGGCATTTATTTTTCCGTTTATATTCCTGTTTAATAATTTAAATACAAGCTCTTTTTCAGACATTTCCAGGGGTTATTCTTATTTAACGATTTATTTCAGCAATATTATCATTGGTATTGTTGTCTATATGTTGAAATACTCAGATAAATATAAGGGTGCTTGGATTTTCCAAGTAACCCCGAATGAAAATCGTTCAAAATTTTACAGTGCAACCTTGAAGGCATTCTTAGTCAAACTGTATTTACCAATTTTTCTAGCCTTATCTGTGATTTATTTAGCTATTTTTTCTGTACGAATTTTACCAGATTTAATTGCGGTATTACTAACTGCTATATTGCATACCCTTATCTCTTATAAGATCATGAATAATGGTATTTATCCGTTTTCTGAACCACTGGAAACAGCGAAACAGGGGGGAAGTTCAATGAAAACCTTCTTGATTATGTTTTTTGTTGCAATATTTGCTGGTGCTCATTTTATTGTTTTGCTGTTTCCGATGGGAATTTATGCTTATCTGATTCTTTTGTTTGTATTTACGCTTGTCGGATGGCGAATCGTTTTTCCTAAAAAAGAAGAAGCGATACTTTAAAACATTGAAAAACATCTGCTCAAGGCTCTAAAAGGGCTTCTGAGCAGATGTTTATGTTTTTGAAAAAACTTAGTCCTTGACATTTATTTTTATGTGGCTTATAATTAATTCGAATTCGAGATAATTACGTGAAGGATTGATTTGGAAATGACCCAAAAAAAATTTACTGAAGAAAGTGATTTATCTTTAAAGCTGTTTGTTGTGCTTACACGTGCGCTACAGTCCGTTGAAAAGCAAATCATTAAAGATATAAAAAAACATGGATTAAATCTATCCGAATTTGCAGTTCTTGAATTGTTGTATAATAAAGGAGACCAGCCAATACAGAAAATAGGCCAGAAGGTTTTACTTGCAAGCAGTAGTATGACATATGTCGTTGATAAATTAGAAAAAAAAGAATACTTAAAACGTAGAGCTTGCTCGGAGGATCGCAGGGTAACTTATGCAACAATAACTGAAAAAGGGAAAATATTAATGGATGATATTTTTCCAAAGCATAAAGAAGCAATCAATCAAATTATGGCTGGATTAAATTCGAATGAAAAAGAAGCAATGATTGAACAACTGAAAAAATTAGGTTATTATGCACAGGATCTCTAAATACATCAATGAACGAATAGCCTATTTTTTTACAATTATACCTCGAATTCGTACTATACTAATTACACATAAAGGAGGGATGACATCATGTTAAATATAGGAGTTATACTAGGAAGTACACGTGAGACACGTAATGGAGAAGCTGTTGCAAAATGGATACTTGACTTTGCTGAAAAAAGACAAGATAAAGATGTAACATATGAACTAGTGGATCTTGCTGACTACCGTCTTCCATTACTTGGAGAGAAATTACCTGAAGGTGAGCAAGAAGAAGCTGAGGGAAGAATCAAAGCATGGTCAGAAAAAATGGCTTCCTTTGATGGATATATTGTAGTTCCAGCAGAATATAATCATATGTTAAATGCTTCACTTAAAAACGCGCTTGATTACTTAAATCCTGAATTGAATAATAAAGCGGCTGGTTTTGCAGCTTATGGAAGTTTAGGTGGAGCACGTGCGATTGAGAGCTTAAGAATAATTTTCGGTGAGCTTCAAGTTGCAGATGTACGTACAGCAGTGACATTTTCATTGATGACAGACTTTGAGAATATGAGCGTATTTAAACCTGCAAATTATCATGCAGACAATGCAAATGGAATGCTTGATCAGCTTCTTTCTTGGAGTAAAACACTGAAATCTGTACGTGAAGAAAGTAAGATTACTCAATAAGTTTTTCTAAACAACATTTGGGAACACTAAAATTATGATGATTAAAAGGATAAAATACTCATTTTATAAAAAATTCTTAAAGGAGAAATACAATATGTCAAATGTAAAATTAGCAATTGTTTATTATAGTTCAACAGGTACAAACTACAAATTAGCGAAATGGGCTGAAGAAACAGCAAAAGCAGAAGGTGCAGAAGTAAGATTAGTCAGAGCTGGAGAATTAGCTCCTAAAGCGGCTATTGCTTCAAACCCAGCATGGGAAGCACATTATAATGAAACCAAAGATACTGTTAAAGAAGCGACTTCAGAAGACCTTGAGTGGGCAGATGCGATTATCTTTAGTACAGCAACACGCTTTGGCGGAATGGCATCACAGATGAAACAATTCCTAGATACGCAAGGTGGACTATGGGCAAAAGGTGCATTAGTTAATAAAGTTGTTAGTGCGATGTCTTCTGCTCAAAATGATCATGGCGGACAAGAAGCAAGTATTTTATCCCTTTATACATCATTAATGCATTGGGGAGCGATTATTGTACCTCCAGGATATGCTGATCCAGTATTATTTACAACAGGCGGAAATCCATATGGAACTAGCGTGACAGTTGATGCAGAAGGAAATATGTCACCAGACGTGCAACCAGCAGTTGAAGTACAGACGAAGCGTACACTTGATATTGCAGCTCGCATTAAAGCAGGAAATTAAGATTGATTTAAAAAAAGCTGATGAGGTCTGCCCTTGTCAGTTTTTTTAAATAAGGGAGCGAGATTTAATGAAGAGAACTGCAGGAATTCACCATATAACTGCTATTGTAGGACACCCTCAGGAAAATGTTGATTTTTATGCAGGTATTTTAGGATTAAGAATGGTTAAAAAAACGATTAATTTTGATGATCCCGGGACCTACCACCTCTATTTTGGAGATGATGGCGGAAAGCCTAGTACAATCATTACTTTTTTCCCTTGGGCAGGAGCTAAAAAAGCTAAAATAGGGGATGGCCAAGTAGGTGTCACATCATATGTGATTCCTCCAGGATCTATGTCTTTTTGGGAAAAAAGATTTGATAAATTTAATGTCAAGTACAATAAATGCAGCCGTTTTAATGAAACGTATTTAACTTTTGAAGATCCTCATGGTCTAAAATTGGAAATAGTTGAAAGAGAACAAGGCGAAAAAAATGAATGGACTTTTGGTGATATTACACCTGACGTAGCAATTAAAGGTTTTGGCGGTGCAACATTGTTATCTGCGCAACCATTCCAAACGATTCAATTATTACAAGAACAGATGGGTTTAGAAAAAATAGCTGAAGAAAATGGTATTGTTCGCTTAAAAACATTTGGAGATATTGGAAATATCATTGATGTAAAAATAAGCTCAAGTGGACGGGGAACCATGGGAGTAGGTACTGTACACCATATTGCCTGGCGTGCAAAAGATGATGAAGATCAATTAGAGTGGAAAAAGTATATGGAGAGTTTTGGTTATGGTATGACTCCTGTACGCAAAAGGAATTATTTTAATGCTATATACTTTAGGGAACATGGTGGTATTCTTTTTGAAATTGCAACAGATCCACCAGGTTTTGCACATGACGAGTCTTATGAAACAATGGGAGAAAAATTAAAGCTTCCGAGCCAATATGAAAAATACAGAGAGCAATTAAACCAAAGACTTATCCCGATAGAAGTGAGAAATTTAGATGACTAGAGGAGGAATAATTTGCTCGAACTAAATCCAACAGAATTGACAGAACGAGAAAATTATAAACTATTAATAGGCAGTATTATTCCAAGGCCTATTGCTTTTGTCACAAGTATGGCTAATGATGGTACCGTTAATGGCGCTCCTTTTAGCTATTTTAATGTGGTAAGTTCTAATCCACCAATGATATCTTTATCTATCCAAAGACGGGATGGCGCTTTAAAAGATACAGCTAAAAATATACTTGAAAATAGGGAGTTTGTCGTTCATATTGTGGATGAAGATAATGTAGAGAAAGTAAACGAAACGGCAGCAACACTAAAGCCAGATCAAAGTGAACTTAAAAAAGCAAATTTAACTCCAGTTAAAAGTGACACTATTGAAGTTCCTGGCGTAAAAGAAGCAAAAGTTCGTTTTGAATGTAAATTAGTACAAGCAATCGAATTAGGGGATAATGGTAAAATTGGTACGGATTTATTAATCGGAAAAATACGTAATTATCACTTTGATTCTAAAGTTCTAATAGATGGAAAGATTCAATATAACGAATTAAAAGCGATGAGCCGATTAGCTGGTTCAGATTATGCCAAAGTCGGAGATATATTATCTATAGAACGTCCAAAATAAGGAGAGGAGAGCTAAAGAATGAAACATATCTTTCTAAAAGGAAATCAAACGGATAGTCCAACCCTTTTATTACTGCACGGAACGGGTAGAACAGAGCAAGATTTGCTTCCCATTGCAGAACAAATCAATCCAAACGCCAACGTTTTAAGTGTGAGAGGGAATATTCTGGAAAACGGGATGCCGCGTTTTTTCAAAAGGCTCGCTGAAGGGGTATTTGACGAGGAAGATTTAATTTTCCGGACAAAAGAACTAAATGAATTTCTTGATGAAGCAGCAGAAAAATATGAATTTGATCCAAATAATATTCTTGCTATAGGATATTCAAATGGAGCTAATATTGCAGCAAGTTTATTATT
>DATGTS010000093.1:0-13417 GCA_035301745.1 Candidatus Avamphibacillus sp.
CCTGGGATAGTACGCATTTCTTCAGAATAAAACTTAATTTGTCCTGAAGGCTTAATTAAATATAAAAATACAGTAGAGTTATCTTTTTCTTCAAGATACTGCTCGTACGTGAATCGAGACGTAATCGTTGTTTGACGGAAAATATATTTGTTGCGAATTTTATCGATTAGACTTTCCATTGGGAATTTCTTATCAAATAAAACCCGGCCGCCCACTTGCGAGACAAAATCTTTTTGTTTTCCGTCGTAACGATAAGGACTAATTTTAAATACATTGTAACGTCCATATTCCGGCATAAACGTTGTACAAACGAGCGCATTATACGAATTACTGTCTGTTGCAGCTACCAAATATTCATATGGTATTGTATCTAAATTGTATTCAGTTTGCTCGGATAGCACGTCACCATGATAGAAAGGAACACCTGCTTCCCTAGCAATTCGTAATCTTTCCCAGTTGTTATCTACAATAATTACTGGAGATTTTGCTTTATCTAATGATTTTGCTAATTCAACTGTAAAGATATTACTTCCAACAATTAAAGTTCCCGGTCTTCCTTCCATCGATAGATTTAACTTTTTAGCTAACCACCCTATGGAGAATCCGTGAGCGACAACGGTGAAAAACACAAGGCCAAACGTTAATCCCGTTAATAGGGAAGCACCTGCATATCCTTCCTCACTTAATAGCGTAGCAAAATAACCTGCGACTGTAAGTGCAACAATTCCTCTCGGAGCTATCCAACCTATTAAGGCCTTTTCGTTTAACGATAAATTCGTGCCAATGGTTGATAAGAATATAGATAAAGGGCGAACAGCGAACATCATTAACAATACATAACCAATGATATTCGGGCTAAAAATTTCCAAAATGGTATCCACTGATAATGAAGCAGTCAACATAATAAAGATGGCAGAAATCAACAAAATAGATACATTTTCTTTAAAATGCTTCATATCTGCGATAGAACTGATTCCCATATTGGCAAGGGTAATTCCCATTGCTGTCACTGCAAGTAACCCTGTTGATTTAATAATTTCATCTGGAATCGCAAAACATAGAATAACGACCGTAAACACGGCTGGTGATTTTAAAAATTCAGGAATGTGTCCTGTTTCAAACATCCAGCCAATTCCACGACCACATAGCCAACCTAAAACAACTGCAAAAAAGGAAACTGCAAAGAACATTAATAATCGCATAATATCAGGGTCATTAGCAGTTAAAAAAGTTATGATTTCGAAAGCAAAAACAGCAAGTAATGCACCAATAGGATCAACGACAATTCCTTCCCATTTCAAAATTTTAGCTGGTCTTGGCTTTAATTTTGATTGACGCAGGAGCGGCATAATAACAGTCGGTCCTGTTACAATAAATAATCCGCCAATAACAAAGGCAGTTGCCCACGCTAATCCAGCTATATAATGTGCTGTTAAGGAACCAAGAATCCATGCAATAAATGCACCAACCGTTGATATACGAACAAGTGGTTTTCCTAACCCTCGTAATTCTTTAAAATTTAAACTTAGACTACCTTCAAAAAGAATAATAGCTACCGCAACGGAAATAATTGGATCATATATTTCTCCAAAAGTTTTCTCAGGATTAATCAAACCTAACACAGGTCCAACTAACAAGCCCGTTACAGACATGATAACAATAGCTGGCATACGGTAACGCCATGCCACCCATTGTGAAGCGATACCTAAAATTCCAATAAGCATAATTTCGAATAATATGGATGGGATCATCTTTTTCCCTCCTAAAAGTTTTTTCAATGTTTCACTGAAGAAATTAGGCATTTTTCTTCAAATATAAAGAACAGTTTAAATGGGTTTTACGAAAAAGTAAACAGTTATCTTTCATTTTAAAAATCACTTTATCCAAAAATCGATAGTATCAACGTTTATTCAATGAATTTTTTTGATTTCGCGAGAAGAAATATTCGTTTTAAGTAACAAATTTTTCGGAAAATAATAACCCTCTTTATTGACAGCCCTACCTATCTCACTATATGATAATGATAGAATTAAGTTTATTACGAAAGTGACACAAATATTCTGAATATTTAAATGTATCAAACAAAGTCACAGGGAGAATATACATTATGAGGAAACACATATTTTTTACAGGATTAATGCTTTTTGCTCTTTTTTTCGGAGCAGGTAATTTAATTTACCCACCTACACTTGGTATAGAATCCGGTACATCTTACTGGTCGGCAATTGCCGGATTTATTATTACAGGAGTAGGTTTACCGATTCTTGCCGTGATGGCCATTTCATTTGTAAAAGAAGATGCGAGGGAATTAGCCGACAAGGTTTCACCTTTATTTGGTCTAGTCTTCGCATCTGTTGTCTATCTTGCAATAGGCCCCTTTTTTGGGATTCCACGTGCATCATCTGTCGCTTATGAAATGAGTGTTGTACCATTTGCAGACCATTCAACAATACTTCTGTTTATCTTTACAGTAGTCTTTTTTGTTCTCGTTTATTTTGTCAGTCTCAATCCATCAAAAATTGTTGATCGAATCGGACAAATGATTACACCAATTTTATTAATTGCAATTGTAGGGCTCATAATCGGCAGCTTTTTCCTTCTAAAAACACCATTATTAGAGCCTAGTGATAAATATAAGTCAGCACCTTTTTTCAGTGGGTTTGTTGAAGGCTATTTAACAATGGACGCCATTGCTGCGCTTGCTTTTGGAATTATTGTTGTTCAGGTATTTAAACAAAATGGAGTAACAACACAACGTGGACTTGTAAAGTCAACACTTAAAGCTGGAATCATCTCAGCGGTTGGACTTATCACGGTGTATACCGCTCTAGGATGGCTAGGTTCCAAAATGGCTGTACATGGAAATTATACAAATGGGGGAGAAATTCTATCCGCTGCAGCAGATGTCATATTCGATAAATTTGGTACCCTCTTGCTCGGTATCATCGTGACACTTGCATGTTTTACAACATGTGTTGGACTTGTTGTTGCAGCAGGACAATTTTTCACGAAAGTAACGAAATTTTCCTATCGAACTGTGATTATCATCGTGACATTTACTAGTTTTCTTATAGCGAATCAAGGACTGGAAACTATTATCAATTATTCAGTACCTGTCCTTGTCTTTATCTATCCTATTGCAATCGTGCTAATAATTCTGCCGTTTTTTAGCCGTTTTTTACACTATTCGAAAGGTGTATATCGAGGAGCTACTCTATGTACAGCAATCGTTAGCCTTTATGATGGATTGATTGCTTTAGGAATTGATCTATCAGCTCTATCATTCATGGAGATGCTTCCATTCTTTGGTATTAATTTAAGCTGGCTCCTGCCGGCAATTATTGGCGGAGCAATTGGCGGATGGATGGAATATGCCACATCTAAAAATTTAACCATTCAAAAAGAAGAAAGTATTGAATGACTTATTTAAAAGGGAAAACTCGTGCTAGGCTAAGCCTGGCACCTTTTTTGTTAACATAAGAGACTTAGAATGCTAATTTCCTGATTTTATATCTATAAAAATATGATAGGATATTACATGTGAAGGAGGATTATAATGAATTCGATGGAAGAAAATATCCTACAAACCTATTTTGGTTACGAAACATTTCGACCTGGTCAAAAAAAGGTCATTGACCATGTTTTAGATAAAAAAAATACGCTGGCAGTAATGCCAACGGGTGGGGGAAAATCTTTATGTTATCAGATTCCTGGTCTTGCGTTAGAAGGAACGGCAATTATCATCTCTCCTTTAATATCCTTAATGAAAGACCAAGTCGATGCTCTTCAATCTCTTGGTATTTCCGCTACTTTTATTAACAGTTCCCTTTCGTCATCCGAACAGCAAGATCGTCTTAAAAAAATGATAGAAGGCGTTTATAAATTTGTTTACGTGGCACCTGAACGATTTGAATCTTCATTGTTCATGAATCATATCAGACGTATTGCAATTTCACTCGTTGCTTTTGATGAAGCACACTGTATATCTCAATGGGGACATGATTTCAGGCCTAGTTACAGATCCATCGTTCCAAATTTAAAACAACTGCCAAATATTCCATTATTTATGGCTTTAACGGCAACTGCAACAGGTGAAGTTATTTCCGATATACAGGAACTTTTACATATTCAAAATGAACATATTGTAAATACTGGCTTTAAACGTGATAACCTGTCATTTCACGTCATAAAAGGACGAGATAAGGCGACCTATATCCGTTCTTTTTTAGACGAACGCCCAACTGAATCAGGCATCATTTATACAGCTACCCGAAAACAAGCTGATTCTTTATATGAGCAACTCACACGTCGTGGTGTAAAAGCTGAAAAGTATCATGCAGGACTAACGGAAGAGGAACGAAAAAGAGCTCAGGCCGCTTTTATTCACGATGAAAAAAATGTCATGATTGCAACGAATGCATTTGGAATGGGCATTGATAAATCGAACGTGAGATATGTCATCCATTATGCGATGCCAATGAATATAGAATCCTATTACCAAGAGGCTGGAAGAG
Source organism: Candidatus Avamphibacillus sp. (assembly GCA_035301745.1). Taxonomy (GTDB): domain Bacteria; phylum Bacillota; class Bacilli; order Bacillales; family Amphibacillaceae; genus MSJ-26. The sequence continues at coordinate 4,515 of DATGTS010000093.1, forward strand.
CAGGACGTGATGGTGAAGCAAGTGATTGTATTTTATTATTTTCACCACAAGATATACAATTGCAAAAGTTCCTCATCGAACAGTCGCTCATGGATGAAGCCGCACAGCAGCATGAGTATCGTAAATTACAGTCGATGATCAACTATTGTCATACACATAGTTGCTTAACGACTTTTATCCTCGATTATTTTAATAATACAGTGACAAATGAAATTTGTGGTCATTGCGGTAATTGTGTGGAGCGTCAGGAAAAAACAGATATGACCGAGGAAGCGCAAATGATTCTGTCTTGCGTGAAACGAATGGGCGAGCGTTTCGGTGTGAGTATGACGGCAAAAGTCCTACGTGGTTCTAAAGACAAAAAAATACGTGAATTTAATTTAAGTAAAATTTCAACCTATGGCTTATTATCAGCCTATACTGAACGAGAGTTAACAGAATGGATTCACTTCTTAGTTGCAGAACAATTGCTTAGCATGAAAGAAGGTAAATATCCAATACTCAAATTAAATCACAAGTCAGTCGAGGTTTTAAAAGGAAAAAAACAAGTATGGATGTATGCTCCTAAAGTGCCAACACAAGCGAACGAAGATTATCACAAAGATTTATTTGAGGAGCTTAGAAAGCTTAGGAAACAAGAAGCCGACGAACGAAATGTTCCTCCATATATTCTATTTTCCGATGCTACCTTAAAAGAACTAAGTCGTTATTTCCCAGAAACCAAGGAAGAAATGCTTCAAATCAAGGGAATTGGTGAGAAAAAATATGAGCAGTTTGGTGGGATATTTTTAGAAGCTATCTTAAATTGGCGAAAAAATAATGCTGATGCTAAGAAAAAAATTCAAATTTCCGGTCAAACCGGAGCGCCAAAGCCAAAAAAACAAAAAACAGCGGATGACCGCCCAAGTCATCTCATTAGCTATCAGCTTTTTCAATCAGGTAAATCATTAAAGGAAATAGCAGCTATAAGAGAATTAAGTCTGCAAACAATTGAAAGTCATATTTTTAAAGCTTACGGGCAAGGCTATCCCATCTCTTGGAATATATTTTTTAATGAAGAAGAGGAAGCAGAAGTCTTAAAAGCACACAAAGAAATAGATGAACCTAGGCTCAAACCATTGCGTGAAAGACTACCTGAAGAGTATGATTATACCAAGATAAAAGCTGTTTTGGTGAAGAATGGCATCATGTAAGAAAAACCAAAACTGATTACAAAAAGCGAAACTTCAATCAGTGGGGGTGCTGGGATAAAAGCAGAAGCACACTTTTAAGTGATTAGCTTCTGCTTTTTATAACTTATTCATGAACTATCTTTCTTGCTTCACGAATAATATCTTTTATTTGTGGTACAGCTGCCTTTTCTAACTTTTTATTATTTGGAATGGGAACGTCTTGACCTGCTAATCGTTTAATAGGCGCTTTTAAGTTAGAAAACCCTTTTTCTGCGACAATACTGGCAATCTCTGCGCCATATCCGCCCCGTTTAACCGCTTCATGAACAACGAGTAAGCGACCTGTCTTTTCTACTGATTGCAGGATGCACTTTTCATCTAAAGGAACCAATGTACGGGGATCAACAATTTCAACATGAATAGCCTCTTTCTCTAATTCCTCTGCTGCTTTTAATGCACGTTTTACCATAATCGCAGTTGCTACAATCGTAAGATCCTTTCCTTCCTTTTTTATATCTGCTTTACCTAAAGGAATCACATAGTCTGTACCTGGAACATTTGCTTTTGTTTTATACAACAATTTATGCTCATAAAAAATGACTGGATTTTCATCCTCTATCGCCGCTTTTAGCAACCCCTTTGCATCGTAAGGCGTTCCTGGCTGCACCACTTTTAATCCAGGTATATGTGTGAGCCATGCTTCAAGGCTTTGAGAATGCTGGGCAGCTGCCCCCGTACCAGACCCACTCGGGGTTCGGATAACGAGAGGAACTTTTCCCTTTCCACCATACATGTAACGAATTTTTGCAGCTTGGTTAACAATTTGGTCTAAAGCTAATGTTAAGAAGTCAGAGAACTGAATATCTACAACGGGGCGCATACCTGTTAATGCTGCTCCCACTGCTACCCCTGTAATGCCAAGTTCACTTATAGGGGTATCACGCACTCTTTCTTTTCCAAATTCCTGCACGAGACCCTCTGTTACCCCAAATGCTCCCCCATATATTCCAATATCTTCCCCAAGTAAAAATACTTTTTTATTTTGTCTCATCTGTTGTTGTAGTGCTTCTCTTATGGCTTCAGCATAGGTTAATTCACGTGTTCTATTCTGTAGTATGACTGTATCTTGTGTTAAGTCATTATCAGTCTCTATATTATGCATAGACATCTGTTAAAAGCTCCTCCACTTTTGGTTCTGGACTTGCTAATGCAAAATCCGTTGCGGCTTCTACTTCTTCAATGACCATTTGCTTGATTTGCTCGATATCTTTTTCCTCTGGTATATCTGACTGTATAAGCATTTTTTCAAATCGTTGAATAGGGTCTTTCTTTTTTCGCTTTGAGACTTCTTCATCTGTACGATATCGTTGTTTATCACTTTTTGAATGTCCGTTGTAGCGATATGTTTTTGCCTCAATAAGTATTGGACCCTCTCCATTTCTTGCACGGCTTACCGCCCGCTCTGTTATGTTCATCACTTCAAGCAAATCATTTCCATCAATTGTCATACCGGGGATGCCATAGCTTTTAGCACGTATAGAAAGATCTTCAATATTTGTCATTTCTGTAATGGAGCTTGACATGCCATATTCATTATTTTCACAAACAAAGATGACCGGCAATTTCCATATTGATGCAAGATTTAACGCTTCATGAAAGCTTCCCTCATTTGTCGCCCCGTCCCCGAAAAAGCAAACGGTCACGTCCTTCGTTCCTTCGAGATGCGCAGTTAACGCAGAACCAACAGTGATCGGGATACCTCCACCAACGATTGCGTTTGAACCTAGATTTCCATAATCAACGTCAGCTATATGCATGGAACCTCCTTTCCCCTTACAATAGCCTGTTGCTTTTCCAAATATTTCTGCCATCATCTTCTTCATATCTGCTCCCATCGCAATGGAATGACCATGCCCCCGATGTGTTGATGTCATTTTATCTCCTTGTTTCAGTACCGAACATACTCCAACTGCAGCTGCTTCTTGCCCCATACAAAGATGTGTTGTACCATGAAAAAGACCTTTTTTCACCGAACGTTCTACTTCTTCTTCAAAATAACGAATAGAGAGCATCGTTTGATATAAGCCTACTAATCTTTCTTTACTGTAGTTTGAAATCATTCATTTATCCATCCTTTGTTAAGCCAAATAACGATGATACAATGTTTTTGCCTTCTCCACGTCGTTCGTTCCGTGAATCAATGCTCTCCCATCTCGAAACATAACCATGCGTTCTTCACCAATGGTATAAGATAGGAGATACGGATTAGCCTCCACTTTCCCAGCCGTTTTCTCAAGTCTGTCAGCTAATTGCTGTAAGTCCCTTTGTTGTTGCTCCGGGGGTCTCACTTGTACAGAATCCCTTCCACATAAGACCGCCGTTTTCATTTGCTCCCCGTAGGTTAAGAAAGGATATTTAGCTTCATCCCCACAAGAAGGACAATTTGATTTTTTCATTGAAGATACGTTGACTTGAGTCATTTGATTCGTCCACACATCAAAGGAAATAAGGTTTTGACGTAACATCTTTTCGTTACCTGTTAAAAGTTTTAACGCTTCTGTTGTCTGATATACAACAACTTGGCTTGCGGTCGGGTCAATAATCCCTGCTGTATCACAAGTTGGCCCGCCAACAGGGATAGACTCTAATAAACAATGCAGGCAAGGGGTTTCACCTGGAATGATGGTAAAGCTTATTCCATAACTGCCAACACATGATCCGTAAATCCAGGGAATGCGATGTTTTTGTGACATATCATTGATCATCATACGGATATCAAAGTTATCTGTCGCATCCAAAATTAAATCGACATCTGAAACTAGCTTTTCTAATTCTGTTGGTGTTACATCGACAATATGTGCAACAATGTCAATTTCTGAATTAATATCCCGCAGTCTATTTTCTGCTGCGATTGCTTTTGGAATACGTTGTTCAGCGTCTTTTTCAGTATAAAGTTTTTGACGTTGTAAATTACTCCACTCAATATAATCACGATCAACAATCGTTAATTTACCAACACCAGCTCGTGCCAATACTTCCGAACTCTGGGTCCCTAATGTTCCAAGCCCAATGATGAGCACATGTTTATTTGCGAGTTCTAGCTGTCCTTCTACCCCAATCGGAGTAAATAGGGTTTGCCTTGAATAGCGGTCCATTTTACACACTAACTCCTTCTAAAGGACTGCTAGCTGTTGCAGTTCGTTTCATTGGAATTCTGCCAGCTTCACACCCCAACTTTCCTGCTTCTACTGCAAGTTTCATTGCACGCGCCATTTTGACTGGATCTTCTGCACCGGAAACAGCTGTATTAAGTAAAATACCATCTGCACCTAATTCCATCGCATGCACTGCATCTTTCGGTGAACCTATACCAGCATCTACAATTACTGGCACTTTCGCCTGTTCGATAATGAAGCTTAAATTTAATGGATTAATAATTCCCTGCCCTGAACCGATTGGCGAAGCCCCTGGCATAACTGCATGCACTCCTAACTCCTCTAGTCTTCTGGCAAGCACAACATCATCTGACGTATACGTTAACACGGTAAAACCTTCGTTTAGTAACATTTCTGAAGCTTTTAATGTCTCCACAGGGTCAGGTAATAGTGTTTTGTCACAACCAATGATTTCTACCTTCACCATATGACATAGCCCTGAAGCGTCAGCAAGCTTAGCAATGCGCACGGCTTCTTCGGCTGTTTTTGCCCCTGCTGTATTTGGTAAAAACTTATACTTCCTTAAATCAATTTTTTCTAAAAAGTTCGGTTGGTTTGGTTCAAAGATGTTCATTCTTCTTACCGCAAACGTTAATACTTCTGTTTCTGATGCATCAACCGCTTCTTTTTGTACATCAAAATTCGGAAACTTTCCTGTACCTAAAAATAACCTAGAATTAAATTGATAGTCTCCTATTTTTAACATCAATATCACCTCTGTTTTATCTTTTTAATCTATCAACCTCCACCAACAAATTGAACAAACTCTATTTTATCTCCAGAGGATAGTACTGCATTCAAACGTTCTTCCTTTTGTAAAATTACTTCATTATGCTCAACAATCATCGCAGGACTGCTTAAATCAAGATGCTCAATGAGCTCAGGAATGGTTTTCACTGACTTGGGAACCTCAATAAATTCTCCATTAACATGTAATTGCATTTATTTCACCCCTTTCGATTCAATTAATTTTTTCTGGTATTGTCGAACTGTATTTTTTACGTCATCAGCTAATAAAACCCCAGACATAACAGCGATTCCACTCACATTCGTACGGATAACTCTTTTAGCATTGTCCGGTGTGATACCACCAATAGCGATTACAGGAATTGTCACACTCTTTACAACATCCTTTAACATATGAAGGCCACGAGGAGGTAAACCAGGCTTTGAAGCAGTTTCAAATATGTGACCATATATTAAAAAATTTGCTCCACCTTTCTCGCTTGCAATCGCTTCTTTTACACTATGTACAGAACATCCAATATACAGTTCAGGAAAAATCCGATTTACGTCCTGCACATCAATGCTATGTAAAGTAAGTTGTACGCCACCTACATCAGTTACTTTCGCCACATCCACTCGGTCATTAACGATAATTTTTTCACGTGGAATGCCTCTCTTACATAATTGATCAATCACAGTTATATATTCTCGTGCAGTCCAATTGCTTTCGCGTAAATGGATAAAGTCAACAAAGGAATGAATATCTGTAACTTTTTCAATGAACTCATTTATCGTCTGTTCACCTGTTGAGATAATATGCAATTGTTTCAACCTCAGACCTCCTCGTAAAAGTAAGAAACATTAAAAAACCACTCCCTGCTATTTTTACAGGAAGTGGCTCAGGATTTAAGCTGATTTTAGTTATAGTAATCAACCACTTCCCTTCGCTAGCTTTACCTAGATCAGGTTCAAAGAATTCCGAAGTCTCTCCTCGGTCTCAGCTTGATACACAAGCACTCCCAGTGTTATCAGAGTATTTATTTGTACTTAAAAGGTACCATAAATTTCAAATTTGTCAAATTAATTGGAAAACTAATGAAAGGGAATTGCATAAGTATTACTCATTTTTTAGGAACGGCATGCTTTTTTATAGCGATACTGGATCAAATCATTGGCTATTTATATTCCAGGGTTTTACCACATTTTGCTAATAATCGAGTTCGAATCAGCTCCAAAGCTTAAAGTAAGTTTATAGCTTCATAGGCCACACTTCTTCATTTTCAGCCATGGACCAAAACATATATTCAAAATAGCTTGTCTTCACAACAATTTCTTCTAAACTAGCTAAGTCACGTTCTGGTTTATCTTGCGTTAATTCGTTTATGAGATTTTTACAATCCTCAGCAATCTCGGTAAATTCAGCCGAAGAATACATTTTTACCCAACGGCCATACATATCGTGCTCTAATGCACCTGGCCAAGTTGCCAGAGTTTTTCCTATGAAATTATAACTCCAAGCACACGCCAATACAGACGCTACAACATTCTCAACTCCTCCACGTTGAGAAACATTTAGCATATAACTCGTATAAGCCGTAGTAGTTGCACCAGCTTCAGTTGCTTCTAAGTCGTCACGTGAAATATCAAATCGACTGGCATATTCACGATGCAGGTTCATTTCCATTTCTAATGTACCATGGAGAAGCTTCGCGAAAGCCGTCATTGTTTTTAAATCATTTGCCTTTGCACTCCCCAAAGCAAAGAGTCTTGAATATTCAACTAAATAAACGTAATCTTGCTTTAACCAATGTTTAAATTTATCTTCTTCCAGCCACCCTTCCCCAAGTCCTTTAACAAATGGATGCTCTAAATAAGAATTCCAAATTGGTTCTACACGCTTCCATAATCGATCTGTAAACAAGTGATTCATCTTTTTTCTCCTTTCCTATAATTCAAAAGATTATTTTAAATAAACTGATAGATTCGGGAATTGGTTCACCCCTTTTATATGTAATAAAAAATCCATCCACTAATAAATAGGGATGGATTGAACAAACATTAAGTCATGTTTAACATTTCCACTTCCCTACGCTAGTTTTACCTAGATCAGGTTCAAAGGGTCGAGTCTCCTCTCTCAGCATTTACATGCACCCCTAGTCGAAATTAAATATTTTATTTTGTGCTTCGTATTAAGAAAAACATATTATTCGTATAAAAGCAAATAATATGAAATTTAACATTATACAATCTCATTTGTGTTTTTTATTTACCTGTTACATCCATGGCCCATGTTCCGTTTCGGAAAACAGGTTCTGTTGTTCCATCTTTTTTCACGCCATCAATATCCAACTTATCTGATCCTATCATGAAATCAACGTGAGTTAAGCTGTCATTTACACCATGTTTATCAAGGTCTTCTTCATTCATATCTGATCCGCCTTCTAAATTCGTCGGATAAGCTTTTCCTAAAGCAATATGACAGGAAGCATTTTCATCAAAAAGCGTGTTATAGAAAATTAAACCCGACTGGGAAACAGGGGATTCATCTGGCACTAAAGCAACCTCACCTAATCTTAAAGAACCTTCATCTGTTTCAAGCAAATGTTTTAACGTATCTTCTCCTTGCTTCGCTTGATAATCAACTACTTTTCCGTCTTTAAATGTTAAAGTAAATTCATCAATTAAACTTCCGCCATAGTTCAATGGTTTTGTACTTGATACCGTTCCATTTACCCCATATTTATGTGGGAGCGTGAATACTTCTTCTGTTGGCATATTTGGATTAAATGTAATGCCCTGTTCAGATACAGCTGAGCCGCCTTTCCAAATATGTCCTTCGGGAAGTTCAATCTCAAGATCTGTTCCAGGTCCTTTGAAAATGAGCTTTTTGTAACTTTTTTCATTCAAAATTTCCCTTGCCGTCTTTAATGTTTTGTTATGCTCTTCCCATGCTTTAACAGGGTCTTCTTTATCCACCCGAACAATTTTAACAATCGCATCCCACAAATTCTCCATTGCTTCTTCGCGAGATTGATCTGGAAAAATCTTTTGTGCCCAGTCCCCTGTCGGAATGGAAATAATCGACCATGTAATTTTATCATTCATCGTATATTTCCTAAAATTAGCCATCGCTTTAGCCGATGCTCGATTAGCTTTTGCCACAAGAGAAGGATCAATATCCTTTAGCAGATCCGGATTGGTTGAACGAATCGATAAAACAGCTGCACCATCTTCTGCATAAAAATCATGCAAATTTACTTTCCATTCAGGATAATTTGCAATCACTTCTTCAGGTGCATTCTCATATTTCAATAATGTGATTTCATCATCCACCCAATTTATATGAACATCTTTTGCCCCCATCTCATAGGCTTTTCGAACGACCTTTTTTGTAAACTCTGCACCTTCAATGGGAGCATTAATCATTAAAGCTTGGCCTTCTTGTAAATTGACTCCAGTCCGCAAGGCTAATTCTGCATACTTTTCTTGCGTTTCTTGACTAACCATCTTTAAACCTCCATCCATATTTTGATTCATCTTTTGTTATTATTTCACATATCACCAATAACTACAATCGTTTTCCAATAATTGTGAATACCAACCGTTTAAAGTTGTTGCCCCTGTCCGCGTGAGACCTTTCCTCAAAATAGAAATTGTGATATGATAAAATATACTAAGTTACTTATAGTAAGTACCTTAAATAATATAGCAACAATGTGAGGTGAACAACATGACCGAATTATGCCCACGGTTTGAAAAGTCAATGGACATTATCAGTAAACGCTGGGTT
>DATGTS010000094.1:0-6910 GCA_035301745.1 Candidatus Avamphibacillus sp.
ACATAGGCAAAGGCAGCTGGAATTAAAACTCCACCAGCTAAACCGTGGAAGAAGCGAATGATGAAAAGCTGCCATCCTGTTTGGGCAAGCGGGTAAAATAAAAGAATAATCCCTGCAAAAAGCATTCCTGTAAACAACATACGTTTCCTGCCGTACCTGTCAATCCAATGCCCGCCAAAAATATTACCAACCATATTTGTCAGTGAATAAACAGCAACAATGGAACCTGCCAAAAGATGTGAAGCACCTAAATCCAGAGCATACGGTGTAATAATCGGCAGCTGAATAAATGTATCTAAAAATGAAACGATAATTATTATATAAAGAATCTTAGACATTCTACATCCTCACTTTCTACTATATATTATACCTCATATGAAGACCTTAAACATGTGAAAAACCCACAAATTTTTCGAGGAATTTGTGAACAATTTCACCTAATTCAAGGATGGAAAAAAGTACGTGATAGATCAGAAACCGAGCTCTTAAAAGTAAACTAACCACTTCTGTTAATCTTTCCTTATTTTTCTCTAGTCTTATGGTCACATATTTGGTAATCTTAGAGATAGATAAAGTTAACTGTATTCAGCAGGAACATACAGCCAGTTAACTTAAATTTCAATGGAGAATACCCTTACATAGAATTCTTATGTGAGGATGGGGGTTATTATACGAATGAAAAATGTAGTCATATTAGGTGGGGGCTATGGTGGCGTCAAGGTACTTTTAGGACTCTTAGGGCAAGGAGTTCCTGATGATGTGACAATAACCTTGATTGATAAAAACCCGTATCACTCATTAAAAACAGAGTTTTATACGATAGCCGCTGGAACAGTTGCGGAAAAAGAAGTACGTGTGGATTTTCCAGATGATGATCGAATTAATTATATGTTTGCCACAGTCAGTGAAGTGGACGTAGAGCATCAAAAAATTTCCTTCAAAGACAAAAGTGATATCATTTCATATGATTATCTTATTGTCGGTTTAGGATGCGAAGACAATTATCATAATATTGAAGGTGCTGAGGAATTCACAGAAAGTGTGCAAGCTTTCTCTAAAGTACGAAAAACTGGTGTTGCTGTCGGTAACCTTCCTGCTTATGGAAAAGTAACCATTGTCGGAGCGGGACTTAGTGGTATTGAGGTAGCTTCAGAAATCAGAGAAAGCCGTGAAGATTTAAATATCCGATTATTAGACAGAGGCGGATCTGTCCTAAAAGCTTTCGATCCTAAAATACAAGCCCATGTTGCCGATTGGTTTCTAAAAAATGATGTAGAAGTACTTCATCACGCCAATGTAGAGTATGTTGAAAAAGATGGAGTCTGTAATAATGGGGTCTGCTATGTGAATGATGTTACAATTTGGACAGCTGGAGTACAGCCTCATTACTTGGCACGTTCTCTGCCATATGAAAAAGATGAACAAAATAAGCTAGTTGTCAATGAATTTTTTCAAATCCCACAACAGACGAATATCTATGTTGTCGGTGATTGTGCTTCTTCTGAGTTTTCTCCAAGTGCTCAATTAGCCGGAATGCAAGGGGAACAAGTTGCGGATGTATTATGTGCAGTATTGAGAGGAAAAGAGCCGAAAAAGCCAAAACCAATTAAATTAAAAGGAACACTTGGCTCTTTAGGTAAATCAGATGGATTTGGAAATATGATGGCACAACCGTTTACAGGTCTCCTTCCACGCCTTGCTAAGTCTGGTGTCCTTTGGTTAAGTAAACGGCATTAAGGAAGTTTAAAAAAGGAAAATTCTCTTTTATAAAAATGAACAGACCGCATATCAAATTTGATATGCGGCTTTTCTACTTAGTTCTGCATATAGGCAAATTACTTTTACCAATTCTCGATTCTCTAGAGGTCTCTCGATTAAAATTCGCTTGAAAAATTGAAAACTAATCGTGAGAAGGCTTCTCTCGATCAAAATTAACTTGAAAGATTAAAAACTAATCGTGAGAGGACTTCTCTCGGTCAAAATTAACTTGAAAGTTCGAAAACTAATCGTGAGAGGGCTTCTCTCGATCAAAACTAACTTGAAAGAGCGAAAACTAATCGTGAAAAGGCTTCTCTCGGTCAAAATTAACTCGATATATTAAAAATTATGCCTATTTCCTTTTCCAATATGATATGTATCCATTCGCGTTACGTTTTATCGAACACCTAAACATTGTGAAATAAGGTCAAAATAAATGGCAACACTTCTCATATATTTATGATTTAAGTTAAAAAGGGCTGTGGTTCAATTGTTTCGTTTTTAACAAATTCAATTGTATCTATAAATCGTTCAATCGTTGGGGTCAAGTAGGAGTCTTTTCGTCTAATAAAAACGGTGTTGATTTTACTATATTTATCAGGAAGATAGTGGAATTGAATATGTCCTTTTTTCTCCAAGTGAGAGACGGCTGACTTTGGAATGAAAGTGACCCCAAGACCGATCGATACACTACTGAGAATCGTCTCCAATGTCCCAAATTCCATCACTTTTGCCGGTGTCACATTTTGATCTTCAAACCATGCCTCAAGTCTAGCCCGATACCCACAACCTTTACTAAAACATAAAACAGGTTTGTTTATTAATTGATCACGTGATGTTGATTTTACATCCGATATTAAAACAAGTTCTTCTTGAAATACATTTTTAGAAACCAAATCTGGATGTTCTCCATTCTCTGTTACAAATGCACCATCTAAATGGTGATGAAGCACTTCCTCTTGTAACTTCTCAGTCACACCAGTAAAAAGTGACAAATCCACATTACTATACTTTTCATTGTAAGCAGATAATATATAAGGTAATTTAATAACCGTTTCAACTGAACCAATTTCAAGTTTTCCCGAGGGTTCTTCCGTACTTGGGAGGACTTTTTTCATTTCATTTGTTAAAGAGAGTATTTTATCACTGTAAACGATAAGCTTTTTACCTTCGGGAGTTAGACTCATGCCACGGGGATGCCTATTAAACAATGGGGTGTTCAGTTCTTTTTCAAGCTTTCGAATTCTCGCTGTCACATTGGATTGTACATAATTTAGTGCTTTAGCAGCCTTCGTAATTGTTCCTGTTTCAGCTACCATTTGAAAAATCTCCAAATCTTTAAATTCCACTTTCTACTCCCCTTTCTGTAAATGTTAATTACATGATATCACAAATAATGATGTGAGCCATCTTTATTATTCATTTTACATGATATCACTTCATGTAGTTTAATAGATATTGAGAAAAACGGAAAGGATGGTTTATAATTTCGTGAAAAACAAAGTCTTATTCGGTGCATTATTATGCTTTATTGCAAGTGTATCATGGGGAGCGATGTTCCCAGTTGCCAATGATGCGTTTCATCATATTGACCCATTTTATTTTACTATTTTTCGTTATGTCGCCGTAACTGTAATTCTTATACCCATCCTATTATGGAAAGAAGGAAAGCAGGCATTCCGACTGGAAGGTAAGGGCCTATCATTATGGTTTTTCGGTACAATGGCTTTTGTCGTCTACAATCTCCTAATCTTCTGGGGGGAAGATTTACTCGGTGAACCAGGTGTTATGGTTGCGTCCGTCATGGAATCCTTAATGCCGATGATTTCCATTGTCATTGTCTGGATGTTATACAGAAATCGGCCACCTGCTTTTACCTTATTATGTGTATTAATCGCTTTTGTAGGTGCATCCTTTGTTGTTACAAAAGGTAACTACGGGGCATTTTTCACTGCAACTGGTGATATCATTCCAACGTTATTTACCTTTATTGCGGTCATTGGATGGGTTGTTTACACAATGGGTGGTGAGAAATTTGCCGGTTGGTCTGCCCTAAGATATTCAACATTAAGTTGTTTACTTGGAACAGCAACAGCAGTTGTTATCGTTTTTATCGTTACCTTAACTGGCTATATATCTGTACCAACCGTTGAAACCATTCAAATCGTCAGCCCGCATTTACTGTTCATGATTATCTTTCCGGGTGCTATCGCCCTAGTTGGATGGAATATTGGAGTAGCTATTCTATCTCCATTGAATGGACTTTTATTTATAAACTTTGTACCTGTAACAACAGTCGTTATTTCGATTTTTCAAGGCCATCAACTCACAGCATTTGATTATTGGGGAACGGCTTTCATTGTTATCTCATTAATCTCCAACAATATTTTCCTTAGAATACGGGAGAAAAAACGGGATGAAGAAAAAGAGGAATACGAGGGGCAAATACAAGAAAGCCCTTCTTGATTCTTCATTAAAATATTTCAGCTCTAAAATTTAGATTTATAAAAATAAGTATTCACTCGAAACGAGCGAATACTTATTTTTCAACTTAATACATAATTCCTTGTCTTTTATGTGTCTCATTCAAAAAGTTAGGATCTGGATCGAAATAATCTTCATTGTATTTAAAATGGAATCCATCACGATCCACATATCCTGCTCCCCATGTCGGATCCATTTCAATCCATTCCCCATCTAATTTTGCCTCTACCCATGCATGTCGGCTAGCACCTGCAAGCCCTTCGACATAATGAGACTCAATCCCAATGGACCTAAGAAGTGCTGTAGTTAGAAATGCGTAATCTTGGCAAATGCCTCTTCCCATTTCAAGCGTCATTAATGCACTGTCATCAAGCGTAAACTCATCATTCTTCTCTTTCTCCACATCATATGCCACATGTTCAGTTACAAATTTATAAATAGATTTTGCCTTATCACGGTCACTGCCTTCTCCAGATGTAATTTCTTCCGCCTTTTTTATAATATCCGGATGGTTCGACTGAATTCCCCTTGATGGCAAGAGGTCACGTTCATCTTCCACATTCGAAACTTCATGGTTCAAGGCTACAGCAGTAGTAAAGCGGAATGCCGCATGAACACCTGATTGTTTCCCATCTGGGATATTTATCGAAACCCGATATTCTCCTGGCCCAAAGCGAAAATAAGCAAGTCCGTCAAATGTATAGTCTTCAACAGGTATGATATAAGTAGATTCTTTCCCTTCTTCTAAGTGTTCAACCATTGCAATAATATGAGTCACTTCATCCGCTAAAGGAGCATCAGGATCAATGGTCCCTTTAATTGGATATTCTTGAGTGTCTTGGTTAATATCGACCGTCCATCCCGGGCTTTCCAAGTTTAGTCCGCTCTCTAGGAAAACCGCATATTGATCAATTTTTGGAAACTCTTTAGAGGATTGATTCTTTACATAAAAAATAGCTGAGGTATAGTACGTATTTTCCTCATCCTCACCATCCCCTTGAAGCTGAAGCTCAATCCTATGGTAACCTTCCCCAAAATACAAAGGTATCTCTCCAGAAAAAGAATCATTTCTAATTGGAATTATTATTCTTTGTTCTTCATCGTCTTTTTTCACCTCTGCGATTAACTTATCTCCGTTATAATCATCAGCCACCGTTCCATTAACTTCTAATGACTCTTCGGCTTCATTCCAACCTGTAACCGGCTCAGATATGTTCATTGACTTAGCGACTCCATATTTGGAATACTCGATATCCCGTTCAATGGTATCTGATTGATTATTCACACTAAATTTAGCACTATCATAATATGTTTGTTCTTCACTTGAATCATTACTCGGTACACGAACAGTAACTTTATACTCATCAGCACCATGATGTAGACTTAGCTGCTTGGAAAAACTACCATCTTCTACTGGAATGTAATACTCAAATTTCCTAGTGTCAATTTCATCTATTCGTTCATCTTTCGTAACAATAACCCAAATATACGCTTCGTTTAGTTCATCTGCTTTTTCTATACTTCCTTGAAGGTCAAGGAGAGTTTCTACTTCCTTATTTGGTGCTTCTAAAGATAGCCCAACTTCCTCAGCGTAATCTAACATTTCAATGTCAGCAATTTCTCCCGCTTCATGGGTTTCATGCTTCTGTTCTTTCTTTCCCTTTTGTGGGTCTACTTTCTCCTCACTTTTAGCATCTTGGTTAGAACAAGCTACTAGAACCAGAAATGATACTAGCAAGATCGCCCATAAACTCCCGTATTTTCTCATCTATCTCCCCCTATAACACTTATTCCTATTTATCATCATACTATCAAACTAAGAAAAGAGCATTCGATCATTGGCTCATTTTGGGTTAAAACACATGATTATTCCGCCTTTTGTGCTTTATCTGGCATTTGACTTTATCCTAAAATCTCTGCCACCGCTTTCCCAGCAATTCTTCCTGTAAAAAGACATCCACCTAAAAAACTTCCTTCGAGAGAACGATAGCCGTGTACACCTCCGCCACCAAAACCGGATACCTCTCCAGCAGCGTACAGTCCAGGAATGGCTTCATTATTTTCATTCAAAACCCGGCCCGCTAAATCTGTTTGAAGCCCTCCTAATGTTTTTCGACTAATAATATTTAACCGAACTGCAATTAATGGAGCATTTTTTGGATCTAGGATTTTATGAGGAGCCGCTGCTAACAAGTTTATCTCCTATATAATTACGTGCACCTCTCATCGCGGTCACTTGAAGGTCCTTTGTGAAAGGATTGTCGATTTCCCGATCACGAGCTTTAATCTGCTCTTCTATTTTACTAGCATGAAGCAGTTTTCTTCCGGTTAGCTTATTCATCCCGACAACAAGATTATCGATATTATCAGCAACAACAAAGTCCTCTCCTTTATCCATAAAGGCTTGTACTGGACTTGGTGGTCCTGGTAAAATTCTACTTAACACTTTTCGCATATTTTTTCCCGTTAAATCAGGGTTTTGTTCTGAACCAGATAGGGCAAATTCTCGTTCAATGATTTTCTTCGTTAAAACAAACCATGAGTAATCATAACCGGTTTTCTGGATTGCTTCTAATGTTCCTAATGTGTCAAAGCCAGGGAAATTTGGTGATTGAAATCGATTTCCTTCTGCATCAAACCATAAGGACGATGGTCCCGGCAAAATCCG
>DATGTS010000095.1:0-4815 GCA_035301745.1 Candidatus Avamphibacillus sp.
GGGGCATATGGATACGGTTGGAGTTGATGATTTTAATAAACAACGTGAATTAGCTTTTTCCCCGGAGGATTGGATGAAATTTTTACAAGATGAGAAAATACCGGAACAAGCAAAAGAACATTTAGATTCAGGTGATTGGCTCTTTGGTCGTGGTGTTCTTGATATGAAAAGAGCAATATGTATCTCTTAACCTATTATGCAGAACATCCGGAATTACTAGATGGAAACCTTGTGTTTATCGCTGAATGTGATGAAGAGGATAGTTCATACGGTATTTTATCCGCTTTAAAAACATTGAAGAAATGGAAAAAGGAACAAGGCTTTGAATATGTCGCAGCCATTAATAGTGATTTCGTTGCCCCAGCCTATGAAGGGGATGAAAATCGATACGTCTATAAAGGCACAGTAGGAAAGTTATTACCATCCTTTTTTATAACGAGTGAGGAAACGCATGTTGGATCGGCTTTTGATGGGCTTGATCCGAATTTCATCGCTGCTGAATTAACAAAGCAAATCAACTACAATCCAGATTTGAGTGACACGGCTTTAGGAGAGTCAACCTTACCACCTGTTTCACTAAAACAAACGGATTTAAAACCATCTTATACGGTACAAACAGCATTATCAGCCTATGTATACTTTAATTTTTTTGTTCACTCCTGGTCACCGGAAAAAGTGCTCGAATTGTTAAAAGAACAAGCTACCTTTGCGTTTAAAAATGCCTTAGCATCTTTTGAAGAACGTTATCAAAAATATTGTCAGATGATTGGGCAGTCATATCGTTCGATTCCTTGGGAGCCGCGCGTTTTTACGTATAGTGAAATAGAGGATTTGTTAGTAAATACACATGGAGAATCTTACGTACAGCATATGAAAGATTTCAAAAATGAATTATTACAAGATGAAACACTTGATTCTAGAATGTTTGCTGCTCGCGTTGTCGAGGAATCATGGAAATTTATGACAGATAAAAGTCCTGCAATCATTGTCTTTTATTCGTCCTTATATTCACCTCGTGTTGCATTAACAGGGGAAACGGAAGATGAACAACGATTATTGCAAGCATTGGATGATGCCATTAATGCCTTACAGCCAGAGTACAATTATCTGATTGTGGCCAAAAACTTCTTCCCACATATATCTGATATGAGTTTTGTTGCCATGAGTGATAATATGGACGAAATTGATTATGCGGTGACAAATACGCCTTCTTGGGGTGAAAAATTTCATGTCGCCTACGAAGATGTGCATGATTTGAATATTCCAGTGATTAACATAGGACCATACGGAATGGATGGTCATAAAAAACTAGAGCGGATGGAAATGACCTATTCCTTAGAAATCGTCCCGAATTTAACGAATCATGTGATTCAGGATGTATTAAATAAAAAGAACGGTAAACTTTTACTTTAACTTGTAAAATGTGGAAACGACTCATCTCTCACTTATTTTTGGACTTTGCCCTGTACAAAATCGAAGTGGAAGTCTTCTCACTTAAAACGATAAATGATCCCACCTTCTGCGATCATTTAAGGAACCAAAATGGTTTGAATCAAATTTTCTTTGGAGAAAAGGAATGACTTTTTCTGAAGCGTTTCTCGGTTTATCTCTCGGTCCCCCTACGAGAAAATACCAAAAGTCTATATAGAAACAGATAGTTAAGAAATCTGTAAGAACAATGATATAATTTAAAATGGTATATCTTAATTAACTGATAATTGGTTTGAAAACGTAAGAATGGATCAATTTTAATATAAATAAAAGATTCTAAGTCTATCTATATTGGGGGTAAAAAAATGAAGTTAGTAGGAGTGGCAGGAGAATTATCAGGTTGGAAAGCAACGGTCATTCTACATAAAGTATTGGAAGCAGCGAAAGATTTGGATTCTTCACTGGAAACTGAGTTAATAGAATTAAAAGAATATGAGGTTGAATTCGCTCGAGGCGAGCCATTAGCTTATTATAATGATGATACCTGGAACGTGGTGAGTAAGATTTTGGAAGCAGATATGCTTGTGTTCGGAACGCCCATCTATCAAGCTTCGATTACAGGAGCATTAAAAAATCTGCTTGATCACTTCCCTATGAATGCTTTTAGCAGGAAGGTCACTGGCATTGTAACAACAGGGGAAGTAGAAAAGCATTTCCTCGTATCCGAATATCATTTGAAACCAATCCTTTCTTATCTTAAAGGTTTAGTACCAACGAGTAATGTATTTGTTCATAATGATTTCTTTGATGACGTGAATGAGATTAAGGATGAAGGTGTGAATAGACGTATTAAACGTTTAGCC
The DNA here is from genome assembly GCA_035301745.1 of Candidatus Avamphibacillus sp. Lineage (GTDB taxonomy): Bacteria > Bacillota > Bacilli > Bacillales > Amphibacillaceae > MSJ-26. Next base: position 2,295 of record DATGTS010000095.1, read on the forward strand.
GAAGAAATGCTTTTACTACAAAAAGGTATTAATCATAAAAAATCATGAAAAACTTCTGGAGCTTAAGCCTAACTTAATATAGGTACCTATATATAAATTGCTGTTCATTTAACCGGTTGCCCTGTCAACCGGTATCTTTTTTTATACGGTTTTTCCGTTGCAGTGTAGAAAGCAGGACACCACCAACAATAAAAAGAGAGCCGACGATTTCCACACCAGTAATTGGCTTCGAAAGTAACATGACGCCCATAATCATTGCTACAAAAGGTTCTAAATTGGATAGTATCGATGCTTTTGATGCATCAACATATCGAATATTATTATTCCAAATAAGTGTAGCAATACCGTGTACTACAATCGCTGTTCCAATTAAAAAAATCCAGTCAGGGATGTTCATACTTATCCGTAGAGGGGTGTCCAATATAAATACAAAAGGAATAGAGACAATAAAACCTACAATATTCGAGTAGATGGTAATGGTAAGTGGATCCAATCTTTGAGAGAGCACCCGCGTTATAATAATCATGATAGAGAATGTTACCATCGTCAGTACGATCCAAAAAAGACCCTTATCAATGGTTAAAGAGGATAAACTTCCTTTTGCTACAACAAAATAAATCCCTATAATTGCAAATATGGAGCCAAATAACATGCGAAGGCTCCATTTTTCTTTTAAAAATACAGCAGCCAAAAAGCCAGTTAAAATAGGGGTTGTTGCCAAAATTAATGCTGAAGTTGTTGGGTCAGCCGTTTCTAATCCTACAAAAAAAGTCCATTGATTAATAAATACGCCAATAATGCCTAACAATGAAACAGTAATAAGATCTTTTTTATTCAAACGTTTAAAATCCTTTTGATATGTCGCTATTCCAGCTAAAAGCAACACAATAAAAAAGAGTCTCAGAGATGTTAATAAAGTCGGAGAAAAATCCTGCACTAAAATTTTTCCGAATACAAAATTACTCCCCCAGACGATAACACAAAAAATGAGCCAACTATAAGCCTTTAACATATTTCTTCTCTCCTACATCGTAAATCTTACAACTTAATTATTTTAATCGTTTTGGTGATTTCAATAAAACAATTTGCTTTGATATCGGATTCCATTTAATATGCTCAAAATGAAACTAATTTATAGATTTTTAAGGAAAATGAATCAATTTCATAATTCAAACGCCGCATTCAAAATCCGAACATTATTGTATTGCTAAAATCCTATTGATTTCCACTACAGGCGAACGCTTTCCGCGGGCACGGCTTCAGCCTCCTTGCCCCAGCAAGGGGAGCCGTGAGTTGTCCGAAAAGGACGGTTTTAGTCGGCCGTCATTATACACCGCTGCGGGGTCGCCTCATTTGAGATAACCGTGAGAATCACAGTGGTTCATGTTCTAAATAATTCCCCCTTGATTTTATAAAGCAGCATCTATATACTATTTCTTAACAATTAAATTACTGACGTTCAAAGAAGAGGAGAGTAATCATTGAATCATGATGCTAGCGAATCAGTGTTGGTGGAAGACTGATACAAGAACAATGATGAAACGCACCTCTGAGAAAGTTTATTGAAATAAGTAGGTAAACTCGGGGATCACCGTTAACGATATAAGCTGGCTTAAATTTTTAAGCAAGTAGAGTGGTACCACGAGAGTGTCCTCGTCTCTAACATCTGTCTGTTAGAGGCGGGGGCTTTTTTAATTAAAGGGGGTAATCATTTGAAAAGTAAAGAGATTGTTATATCGGCTATACATCAAGCTTTAGACAATATGAATATGGACGTCATGAAGAAAGAGAAAATAGAAAAACTGCTTGAAGTCCCATCTCAACAAAAAATGGGCGATTATGCCTTTCCATGTTTTCAATTATCGAAGCATTTACAAAAGGCTCCACATGCAATTGCTAAGGACCTTGCTGGGAATGTAAATGACAAATATATTGATCATGTGGAAGCGGTTGGTCCTTATTTGAATCTCTTTTTCGACAAGCAATTGATGGGGCGAGAAGTGATCAAAGTAATTTTAGAGAAGCAAGAATCCTACGCGAATCTTGCTATTGGTCATGGGGAGAATGTTACGATTGATCTCTCTTCTCCGAATATCGCGAAACCTTTTTCGATGGGACATTTACGCTCAACAGTCATTGGAAATGCATTAGCAAATATTATGGAAAAATGCGGTTTCACTCCGATCAAAATCAATCATATCGGCGACTGGGGTACCCAATTTGGAAAACTAATGGTTGCCTATAAACTTTGGGGTGATGAAGATAAAGTAAAGGCTGACCCGATTAAACAATTATTTATGCTGTATACTCGTTTTCATACAGAAAGTGAAATGAATCCAGAACTGGATGAGCAGGGAAGAACTTGGTTTAAAAAATTAGAAGATGGGGATGAAGAGGCACTCTCATTATGGAAGTGGTTTCGAGATGAGTCCTTAACAGAGTTTGAACGTATTTACCAACTTCTTGGGATAGAATTCGACTCCTATAATGGAGAAGCTTTCTATAATGATAAGATGGCTGA
>DATGTS010000096.1:0-3093 GCA_035301745.1 Candidatus Avamphibacillus sp.
GTTTGAATTAGATAGCGTTATAAAAAGTGGTGTGATTGGACAAGTTGTGGCGTCTAAAACACCCAATTTCCAAAAAAACGATGTTGTGATGGGGACGCTGGGCTGGCAGGAGTATTCCGTTGTGAAGGAGAAAGAGATCCGAAAAATCGATGCGGATATTGCACCTCCGTCTGCTTATCTTAGCGTACTGGGAATGACAGGTTTAACAGCGTATTTTGGTTTACTGGAAATCGGGCAGCCTCAACAGGGTGAAACAGTTGTTGTATCAGGAGCAGCCGGAGCAGTTGGTTCCGTTGTTGGACAAATTGCCAAAATCAAAGGTGCCAAGGTTGTTGGTATTGCCGGATCGGATGAAAAAGTGAAGTATATTGTAAATGAATTAGGATTTGATGAAGCAATTAACTATAAAACAGAAGAAGTCTCAACGGCATTAGAAAAGGCGTGTCCTCAAGGGATTGATGTTTATTATGATAACGTAGGCGGAGAAATTGCAGACGCTGTGTTTCCGTTACTTAATAAATTTGCGCGTATTCCTGTTTGTGGAGCAATCTCTTCTTATAATAAAGAAGAAAAGGATATTGGCCCACGTGTTCAAAGCTACCTCATTAAAACAAGCACCCTTATGCAAGGTTTTACCGTTGGGGATTATTCCTCTCGTTTCGGAGAGGGGGCTGAGGCACTTGCCGGTTGGCTGCAGGAAGGCAAATTGAAGTATGAAGAAACAGTCACAGAAGGGTTTGACAACACCATCGATGCATTTCTTGACCTGTTTAAAGGTGCAAATCTCGGGAAATCAATTGTGAAAGTAGCGGAATTGGAAAAATAGCAATCAAGATGGGCAAGGGTTAGGCTGGCAGCAAAGCTGGATAGCCCTTTTTATATAAAGGCCCTTTTCATAAGTTTTGGAACTGGGACTGCGTGAATCTGATATGCTCCCCTTAAAATAGACAGATTTAAAAATGAAATCTGTCTATTTTAAGGGGGATTATCAGGGTTCAAATTATCACCGAGGAGGGTAAACTCATCGGGCCTGATTAATTGGATAGCATTATGTTCGTACATAAGACTTGCTTCTGATTCAAAATATGTTAGTTTCTATGCGAAGTGGCCTTGCCCTTCATTTCGGGAAAACAGGTGCAAACGTGTTTAGATCAAAAATAACTTATAATCCAGCAGCCCCTACGTATTAGAACAAGCTTGTAAAAGGCATAGTTAACTTACTGCTGACTCATCAAAATCAACTTCGGGAGGTGCCTTGGAAAAGGCTTTCGTGATATAAAATTATCTAAATTTAAATTTGCCATTTACTCCAAACACCCAAGCCTATCACCAATCCGACTGATATGTTTTCGGTTTATCTGCTTTGTATTTTTCACTTTCTGCTTTATCAAAATCAATGTCTGGAAACGCCTCTTTAATCAAATTGTCGTCGCCAGTACCTACAATCAGCCACTCTTTTTTCTCTTCGTCATAATTCAACTGATACATTAGTAATTCATGTTTCTTTTCCATTTTTGGCTTTTTCTCTTTAGACGAGCCTTCATTCACAAGTTCACGAGCAACAACAAGCACACTGAATTGTTTATCAATCGTTTTTTCAACACTCATTGTTTCTGGGAAATATTCCAGTTCGATGAATTTTCCTCTATAATGCTGCCCATCCTCTTTTAATTGTTTTACTTGCTCAAGGAGGTCATTAGCTGCTTTATCTGTTGTATAAGATGCAATGCTTTCCTTGTCCATCGAGGCAATGAATTTCGGTCTATTTTCATTAAATGCTGTAATCACTTCAACAATTTCCTTTTGTATATCGCCTTCAACTATAAACTTCGGTACATCATGGTTGCTTCCTTCCGCTAACTCAATTTCTTCACTCTTCATATTGCCCCATGGGAATTTTCCTTCCAAATAAGCTTTCAGGTTACTAGATTCTGAATCAAATAGAATACTATGATGATCAATGGTCAATACTTCTTCCGTGTCTTCTCCTTCAATAAACAACTTATATTCCTCTAGTCCTGCACTATACTGATAAAAATTAACGCTTTCCATATCGTTGAACTCAAAACGCACCAGCTCTTGTTCTCCTCTAGTCTTAAGGGGGGTTATCACTTCACTCTCGGCAGTGAAGGTTTTGATAGGCGAATCGTACTCGGCAACAAATGTATATTTTCCGGGTACAAAAGGACCTATCCTGTCCGAACTATATTCCTCTTGACCAACTGATTCGTAAACTGCTTCATTGTTTAAGTTCACGACTGCACCAGGATAAAACAATTGAAATTTAAAATATATTGGGCTAACGACCAATTTATATTTACTAGTGAAAATCCCATTATTATTTTTTTCCAAGTGTACAAAATAGTCTTCATGAATGCCTAAATTTTTTTCAGCTTCTTGTTCGCGTAAATGTTCAAACATTTCTTCTTTATCTTCGTTCACTTCATTAAAATAACGAATAAATGCGTTCATGGCATGCTCGTCCATGCTCATCTTTTCCTCTTCTGGTTCCAATAAATCTAATAGTTTAGCTGTATCTTCTTCCTCCAAAGCCGTCTCCAACGCCTCTATCGGATTTTCGATTGAAGGTATACTTTTCCATAAAAAAATTCCCGCAGCAAGTATAATTATTATAATAATTACAAGAAAACCCACACCACCAAAGATAATCCATGCCAAACTTTTACTTTTGTTTTCTTTGTGTTCTTCTGCCAAACCGTTCACTTCCTCATTGCTATTACTTCAGTCTAAATTAAATATTACATTACTTCAAAGCTTCCGGCAATGGTACTTTGCGTTCATGCCACTATAGAACAGATGCAGATGATTATCATTTAAAATTGTATAATTGACTCCTCATACTAGCGTTGCATTAATTAAGGAATATGAACAACGTTTTAAAAAAAGAGCCGTATTAAATGAAAAATAATAGTTGACAAATACTCTTTAGTTATTGTATGATGAATTTAGTTCGAATTCGAGATATTATATTTAAAGGATTGATGAAATTGGATCCAACAAATGCATACCCTAATGAAAGTGAGCTTTCTTTAAAGTTATTTGTCGTTTTAACACGTGCACTCCAATCGATTG
>DATGTS010000097.1:0-2943 GCA_035301745.1 Candidatus Avamphibacillus sp.
AAGTTTCTCATATCATTAAGATTTTCCTTCACCGATTCCATCGCCTTAACCTGTTCTTCATCAAGCGCATAAAGTTCCTCAACAATCTCTTCAGCGTCCTCTTGTCCTTTTTGCACATCGTCAACGAGGTCTGATTCATCGATTTGGTCGATTGAGACGATATCTGAAACACTATCTATAATGCTGTTGGCTTCGTCTGTATACCCAATGGCGGTTTCTTTAACAGTATCCAATGCATCCTCTACATCATTTTCTAAAAAATCCTGACTGATATATCCGCTTTCGTTAGACTCAAAAGAATCAATTGCTTTATTCATTTGAGTGAGCACATTATTATAATCAACCATGGATTGGTATAAATCAATTAAAAATGGTTCATGACAGCCCCTATAAAACGCACACAGGGCTTCACCACCCTATCCACATGATGGTTAATAAATCACAAAAAACATCCCTAAGGGAGTGATTTCCGCTAGTTGTGTCTTTTTTATTTAACATTCAATTATTAACTTCACTTTTTGATGTAAGTCATACGCCTTCAATAAGGTCCCAACTGTTATACCATGCTTCGACACTTCACCCATAGCATCAGCAACATCACTAGCAACAGCGCCTTTTTTACCATCTAAATATTCAACGAGATCTGGTGACACTTCTAAATCAACTTCACCATTATTAATATTTTCTTCAAATTTTTTGAGTCCGTTAAGAATGTTAAGATATTCTTGCCTATCTCAAGGTCTTCAAATGCCATATTCAGCACATATTCTCCACCACTTTGAAGGTTCTCAAGCTCGCCTTCATGCATCTTCTCAATCTCATACAATGGCATTTCATCGATATTTTCTCCATACATCGCAGAAATGGTTTCCTGGTCCTTATTATAAATACTATCCATAATTTCATTATAAGCGGTCAAATCCTGAAGCGCTTCGACGTTATAATTTCGAACGGATAGATCCCCGCTCTTAAACTTTGATTCTATATCCGATAGAAACCTCCTCATTGTTTGTAAATCATCTTTTGTCTTCTCAAGCTGGGATGCCTCGTATTCATCAAGTATGTTAAGCTCCTCTACAATTTCCTGAGCTTTTTCCTTCCCTAACTGGACATCCTCAACGACTTCTGATTCATCTATTCTCTTTACCGAAACGAGGTCTTGCACTCCCTCTATAATACCATTGGCATCATCCGTTAACTCGACGGCTTGCTTTTCCACTTTATCAAAACCGTCTTCCACGTCATTTTCCAAGTATTCCTGGTTCACGTAACCACTTGCATTCGTTTTAAACGTATCTACCATTTCTTTCATGTCTTTAAGTAGATTGTTATAATCAATTAAAAATTGATGAAATAAATTCAAGAAAGGTTCGTGCGCATCCCTAAAAAAGCACGGATGAGCTTCGTTAATATTTTAGGAGGAGTGCATAAAGAAGACCACCTACTAACTCATAATCGATTATTATTTTTAAAGCCCATACAAAATTTTGTATGGGCTCCAAATGATAAAAAATAGCATATGAGTTTTTTTATGGACTACTATTTATTTTGAAAACTTTTGCTCTTCTACAACATTAAATTTGGGATAGGGCACCTCTTTAATTTTATCCTCATATTGTTCTTGAAAATGCCTTTCTTCTTCATCAACATATCCTTCATGATAAACTTCATCAATATCTTCATGGTTAAAAAAGTATGCTTGTTGATCAGTTTGGCCAGTAGGATAAATGCAAGCAGAGTAATCAAAATAACCAATTACTCCATCTTGATTATGTAATGGTGCTCTACTCATTATCATCACTTTAACCACACCATCATTAAGACGGACAACACTACCAATAGGTAATATTTTCATTTTTATTCCCCCTCGTCTATAAAGTCAATTTTATTTTTATATAATCGATATCTAGTTTTTGAAAGAAATTGAATTTCCCCACCTGAAAACACACTAAAACTAAGACCACCAAAAACCCACCATATGGATGGTATTTTATAAAAAAATAAAAAGCAAACACCTGCTAGAATTAAAAGTATCGATATATAAATAATCTGTCTCAGGTAAATATTATTTGCCTTTTTTATATACGGTTTCCATTCTTCTTCTTGATGGGAAATCTTTCTTAAGTTTATATACATTTGTCGATTTATATAATATCCAACACCTATACCGATTAGTATCGTAATAAAGCAGAGTAGGATAAATAAAAAAAAGTTATTAAACTGGATTGATTCTACCGAAACAGTACGCATCAATATAAGAACCAAAACAAATGCAAGTATATATGTTAATTCATTTATTGGTTTAAACTCCGCCTTATAAATCTCTTTTGTTTGCGAATCAATAAACAAAGTAAAACCATCTTGGTTTGGGGATCTTTCTGTATAAAATGGCGTGAGTTGTAAACTCGTTATATTTCGCATATAAATATTCCTTTCATTAATAGTTAGCTAAATGCAGACTTCAAAAAGCTAAAACCGTTAGATATTGCATTACCTACCCATTCTATAGCATTTCTAGTAACATTTACCGCATTGTCAACAATATCTCTACCCCACTTGTCATAAATCTTATCAAATGCAATTGCCGCAACCGTTCCAATTACAATTCCTGCTCCTACAGCAATCAGAGGGGCCACTGATACTCCGGCCAAGGTCGCAACTCCTGCAACAAGTGCTGTGCCTGCTGCCCTACCTACTATTCCTGTCCCTATATGTCCAATGGCCTTAGCAGTTGCATGTTCTACATCTTTTCCCCTATAAATTTGTTCGCCTGCATCAATTGCCACACCTATCATACGTGCTCCGTGTTTAGCTCCAAAGTTAACCACATTTCGTATTTTATCTTTAAATTGTGATGTAAGTGTAACACTAACATTTCCAGCATTTGTAGCTCCAGCTAATTCAGGATTTAAGAAAAGTGCAGTTGCATTCTTAATCCATTTT
>DATGTS010000098.1:0-4306 GCA_035301745.1 Candidatus Avamphibacillus sp.
TTGAATTAATAACTAAACATTAAAATAACTTTCTACACATATTTAATACGTTTTCAAGATCATGGTTATGTAATTCTCCCAAATGACGTTTCAATTCTGTGCCATGAATGGAAGAAATTTTGGAAGTACGTACAACTGACGGTTTTAATAATCCAGCCTCTTCCCAATACTCTAAGACAATGTCAAACTTCTTGGTTTCTGACTGGTAACTGGTGCAATAATAACATCTATATCCAAAGCTAATTCGTTTCCGACAATAACAACAGGGCGCTGTTTAGTTTGCCGTGTACCTTTAAATACAACATCTGCCAACCAAACTTCACCCTGATTCTTTTTACTGCTCATTGTATATATCATCCTCTTCGTTATCCCACCAGGAGTAGTTTTCCCCCAATAAAATAACGTCCTCGGCCATATATTTTTCTTTAATTTTATCAAGTACCTTTTTACGTTCTTGTTCACTTAACATATCAATTTCTTTTATGATTTTATCAGGAATAGACATATGAGCCACCTCCGTTACTCTATATACTTATTATACCTTATTTTTTCGGTAACATAAATGTTCAATTTTATTTAACCTAAGAAATGCGTTAAAAATATTTACTATAAAAGTCATGTCTTAATTTCCCGCTAAGATGCGCGTAGATCCTTGTTGTTTCACTTTTTTCATGAACAAAAAGACTTTGAATCACTTCAAGTGGAGCGCCATTATCAACCATATGTGTTGCATAGCTGTGACGTAATTGGTGTGGGTGAATCGTTTTTTTTGAAACCAGCCCTATTGGAAATATGTTTAATAACATATCTTAATGAATCCACACTCATACGTCTCTTGGGGTTACGTTCTGTAACGAATAAACAATCTTCCTCATCATTGCGTTTTTCAAGATACCTTTTCAACCAAATACTACAGCGTATATTAAAATAAACTTCCCTTTCTTTATCTCCTTTTCCGTGTACGATGACCGAATTTCCCGTTAAATTAATATCTTCTTTGTTTAACTTTGCAACTTCACCAATTCTGCAGCCAGTTGAGTAGAAAAACTCGAATAAAGCATTTTCCATCGGAGTATGACACTCCTCGCGAAGATGTTCAATTTCAAGTTTGGAAAGAAACTTTGGAATTCGTTGACCTAGCTTAGGTTCTTTTAGTTTTGCAGCTGGATTCTTCGATATATGTCCTTCCTCATGTGCCCACTTAAAAAGTGATTTAATGAAACGTATTCGATGCCCCAAACTAGATGGCTTCAAATGTCCACCATCTTCAATTAGATATTGCTTTAAATTTTCTGTTGTAAACCCATTGATTGTAACATCACTGAAAAAACGCTTTAATAGATTATATTGAAAACCATACATCTTTAAAGTGAGAAGAGAATAGCCTTCAATTTTTTTATCAGACTTATATTTTCTCCATGCCTCCGACAACAACATATTTTTACACTCCATACTATGAATCAATTATTTCAATTCTATTATAGTCACTATGCAAAGTCCTTATTCAACAATCGTAATGTAAAGTTATGTAGTGGCAAATGCTCTATAACAGAAATAGACACAACCCTTATTAAAGAATTGTGCCTGTTTGTAAGCTACTTGCTAAACAATAGCGCCCGTTAATGGAGCAGTTTTAAGGAAGTGCAAATTGAATAAAAGAAAAATTTGCGATAGAAAATAATACCACACACCCAAACCCTGCCCATTTTGTTACTGTAGTTGATTGATTACGTTTTCTTAGGTATCGGGAGAAGAAAGTGAAAAATAGATAAACGATCACTATTATTCCAGGCATTAACAAACTAATCCACTTACTGCCCCAACCATCTATCTCACCATCTGTTAAATGGATAGGTATTGTTTCGGGCATCTTCATAATCGAATAAAAGGTATATCCAATCATTCCAATAATTATAATAATACAAGCTAAATCGAGTATAAAAAAAGGATTTTTTGTAGGTTTTTCGTTCAAGTTTTCACCCCCTCGAATTATAATGATAGGTAAGCCTTTGAAGTTATCGCCGGCTTTTCCCCCATTTCACACCGTACGTGAGACTTTCACATCATACGGCGTTCCAACTAATCCAAATTCATTCTCTCATTAGTACTTCATGTACCTCAATTCTTCCGTTTCAATAGGTCGGTGCCATCCAGTGGATGGTGAACCTCTATTAGTCTTACGAGAACCCTATTGGCCGTTAAAGATTTGCCTTGCATGATTAAATGATTCTTTTATTAGTCTAGTGGCTATCCCTTCACGTTCGTTACACGCTTCAACGGTACTGTGCCACCACTTTCACTGATTTGAAGAAAAGTTATACAGTCGCTATTCTCACAACTGCTTTCCTTTTCAACGCTTCACCAGGAGTAAGCTCTCCACGTTATCAGCTTACAACGTTGAGTTACATCTATTATCGAACAAACTTAGGTGCTTCTTATGAGCCTGTCAGCATTGCATGTGCCTATAACACAAGATGGATTTTTATATTGTTAATTCTTACTCATCCACAGCTAACCCTACATTTGGTAGTAAATACATTTCTGTATAATGCCAGTCTAGACCCGTACATTCAGAAGTTCGTCAGCAATACATTATATTGTATTTAAATTGCATCCTCACCATATCTGTTCAACCCAAGCACCATGATTTACACCACCCCATCGGGTAGGCTTTCGTCAGCTGGGCCGTTACGGTAAATTCTCGCGCCTATTAGCCGAGCTTATAACACGCATTTCCTTACTAAACTACGTGCTATTCGACGCAGGGGAAGCCTTTCAGAGCGTTACCTCCTCATTCGACTTCTCAACATAACCCTTCAGTAAAAAAAAATAAAACTGCCTGACCTTTACCGAAATTGTGTAATCACATTTCATTTGAGTCAGGAACGTTTCGCACCAACAAACTGACCCGTTTGTTCAGCATCAAAAATGATTCCTATTTCGGAATATTCGTGAGATTCTCTTAAGAATTCGTAAATTGTTCATTTTTTACATGAATCACTTCAAAGCGCTCACAAACAAGAAGCATATCTTCCGAAAATTCACGTCCGATTGCATTTAGTTCTTTTCTAAAGAATTTCTCATGTTCATCCCACCAATATCGGTAGGTCTTATCTCCTTCACCTTCTGCAATAGCAAATTCTTCACTGACCTCATTCATTGGAGTTATCGTAACCTCTAGCGTCTTAGTGATTGCTACAGGCTTATCTTCACTATTTAAAATAACATTGTAATCTTCTGTTGTTGGAAGTGCCTCATTCTCCAATTCATAGAATATATATCCAGAGCATGTTGCAGTTTTAATACCGTCTATCACTAATTTTGCAAGAGTGTCAGGATCAACCCCAAACTGCCACGCACTAACAGATTGAGGCTTATTTCGATCCTTCCAATATTTATTCCAGTATACTTGAGCAGCTTGATTCATAATTTTCCCCCCCATATTTTTAGATCAATAAAATAGCCCGTTCGTTGAATACAAGTTAAACAAAACCTTACATACCTTCACAAATTCTTTCTTTATTTTAACATAAAACACCCCAGGTAAATTGCAATATTAGGAAGAATCTAAGTTTGGAAGGTGAGAGTGTCTTAGATACATGTGGTTTCTCAATTATTAGTGTTTTAGGTGAATGACAACTCACATATAAATTCACTCCAAAATTAGTAAGTGTTTTACTACAATAATAAAGAAGTAAATTAGCATTTTTCTTCGTATGACAATAAAAAAGTAGCATACCAAACATGATGAGATTTGGTATGCTACTTTTTTATTTTCGATCTTCGACACACACATTCTTTTTCTTTGTGATGGAACGAGTAAGCGCAGCCCTAGGACGTGACAGTTGTAGGCGACTTTGGTTCTAATTCATCGCCTTTTTGAACAGCCCTTTCCCATTTATCATTTGCCTTGTTCTAATCTTGCTTCAATCTCTTCCATAATTTTACCGGCTTCTTCATATTTACCATCGGAAATCGCAGCGCGGTAATCGTCAAACATCTCCGAGATTTCACCCAGCAATTCATCTGCACCCATGATCGGTTCATCAGGGGTCTCGCCTTCTTCTTGCTGATCTGCAGCTTCTTCATCTTCTTCCTCATCCTCGTCCTTTCCTTTTTTAGCTTTGTCAGGATCGAGAGAATTGAATATTTCTTCCAGCGCTTTATCAAAGGTTGCTTCCATGACGATATGATCTTCGTACGCCATCACAACTTGCTTGACTTCAGGAAGTGATGTTTCATTGGAAGATTCGATATAAATTGGTTCCACATACAACACCGTATCTTCTATTGGAATAGCAAGCAG
>DATGTS010000099.1:0-5412 GCA_035301745.1 Candidatus Avamphibacillus sp.
CCAAAATTACCTGTTGCACGTGTAGTATGGAAACCAAATCCAGGCTTTAAATCAGGCGTTCAACAATGGCTAGAAGCCGGTGGTGGACATCACACTGTCCTAACTTTAGCTTTAGAAAAAGAAGTTATTTTAGATTGGGCGAAGATGGTTGATTTAGAAGTTGTATTGATTGATTAATAAATGAATTTTAAAAACTAGAAGATATAGGGATATAGTTTTATTCACAAACTATATCTCTATATTATAGTTTATTTAGCTTACATAAGAAACTAAAGTAGGAAGATTTAAAATATCTCAATGAATATGTTGTTATTAGGAGGCATCTACAATAAAAACACCAAATTACAAAGAAGTATCGGTTCATGATCCGTCAATCATTAAAGATAAAAAGAACGATATCTATTATGTATTTGGCACCCATATTTCAGGAGCTAAATCTTTTGATTTAATTGAGTGGACAGATTTTACGAATGGATATACTGCTAAAAATAATACAATTTATGGTGATTTATCAGATAATTTAGCAGAAACGTTTAAATGGGCTGGTGAAAATGATGCAGATAGTATAGGTGGTTATGCTGTTTGGGCGCCTGAAGTCATTTGGAATGAAGACTTTATCAATGAAGATGGTTCTTTAGGAGCATACACTATTTATTACAGTGTTTCTTCAACTTATATGCGTTCAGCGATTGGCTTAGCTTCATCAAAGAATATTGAAGGCCCTTATAAATATGAAGATACAATCATTTATTCTGATTTTTTAGATCATGAAGCTTATGATGAAAATAGTAAAGTTAACAAGTATTATGAAAATACGAATTTTAAAGAATTGATATCAAAGGGAACGATTGAAGAAGTAAATCCAGCTTGGTTTACTGAATCTGGATTATATAATACAGCTCTTTATCCAAATGCGATTGATCCTAACTTATTATATGATAAAGAGGGAAGACTTTGGTTAATATATGGGTCTTGGTCAGGAGGAATTTTCGCACTAGAGTTGGATAAAAGCTCGGGACGCCCAATTTACCCTGGTGAAGATTCTGTTACAGAAGATGGAAGAATGATTGATCGATATTTCGGAACTAAAATAGCTGCGGGATATGGACGATCGGCTGAAGGACCCTTTGCAATATATGATAAAAATTCAGATTATTATTTCTTGTTTGTAACGTATGGAGGTCTAGCAGCAGATGGAGGCTATCAAGTTCGAGTATTTCGTTCGAAAAAGATAGATGGTCCATATGAAGATGCAATGGCAAATGAAGCTGTATTTCCAGAGACCTTTAATCAAGGGGTTGGAAATTTAACTGGAAATACTGACCATATGAATATCGGAAATAAAATTATCGGGAACTTTCTTTTTGAACAAAAAGATAAAGAGGATGGAACAGAATATGAAGTGGGGTATTTATCTCCAGGTCATAATTCCGTTTATCAAGAGGAGAAGACTGGGCAGTTGTTTTTAGTTTTTCATACGAGATTTCCAAATAGAGGAGAAGAGTATGAATTAAGAATCCATCAAATGTTTATTAATGAGGATGGATGGCCGTTGGTTGCTCCTCATCGATATGCTGGTGAGACATTAAAAAGCATAGATCCGAAAGAAATCATTGGTCAATACATGTTTATTAATCATGGGAAAGACATCACGGGCTCAATTAAAAAATCAAAAACCATCTCTTTAAATAAAGATTATACGATATCTGGAGATTTTCAGGGCGAATGGGCATTTAAAGATGATTTTGAAATTGAACTTATTATAGATGATGAACAATATAAAGGAATTTTATTAAAACAATGGGATCCTTCTACAGAAGAAATAACAATGACCTTCTCCGCTTTATCTAAAGAAGGAATTGAGGTTTGGGGAAGTAAGACCAAAGAGTAAAAAGTTTTTATCTATGATCTCAAAGTTCAGGTGTTAAAGAATCATTGAATAAAGAGGCTATTTAATTCTTATGCTTAAGAAACAGAGTGTGAATGCTATGCTGCATTTCTTTTTAAAGGGAGTATATAATGAGTATTAAAGTAAACGACAAATTTTGGGAAAGATACTTTAAGTTAATTAGAGATGAAATGATTCCTTACCAGTGGAATGTTTTACATGACCAAGAAAATATTACGATTGATAAAGAAAGAGACGACGAAAATATCCCTAGTGAGAAAAGCCATGCAATTCAAAATTTAAAAATTGCAGCTGGGCTTGCTGAGGGAGATCATTATGGTTGGCTTTTTCAAGATAGTGATGTTTATAAATGGTTAGAGGCGGCCTCTAATTCCTACGCCATTCATCCGGACGAAAAGTTGTTGTCGATGATGGATGAAGTCATTTCTTTAATTGAAGCGGCTCAAGATGAAGATGGTTATATTAGTACGTATTACCAAATTAACAACCCAAAGTTAAAATTTAGAAGATTGTTTGAAAGTCACGAACTTTATTGTGCAGGACACTTGATTGAAGCTGCAGTAGCTCACTATAAAGCAACGGGTAGTGAACGACTCATAACGGTTTCTAATCAATTCGTCCAATGTATAAAAAATCATTTTGGAGACGAAGAAGGAAAAATTAATGGAGCGGATGGGCATCAAGAAATTGAATTAGCCCTAGTTAAGCTCTATGAAGTCACAAAAGATGAATCATTACTAGAACTTAGTGCATACTTTTTAGAAGTTCGAGGGCAAGATCCTGATTTTTATAAAAAGCAATTAGAAGAAAATATTGAAAATGGATTAAGTCAAGGTCCCGTTCCAACAATTAATAATGAATATCATCAATCCCATAAACCTGTAATGGAGCAGGAAGAAGCTGTGGGACACGCTGTGCGTTTAGTTTATATGGCTGCAGCTATGGCAGATGTGGCTTATTATTTGAATAATGAGAAAATGTATGAAGCCTGTAAGAAAATTTGGAAAAATATTGTTACAAAAAGAATGTATATTACAGGAGGAATTGGTTCGACAGTTCATGGAGAAGCTTTTACTTATGACTATGATTTACCCAATGACACAATGTATTGTGAGACCTGTGCTTCTATTGGGATGATGTTTTTTGCGAAAAATATGTTAAAACATGAGACCGATGCTAGCTATTCGGATATATTGGAGCGTTGTTTATATAATACGGTCATCAGTGGAGTAGCTTTAGATGGAAAGCATTTCTTTTACGTTAACCCGCTAGAAGTACAACCAGAAGCATGTCAAAAAGATCCTGGAAAAAGTCATGTCAAAGCAACACGTCCTTCTTGGTTTGGCTGTGCATGTTGTCCACCAAATATTGCGCGGACATTAACGTCATTAGATCAATATATTTATTCAAGTAATGAAGACAGTGTATTTGCTCATTTATTTATGGATAATGAAGGAGAAATCAATCTAGACAAAGGTACTGTAGCTATTCGTCAAGAAACTACGATGCCTTATTCTGGGAATGTCAGATTTTATTTAGAGTTAGATAATATAAATAAAATGAGACTAGGTATTCGAATTCCTAGTTGGGCAGAGGATTTTCAGATTATAAAAGATGGAAAAGAAGTTGAAGGAAAACTAGATAGAGGATATTTATATCTAGAAATTTCAAAACGTCAAACAGTCATTGATGTCCATTTTGAAATGAAAGCTATTCAATGGGCTTCACATCCACTAGTAAGAGGAAACCAAGGAAAAGTAGCCTTACAAAGAGGACCGTTTGTTTACTGTTTAGAAGAAGAAGATAATGGAGAAAATCTACATTTAAATTCTATCACGAACCAACAAGTAACTGAGAAGCCAGTGGAAGATTCTGCATTGGGAGATATCGTTCTTTTAGAAACCATTGGCCAAAAAGAAAAGATTACAAAAGAATGGAACGAACGTCTCTATCAAAAATACGCAACAAAAGAAGTCGAACAAACTCAATTGACATTTATCCCTTATTATACTTGGGCAAATCGTTCAAGTGGTCAAATGCAAGTATGGGTGAATAAAAAGGAGTAATCAATGGAATTTCATAAATATGCAAAAACACCTCCGAAAGGCTGGAACAGTTGGGACTGCTATGGGGCGTCTGTGACCGAAAAAGAAGTCAAAGCGAATGCTGAGTATATGGCAAGACACTTAAAAGATTATGGATGGGAATATGTGGTTGTAGATATTCAATGGTATGAACCTTTAGCTAACTCATCAAAGTATCGAAAATTTGCAGATTTAGAAATGGATAACTATTCCCGACTTGTCCCAGCAGTCAATCGCTTTCCATCCGCAAAAGATGGAAATGGCTTTAAATTATTGGGCGATTATATTCATGATTTAGGATTAAAATTTGGCATTCATATTATGCGTGGTGTCCCACGACAAGCTGTTCATTTGAATACCCCAATCAAAGGGAGTACAGCGACAGCCAGAGATATTGCTAAACCAAATTCTATTAGTCCGTGGAATACAGATATGTATGGAGTCGATGTGTCAGCGGATGGCGCACGAGAATATTATAAATCTTTAATTGAGTTATATTCCTCATGGGGCGTTGATTTCATCAAAGTAGATGACATTGCAGACTCTAAACTATATGGTGCTCATCTTGAAGAAATTGAATTATTACGTGAGCTCATCGATGAAGTGGATAGAGAAATTGTCTTAAGTCTCTCACCTGGCCCAGCTTCATTAGAACATGGTTCATTTTTACAGAAAAACGCCAACATGTGGCGCTTAACGGATGATTACTGGGATACTTGGCCACAACTTTATGATATGTTTGAACGATGTGAAAAGTGGGCACCTTTTGTAAAAGAAGGGACTTGGCCAGATTGTGATATGTTGCCATTAGGTCATATAGGTATTCGTTCAACAGATGGTGGTGCTTCTGATCGGATGACCCGATTTACGAAAGAAGAGCAACGGACAATGATGAGTTTATGGAGTTTATTTAAATCCCCTTTGTTTTTTGGTGGTGAACTTAGGGATAATGATCATTGGACATTATCCTTATTACAAAATAAGGAATTACTAAAAATGCATGAAATTGGAAAAAATCCACAACAAGTCTATCGTAAAGAAGATATTGTTATTTGGCATAGTACAAACGATGAGGCAGAAGATTATATCGCTGTTTTTAATTTAAAGGATAATCAAGAGAATGTTTCTTTATCTTTAAAAAACTATCTGCAAAACCAACCATCTAAAGGCTTAAACATCTGGGATCAGGAAGTCATAACAGTCACAGATACTCTATCATTAGATATTGCTCCACACGATGTGAAATTATTTAAGTTTTATAACGCCTAAAATATCAATAGAAAGAAAGGGATATAAAATGTCAGAGACAGAAACAATTAATCTAGCACAAACAGCTCTAGGAATTGAATTTGGTTCAACAAGAATAAAAGCCGTTTTAATCGATCAAAACCATAAACCAATAGTTAGTGGTGAGCATGA
>DATGTS010000100.1:0-4290 GCA_035301745.1 Candidatus Avamphibacillus sp.
TTGGATAATCTTCCTCAATTACTTTTTTATAAACATCTTTTATATTTTCAACTTCTAGTACTATTTCAACCCCTAAACCAATTCGTTGGCCACTAGATACTTTAACAGGGTGGTTTTCCCGTAAATTTTTCATTTCCCCTAAACCTAAAACCACATTCCCTTTTCGGATAGATATGTAACTTTTATTCGCATCTTCTGGCAGGATAAAACCTAACACATTCCTATAAAATTTTATTGACTCTTCTATATTTTCACAAACAATTCCAGCCTTAATTTCATTTTCTTTACCTCCTTCAACCACAAATCATCAACGACCTGAACTTGATTAAAGAAAAGCACCTATTTATTGATAAAGCTTTTTGTATTTTTATTCAGCCCGTTTTACAGAAATTGTATTAACTCAATTCCTTACAACGGCTGTTACTGAAACACTTAAAAACCATGTTTAAGATGGATACTAAGGATTCAATTGCTAATTTAAGTATTACTTCTTATGAACTTTTGATATTTACTATGACCATCCCTTAAATCAATTAATTCAAATTCATTATTTTTATAAAAGTTATTTAATTTTATATTATCAGCAACACAATCCAGTCTAAGATAATCTCTATCTCTCACATTGTTTTGTATCCAAACTAAAATACTTCTACCTAAACCTTTCTTCATATATGTAGGAATAATTGCAAGTCTATGTAAGTATACTGTTTTTGAGGTATTATCCTCACCCCAAATGTGTCTGTCCCATTCACTTTGTTTAGATAAAAGTGTAAATGTAGCGATTATTTCATTATCTTTCAAAACAATATAAGTTTCTTGATTGGATATAGCTTGTTCAATCTCTTCATCATCGCCACCATCTAACAGAAAACTCCATTGGTTTATTTCATTATCTTTCATCCATAGAGCTATCCGTTTTAACATTTTAATTATTTTCCCCGTATCGTTATTCGAAGCAATTTTTATATTGAACCCTTTAAGACCTTCAATCTTAACCAAATTATTCTCCCCCTTTTCAACCTTCCT
Source organism: Candidatus Avamphibacillus sp. (assembly GCA_035301745.1). Taxonomy (GTDB): domain Bacteria; phylum Bacillota; class Bacilli; order Bacillales; family Amphibacillaceae; genus MSJ-26. The sequence continues at coordinate 1,027 of DATGTS010000100.1, forward strand.
AGCACTTGAATAGCCAGTAAATAAAGATTTTTTATCTATCCACATTTCGATGATGTAGAGCATTTCCTATCCCTATCTTTAGACTATTTAACTCCATGCTGCTACTTGTACTTTTTTTCATTTATTATGACTTCTTCACCAAAGCCCTAATAAATTGATCAATCCTGATTTTAAGCTTTTATAATCAGACATCCCATTAACACTAATGTTTTTTATTTCGTTCTGTTAAAAATTCCTCTAAATTAGGAGATTGATTATATTTAATTGCAGCTTGCTTGTCCTTTTTAATAATGGCCTTTGATAGGTCAATATGATTTATACTAGCAATGGCCACTACATAATGTATAACATCAACTAACTCTTTTTCTAATGAAGTATTCCCTGTATTTTCCTTTCGACCCTCTAACTGGTTTAACACCTCAGCTACCTCACCAATTTCTTCTACTAGTTTCATAAACAGCTCAGTTGAAGTTTGTCCTCCTTTGTATTTTTGCGCAAGGTAGCTCTGTAGCTCATGAAATGCTAATTGCTTCATATTAATCCCTACTTTCAATAAAACTATTATTAACTATTCTACAAAAGGTAGAACATAATAATTTCCTCCAAGTTTTGAATAAGAATCTTGTGTTATTCAACAATCTACCCGTTTATTTCACAAATAAATAAACTGACATGTTTATCTGTATGCCCTCTAATATACCCTATCAGTTCTTCACTTTTTGTCTCTACAACAAAAGAAATATTTGAATTCTCCCATACTTTCTTTGTATTTAAGTTATTCTGCACTAAATCAGTCCAACCTTCTTCTTTGTTTAAATCTTGTATCTTATAAAAATCCCTTTCTTCATATGGACGAATAAATACTTTCGAATCATTCTTTAAATCAATCTTCATACAAATCTCCTCATAATTTTATTCCTTTAAATTGCCTTTTTGAAACTGTAACATTGATAGTCTCATAATGACCTAGATATAATAAAAAAAGTCGCCCAGATTTGCTTAAGCGACCAGTCCATATATGCTTTAGTTCACTATTTTATCTTTTCCTGTTTTTGCTACTTTCATTGTTTCCTGTATGTAAGCGGCGGATTCATGTAACATTTTTATTTCTTCCTCATCTAATTCAATTTCCAATTGCTGTTCCACGCCATTTTTACCGATGATGCAAGGCATACTTAAGGCGACGTCGCCATCATAACCATACTGACCGTTTAGAGTAGTACAAACAGGATACACGCTTCGTTCATCAAGCAACACAGCTCTTGCCAGTGTAATCGCCGATTGGGCAACCCCTGCATTGGTCCACCCTTTTCCATTTAAAACGTCGTATGCCGCATTGACGACTTTTTGGCCGAATTCCTTTCGATCAAGAGGTTCCTTGCCTTGGAAATGATTGTCGATTTCTTTTTCGTCAAACCCTTGGATATTAAGGCGGCTAAAGACTGGAAATGCAGTCATTCCGTGCTCACCCATCATGTACCCGGTAACACTTTTGGGGTCGATATTATAATTGAAGGCAATTACGTGACACAGGCGTGCAGAGTCAAGCATGGTTCCTGTATCGAAAATGCGGCCTTTAGGGTAACCAAATTCGTTTTCAGCAATATATACCATTGTATCCAGTGGATTGGTAATTAAAATAATGATGGCTTCTGTTGTATATTTAGTGATTCCTGCCATGATTTCACGGATGTTTTTGCCGTTTTCTTCTGCAAGTAAGGCCCTGTCCGGTGTTTTATTTTCTTCGCTCTTTATGATGCTTGGACCTGCTGAAATAACAATTACATCAGCATTCTTTACATCTTCATAATCGCCTGCATAGACATCGATGTTTGTCATGTAGGGAAGAGCGGTGGTGTGGGCTTGGTCAAGCGCCTCACCAAATGCGACATCCTTATTTTGATCAATGACGACAATTTCTGAAAATAACCCGACCTTCATCGCGTCCGAAAGTACATAAGATCCGACATGTCCCGCGCCAACTACAGCTAGCTTATTATTCATAATTATTTTTCCTCCTTAGGTGTGCAGTTTCTGTTTCTCAGATGAACATGAAGGTCATGATTTCATCTAACTTCAATCATCCAGTAATACGAATAATAAAATTATACAGATAATTTATGTTTCTAACAATAAAAAGAACCTTACACTCAGTTATGAAAAGAAATCGCTTATATTACTGCTATCTGTTTTAGGATGGTACCTCTCCTTCTTCTTTTTCACTTTGCAGTCAATATCAATTCTTACAGAAAGTAAATTCCGATAATTGCCAGAATGAATGGGGATAGTATCCCTAAGATACTGCAAGCCACCCCGAATATAGCAGTTTTTTTACCTCTTTGTTTTTGTTTTGCAATTTCATTTAATCCAATAATCCCTAACACTAAACCTATCACACCTGGAATTGATCCGATAAATGGTAAAATCCATAAGAAAACAGAGATGATGCCAAGAATTAACGAAGTTTTAGCCTTTCCATTTGTAGGCTTATTCGCCTCTTCAATTTTCTTCCTTACTTCTTCTTTGAAGTGCGGTTCCCAATTCTCAAACACTTTGTTTTTCGTTACTGTAAAAACTGGTCTTTGTCCTTCTGATTCATCCCAAAGCGTTTTATCCATTCCATCAAAATCAATATCATCTAGATGTGCCACAATTCCCGATAGATTATAAGGCAAATAGTAAACAGGTAATTCACGCGCTTTTAGTAAATCAATCCATTGATATAACTCTTCTTCCCTGGTCAATGTCAGTATCTGGATTTTTTCTCCAAAACTTAAGAATAACAATGCTTCATTTTGATACCGGCTCCGTGGGCCGTACCTTGTTCCAGAACCAGGAACATAACGAGAATTATTTCCTATTAACCCCCAATCCATTTCATCAAATGGCAGGATTTTTTCTGTTGATTTATTTTCTTTCGGAAAGATTTCTTTATGTACTATTTTATCGTCATACACCAAATGTTCTTCTACATAACTTTTCTCCCGCATCATGGCTATGAATAATACAACAGGAAATGGTAAGACAACAAGTCCACCTATCGTCACAAAAACCCCGATAGTGATATCTCCACCAAAGGTAGAACCAGCCTCAACTGAACCCACATTCATAAAAAAATAAATCGCGCTTCCAAATAAAAGAAATAACGCAAATACCATGATACTAATCATGACCAGCACACATCCCCGCTGTCCCCTGGGCACTTTCGTTGAATAATGAAAAAGCGCTTCTTTGTTTTCTGTATTCACCCTAACTCCCCCTAAA
>DATGTS010000101.1:0-17416 GCA_035301745.1 Candidatus Avamphibacillus sp.
TCGGCCCTTGTAGAATCAAAGAATATCTCACCTACTTGGTTGCTTGACGAAATTGGGATAGATTATGCAAAAGAATATTTGGAGAAAATGGGAATGAGTATTCCAGACGATGGTTTGGCAATTGCGCTTGGCGGGCTTAAAGAAGGGGTAACCCCATTGAATATGGTAGACGCATACAGTGCTTTTGGAAACAACGGAGTCATGGTTGAATCTTCAACAATCAGTGAGATATATGACAGGGATAATTCTCTCCTATTTCAGGCAAATCCCGAAACAGAGAAAATTTTTTCAGCCCAAGTTGCTTGGAATATGACGGAGATGCTGTCATATACAGTAAGACATGGTACTGCAAGTGCTGGAGAATATCCTCATGCTTTGGCAGGTAAAACAGGTACAACCGAACATCCATTAGTTAAAGGTGAAAGTAAAGATGCTTGGTTTGTCGGCTATACGCCGAATATGGTGACAGCCTTATGGATGGGGTATGATATATCAGATAAAGATCATTACTTAACAGGAGGCAGTGCATACCCAACGAGACTCACGAAAGATATTTTAACTGATTTAAATGGAACAATTGCTTTGGGTGAGTCTTTTGTTCAACCAGAAAAGGTTGAGGCTTTACCAGAACCTATCGAATTACCGGAGATTACGGATGTTCAAGGAAGCATATCTATTGGAGGTAAAAGATTTTTACAGGGGGAAATATCATGGAATGGTTCTGAGGATGATCGAGTGATTTATCGAATATATAAGGAAAAACCTGGTATAAATGAGCGAGTTGGACAAGTAGAAGGGGAAAATGAATTTATTATCACGGGGCTTTCTTTGTTACATTCCAATTCGTATTACATCGTGCCATATGATCCCCTTACAAAAATGGAAGGAAAGCGTTCCGAAGCGGTTGAGTTATCATTTTAGTTTAAATTTAAAAAGTATGGGAGTTGAAAGATTAAAATATCTTTTGTATATTCGGTCGTGCATGGGCGGGTCCCCCTGACGTTGATTTTCCACTTAGGCAGTGTCAATTACTGTCACAAGTCATATAAACGGGTTTTATCTTCCCGATTGCGGGTGGAGATGTCATCGAGAGTCACATAAATCGGCTTTATGTTCAGGGAAAACGGGGAAAATCAGCTTCATGGTTATTTTAATCCCTATGAAACAAAAAGCTGACGTAAAAGACACTTCATGGTGACTTTTCGTCAGCTTTTTGTCATGCATATCAGCTCTCTTGTTTTTTATAACTTTCAACAAGTTCATCAACTAATGATCCAACATGGGCAACGGCTTCTTTGATTGCATCTGGTTTGGACATATCAATGCCAGCTTTTTTAATTAAGTCAAGCGGTTTTAACTTACCGCCAGCTTTTAATACATCTAGCCACTGCTCCACTGCAGGTTGTCCCTCATTTATTATTTTTTGGGACATCAATGTAGAAACAGTAAGTCCTGCTGAGTAAGTGTATGGATAGAGTCCCATATAGTAATGAGGTTGGCGCATCCAAGTTAAACTTGCTCCCTCATCAATTGTAACAGTGTCTTCCCAGAAGTTTTCCAGTGCTTCTTTCTTTTGTTCTGATAACACACTTGCAGTAAGTGGTGTACCTGCTTCAGCTAATGCATAGACACGGCGCTGGTATTCTCCTTCGAGTAAGTGTGTTACAAAGTTGTGATAATATGTCCCAAGTAATTGACTAATAATCCAACGCCTCATCCGGCTGTCCTCTGTTTTTTCAAGCAGATGATTAGCAAGAAGCATTTCATTCATCGTTGATGGTGCTTCAATAAAATAAGTCGATGGACGTGTGTTCACGAGTTCCTGATTCTGACCTGCAAGATAGAAGTGGCCAGCATGACCAAGTTCATGCGCCAAAACAAATGCCCCGCGCATCGTATCTGTCCATGTTATTAAAATATAAGGATGAATCCCATATGGGCTTGAACAAAATGCACCTGTTTGCTTTCCAATATTATCGGAATAATCCACCCAGCGTTCATTCAATCCTTTTTCCATAATTTTGCTGTACTCGGGTCCCATCACTTTTAGAGCATCTAAAATAGTTGATTTTGCCTCTTCAAAAGTTGTTTGTGGATTGAATTCTGGATCTAGTGGTGCTTGCAAATCGCAAAATCTTAGTTCATCTACACCAAGTTGTTCCTTTAAAAGTTTAGCGTATTTACGCATATGTGGTGCCAACTCTTCTTGAATAACATTCAGTTGATTTTCATACATTTCCTTTGTCACTTGTTGTGGATGAAGCAGCATGTCTGTAACAGAATCAAAGTTTCGAAGACGAGCCATCGTTACTTGTTTTGTTACCTCTGTTGCATATGTAGCTGCATATGTATTTTTATACTGATTTAATGTGTTGACAAAAGAATCAAATGCTTTTCTTCTAAGTGGAGTATTTGGCGATAATTCATAACGATCTTCATAAAGGGCAAAAGACATCGGTTGTTCATTACCCTCTTCATCTTGAATCGAATCAAACTCCATGTCTGAAGATTTACTCCGTTCATAAATCATATATGGTGCATCGTGAACCTCACCTAGTGCTGCTAACGTTTCTTCTATTTCTGGAGAAAATGTGTATGGCTTCTTTTCTAAAACATCATCTAACATTTTTTGATACGTTTTTAATTTTGGATTTTCCTTTATAAAGTTTTGCAATGTTTCCTTAGAAATCGTTAGTAATTCTGATTCAATAAATGAAAGACTCGCACTTATTTGAGCAAGGGCAGCTGCTACTTTCGCTGAATCACGCTGATTGTCGGGATCAGACCCGTCAGCACTTGAACGTAAATTTGCATAAGTTGCTACACGTATAACTCTCTTTTGGAATTCATCTAGAGCTGTTAAACATTGCAGGAGTGTATCTGCATCTAACCTTAATTTTCCTTTATATTGTGTTACTTCATGAACATCTTCTTGGATGGCTTGTAATTCCTTTTCCCATTCTTCGTGGGACGGGAATAAATCTGTTAAATCCCAAGTTTGTTCTGTTGGTACTTCAGAGCGTTTTAATCTTTCGACCATAAAAATGTCCCCTTTCGTTCCAATATTTCGTTTCACTAAATAATTATAATATAAAACGATTAAAAATGATATGATTTTTCTAAAAATGATGAGTAGAGGATAAAAAGATTATTTCTAGTAATACAAAATCAGAACAGAATATGATCACTTGTTGGAGATCATGTTCTGTTCTGATTAGAAAAAAGTAGCGTGTTATAATACACATATGAGGTTTCCATTTAAAGGACTTAACGTGCTGGATGATCGCATTCATCACAAATATTAATATAACAATCTGCTTTCTCATTCATGGCATGCCCACATTCACGGCAAATTTTTTCAGGTAAATTACGAAAGAATTCAAGTACACTAATCATTTTGAATAGCCCCCTTTGTGATTAAACACATTGTATTATAACAGTATGCGACATGTCAATGCTGTGTTACAACAAAATTAATTTTGAGGTGAAGAAAATGAAGTTAACGGTTATTGGCTGTTGGGGAGGATATCCTGCTCCGGGAGAAGCAACCTCAGCCTATTTAATTGAAAAAGATGATTTCAGTTTATTAGTGGACGCAGGGAGTGGATCTTTAGCACAATTACAACATTATAAAAATGTGATGGAAATAGATGCTATAATCCTTTCTCATTATCATCAAGACCATATCGCCGACATTGGTGTGATGCAGTATGCTTGGCTGACTCAATCCTATGTAAATGAAACAGACGAGATTCTTCCGATTTATGGACATATCGAGGATGAAGAGGGGTTTAGTAAGTTAACTCATGATTTCACTGAAGGAATAGCTTATGATCCAGATAAGACGCTGGAAATAGGACCTTTTTCCATTTCATTTTTAAAAACAAAACACCCTGTACCATGTTACGGAATGAAAATATCTGATGGAGAAACAACGATTGTCTATACGGCTGATACAAGTTATAAGAAAGAGTGGATAAAGTTTAGTGAACAAGCAGATCTGTTAATAATAGATTGTAATTTTTATGCTAAGCAAGATGGAAGTAAGGCAGGGCATATGACGAGTAAAGAAGGGGGAAGCATTGCTAAAGAGGCAAATGTTAAACATCTATTATTAAGCCACCTGCCTCAATATGGAGAACTTTCCCAGTTGAAAAAGGAGGCAGGGGAAGAGTTTAATGGAAAAATCGACCTGGCTCACACCGGTTGGGAATGGAAATAATGATTCGCATATTTTTTGCTTATCCTACTTTTTTACATTAAAATAAAATTAGACAAAAAAAGGGGGATATGCGATATGAAATTTATTGATAATAAAGGTATCACAGATCCAAGAGTCAACTTAGCAATTGAAGAATATATTTTAAATAACTTCGGTGAAAAGGACACATATTTATTATTTTATGTGAATGGACCATCAATCATTATTGGAAGGAACCAAAATACGGTAGAAGAAGTAAATACGGAATTTGTGGATAAGAATGATATTAAAGTAGTTCGTCGCCTATCTGGCGGAGGTGCAGTATATCATGATCTCAAAAACTTGAACTTCAGTTTTATTACAAAAGATGATGGCGACAGCTTTCATAATTTTGAAAAATTCACCAAACCACTCGTTGATGTATTAAATAAGTTAGGAGTTCCAGCCGAATTGCATGGAAGAAATGACCTTGTAGTGGAAGGACGTAAAATCTCAGGAAATGCAATGTACTCAACGAAAGGCCGTATGTTCAGTCATGGAACATTAATGCTCGATTCTGAAATTGAAAATGTTGTTAAGGCTTTAAATGTCAACAAAGCTAAAATCGAATCAAAAGGAATTAAGTCTATCCGCAGTCGTGTTGCTAATATTTCCGAGTTTCTTGATGAGAAAATTACTATGGATGAATTTAAAGAATTGATTTTAAAACATGTGTTTGATGTAGACGATGTGAAAGATGTTCCACAATATGAGCTGACTGATGAAGACTGGAAAGAAATTTATAAAATATCTGAAGAACGGTATCAGAAATGGGATTGGAACTATGGAAAATCTCCATCCTTTAACTATAAAAAGTCACATAAATTCCCGTCAGGTCTGTTAGATGTTCGCCTTGATGTTAAAAAAGGTGTTATTGAGAATTGCGCGATTTTTGGAGACTTCTTCGGACTTGGTGAGGTAAGCGTGTTGGAAGACAAGTTAAAAGGAGTGCGTTACGAGCGAAAAGCAATTGAAGATGCTTTGTCTGATATTGATGTTCCATATTACTTAGGAAAAATAACAGAAGAAGATTTTATTAGCTTAATCTATTAACTTTGAAAAATAAGCCTGCTTTATATTATTGGTGGGCTTATTTTGTTTTTATTAAAGTGCGATTATCAAAAAATTAGTACTTATCTATTTTGATAACGCTTCCCCTTGTAAAACAATTTTAATTATTTTATACTTAAAGAGTATTTCATTTTAAATGAATGATTATTCATTCACTTCACTTAAACAAGGTGGGAGTTTTAAATGAATTTAAGTCAACAACTATCTCTTACAGCTAAAAATCATCCCACAAAAACCGCTTTTATTTTTGATGATAAAGAAACAAGCTATTTAGAGTTAGAAGGGGCAGTAACTAAATTTGCATCACAATTAGAGCGGTTGGGATATAAAAAAGGAGACCATATTGCGCTTGTTGTTGGGAACAGTCCTTATTTTGTGATTGGATTGTATGGTGCACTTCGTCTTGGGGCAGTTGTTATACCGATTAATCCATTATATACGGCTCATGAAATGGCTTATATTTTAAATAATGGCGATGTCAAAGGGGTTATTACGCTAGATATCCTTATGGAAAAATTTATCGCTCTAGATAGCGATCTTCCGGAGGTAACCCATTATATAACATGCGAGACGGGGGCTGAAATTACTAAAAATCAGCTGACACCAAAAATGAAATCGTTTACTAAGTTGATAGAGAGGGGAAGTATGGATTATCAAGGACCGAATCTTGATGAAGAGGATACAGCACTTATTTTGTATACTTCAGGAACAACAGGTAAACCAAAAGGAGCAATACTAACTCACAAAAATTTATACTCCAATGCGAAAGACGTTGCCGATTATTTAACAATTGGCGGAGAGGATCGAGTGATTGCAGCTTTACCGATGTTCCATGTTTTTTGTTTAACAGTATCTTTAAATGCGCCACTGATGAACGGTGGAACGATTTTAATCATGCCGAAATTTTCACCAAGGAAAGTATTTAGAGTTGCAAAAGAATATAAAGCATCTATTTTTGCGGGTGTCCCAACGATGTATAATTATATGCTTCAAAGTAATTTAGGCAGTAAAGAGGATTTTAAAAATATCCGTTTTTGCATCTCTGGCGGATCTGCTATGCCAGTAGCTTTGCTAAAAGAATTTGAAGAAAACTTTGATGTTATTGTTTCTGAGGGTTATGGTCTTTCAGAAGCATCCCCTGTGACTACGTTTAATCCACTTGACCGACCGAGAAAACCAGGATCTATTGGCAGGAACATTGTTAATGTGGAAAACAAGGTGGTGGATGAATTAGGTGAAGAAGTCCCTAATGGTGAAGTTGGTGAACTTATAGTAAAAGGACCGAACGTGATGAAAGGATATTATAAAATGCCTGAAGAATCAGCTGTCACCCTAAAAGATGGATGGCTTTATACAGGAGATATGGCCCGCATGGATGATGAAGGATATTTTTACATTGTTGATCGAAAAAATGACATGATTATTGTAGGTGGGTATAATGTATATCCTAGAGAAATTGAAGAAGTTTTATATGAACATCCTGACGTAGCTGAGGTGGCTGTGATTGGCACACCAGATGAAGAAACAGGTGAAGCAGTAATAAGCTTTGTTGTAACAAAAAATCCTTCTTTAACAGAAAATGAGCTATTTGAATATTGTAAAAGTCATTTAGCAAAATATAAAGTTCCAGCAAAAATTGAGTTTTTAGATGAGCTACCTAAAAACACAACAGGCAAAATATTACGTCGCAGTCTGCGTGAATTAATCAAAAAATAATAGAGTAATAGAAAAGCTTGGCAATGAGCCAAGTTTTCTATTTGAAGAATAATTGCAAAAATAGTTGTATCCTTTTCAGAAAGTGGTATATATAATGAAAGACTATCCATACTAAGAGAAAAAGCACTGTTTTGAAACCGGGTGAAAGTATCCCACTATGAAAAAATGAAAAAATGGGGAAAACTTACAGATTTTATTTAAAAAGTATATCAATTATAAATTTTTGTATTTTTACTATCTTTTTAGTGGAAAATCTGTTAAATTATTATGTAACCTCTTTCTTTTCATTTAGTATAGAAAGGATTGAAAAAATTGCTAAATGAAGTTAATTCCCCATCCTATGAGATTACTCCTCTGACAATGGCTGTTTTAGTATATCATGATAAAAAAGGAAACACAGGTGCATGGGTACTGGAAGAAAAAGAAGAATACTACATCGATATACCACCAAGTAAATTTATCGATCAGGCTTGTAAGTACTATGGTGCCAGTCTGAAAGGCAGACAAGAAGGAACTAGAAACATATACGGGATTACCCACAAAGCGCCTATATCTATTGATCCTTCCAGTGGCATGTATTTTTTTCCAACAGCTTCACCAGTAAATTCAAATTGTTCTTGGATTGCCCACTCCCATATTAAACATGTGAATCAATTGAAAAATAAAGAAACTGAAGTTATTTTTCGTAATGGTCGAAAAGTATCCCTTCAGGTTTCGTACGGATCAATAATGAATCAAATCCAGCGTACCGCTCAATTCCGTTATTTACTAGATAATCGCCTTAATTATTCGAAGACTCAGCTCGCGGACCGGGTAGCTGAACCTTTTCTAAAAGATCTTGAATAATACTTTCTACTTTTTTGCGAATGGCAGGGATAAAATAGTTTCGTTTTTCTTCACGGCCTTTAGAAATAAACAGATAGGATGAAAACGTGTCGTTTTTATTTAACGAAACAACCTGTATTTGTTCATCTTGCATTATCTTTCTTAACTGTCTGCGCTCGACTGTTGCCTCAGAAATCATTTGATTTAAAAGGTTTAAGTAAGGCTCCTTAATTTTAAAGGCTCCATTTTGAATATGCTCGATATCCTGTTTGATGACAGTAATAGCCATGGATAAGAAAAGAAACCGAGAGGCCACATTTAATTCTGATTCAGTAAGATAACGCATGGTAATTCCCTCCGTTTAAGAACATTTGTTCTAATTATATGCTAAAGTAACGAAAAAATACACTGAAAAGAAAAAATGAAAGGAAAGAGGTATATTTTTTGAACAAATAAATCTTATACTTAAAGGGATAAATAAATTGAAAAGAGAACGATTTAAAATGTAATATATTCATGAAAATAATTACTGATCAATTACACTATATACAACACAAGGGAGTTTAGTTTATGTACGTATTTAACATCTTGTCTGACTGGAAATTAGCTATAAGGAATGAAGAGTTAGATGAATTCATCATTCAGCTGCTAAATGACTATGAAAAGCTTGGTCCCCTTCCTGGTATCTTGCTTCCGTTTATTGAAGCTTTTCTCCCTTTCTTGCCATTATTTGTTTTTATTTTGGCTAATAGTGTTGCATATGGATTATTTAAAGGGTTTTTATATTCATGGCTTGGTACTAGCTTAGGATCTATTCTTGTTTTTATCATTATCCGCCAACTTGGTGATAAACGCGCTTTTAAAACAATACGAAGAAATAAGCAAGTACAAAAAGTAACGGCTTGGGTAGAAAGACATGGATTTGGTCCACTCTTCTTATTGTTATGCTTTCCGTTTTCCCCGTCTTCCGTAATTAACGTTGTTTCCGGGCTTTCAAGAATTAGTACAAGTCAGTTCGTTTTGGCAGTGTTATTAGGTAAATCAATCATGGTGTTTTCGGTTTCCTATATTGGTTCAAGTTTACTATCTTTTGCTAAAAATCCATTAAAAACAATTCTTGTTGGTGTAGGAATTATTTTATTTTGGATACTCGGAAAGTATGTAGAAAAGAAATTACATCAGAAATCGTTGGAAAAAGAAGAAAATCATCCAATCGCGGAGGTTACAAAAAGCTCTGACAGGGTATGGTGGAAGTAGGAGCGTTTACAAAGCTTAAAATATAATCCTATTTCCCTGGAGGAGTAAATATGAAAAGAATGAAACATCATGGTGTTCTAACAACGATTATTATTGGCATTGTAATCACGGTTCTATTGTATCCAATTATATTTATAAATTATGTAGTTGATGGTGAATCAATGGAACCGACACTGCAAGATGGAAATAAGCTTATGGTGAACAAAGTAATTTATGATTTAAAAGAAGTAGACCGATTTGATGTTATTGTTTTTCATGTTAATAAAAATGAGGACTTTGTAAAACGAGTAATTGGTTTGCCTGGAGATGAACTGGAATATAAAGATGATAAATTATATGTAAACGGACAGTATATTGAAGAAGAATATTTAGAGACGTATAAAAAAGAACATGGAAATGAATTTTACACAGAAAATTTTAATTTACAAGAGGTAACAGGAGAGAAAAGAGTACCGAAAAATAGTTTGTTTGTTATGGGTGATAATCGAAATAATAGCTTGGATAGCAGGAGTTTCGGTTTTATTGAAATAGATCAAATTGTGGGCAAAGTGGATCTGAAATATTGGGCATTGGAAGAGGAACAATTAGTTGCCGTTCCATAGCAAATAACTACATTAACGCTGCTAACTTTGATAAAATTTATTTAAGTTAGCAGCTTTTTACTTTAGAAGATTTGGGGGAATATTCATGGGACTCCGTTTTATATTAGGTAGAGCTGGTACAGGTAAAAGTGGTCGTGTCTTTGATGAGATAAAGGAAAAGTCCATCAAAGATCCACAAGGCCCGCCGATTTTTTATATTGTGCCAGATCAAATGACATTTGAACAAGAATATACATTATTTAAAGATAAAGAATTCCAAGGAAGTATTCGTACTCAAGTTTTCAGTTTTTCCCGTCTTGCCTGGCGGGTGTTGCAAGAAACTGGTGGAGCGGTTCGTCCATTTATTAGCTCTGTGGGAATCCAGATGATGCTCAGAAAAATTATCGAGGAAAAGCAAGGCGAATGGCGCATATTTCAAAAGGCAATGGAAAAACAAGGATTTTTAGATCAATTAGAAATGATGATTACCGAATTTAAACGTTATGAGATCACACCTGATATGCTTAAAATGCAAAGGGAGAACATAGAACAGTTTGTACACAAGGAACCAGGTGAAGTTACGCTTTCAAATAAGCTTGAAGATTTAACATATATTTATGAAAATTTAATGCTTCTTTTACAAAATAATTATATTGATAGTGAAGATCAGTTGCGGTTACTCGCTGAAAAGATAGATGAAGCTGACTTTTTGAATGATGCGGAAATATACATTGACGGTTTCCATCGATTTACGCCTAATGAACTTCATGTCGTAGAAACTCTTTTAAAAAAATGTAAACGAATCACGGTTGCGTTAACGATTGATCCACTTACTCAAGAGGAAATTTCTGATTTAGATCTATTTTATCAAACGACGGGGACTTATAATATCCTTCAAACGATGGCAAAAGAAAATGCTATTGAAATTGAAGAAACAGTGAAGCTCCATCCTAAAAATGGTCGTTTCAAAGATAGACCACATTTTTTACATCTTGAACAGTATTTTGATGAAAGACCAACCCCTTCTTTTAAAGGAAATATTCCTATTAAAATAGCTGAAGCAGTTCATCCACGAGCAGAAGTCGAGGGTGTTGCTCAAGAGATTCTGCGTCTCGTTCGTGATGAACATTATCGTTACAGAGATATTGCAATCTTTATGAGACAAGCCGAAACATATCATGATTTAATTGCGACTATTTTTGATGATTATGACATCCCAGTGTTTATTGATGAAAAGGAAACCATGCTAAGTCATCCACTTATTGAATTTCTTCGTTCTGCCTTGGATGTTGTTGAGGGGGATTGGCGTTATGAGCCTGTATTTAGGGTGTTGAAAACAGGCTTTGTTCCTAGTAGTGATCCTGAATATCCACTTACAAATAATGCGATTGACGAACTTGAAAATTATATATTAGAATACGGAATTCGTTCGAGAAAGCGATGGTTTAGTGAGGATGAGTGGGTATTTCAGCGTTTCAGAGGATTTGACCAAGCCGCTCAAACAAATAAAGAAATAGCAATCCAAAAACGGATTAATCGATATAGAAAACAAGTAACAAGAATGTTTGCGACGTTTGATCAGGAGATTAGAAACTGTGAAACAGTTCGAGAATTATGTGAAGTAATCTACACTTTATTAGAAACAGTGCGCGCACCTGAGCAATTAGAACGTATGCGAGAAAATTATGATGAGGAAGGTGAAATTGAAAAAGGAAGAGAGCAAGAACAGGTCTGGGATGCAATTATTCAGCTATTAGATGAAATGGTAGAGATGGTTGGGGACGAACCAATGAATTTAAGTACATTTCGTTCTGTTTTAGAAGCTGGATTTGAAACCCTTCAATTTTCTCATGTTCCACCAACAATGGATCATGTTATTGTTGGAACAGTTGAACATTCTAGAATCAGTGGAATTAAGGGGTCTTTTTTACTTGGGGTAAATGAAGGTGTTTGGCCCTTAAAACCACCGACTGACGGAATGATTAATGAAAATGAACGTGATTTGTTAGCAAGTCATGGCATGATGTTAGCAGAGACAAGCAGACGCCAATTATTAGATGACTGGTTTTATATGTATACAGTTTTCACTGCGGCTAAAGATTATCTTTGGTTAAGTTACCCAATCAGTGATGAAGAAGGGAAAGCAAAAATGCCTTCCCAGCTTGTGAAGCGGATAAAAGATTTATTTCCTGATTGCAGCATTAGTTTTTTACAAGAGCCTGATGAACTTTTTGAAGCAGATCGGTTTATTACTATACCTGAGAAAACAAGAGCTGCACTTACATCGCAATTAGCAAGATATCAAAAAGGTTACCCTATTCAAGACGTGTGGTGGCATGTACTTAACTGGTATATAAATCATCATGAAAAAAATGGGACAACTTATGCAGTTTTACAAAGCTTGTATTATGAAAATAAACCAGTTGATTTAAAAACGGAAACGGTGAAAAAATTATACCCGAAACAAGTTAAAACAAGTGTATCGAGATTGGAATCCTACTATCGATGTTCTTATCAGCACTTTGCACAGTATAGTTTAGGCTTGAAAGAACGACAGACATACAAATTGGATGCACCAGATATCGGCTTGCTCTTTCATGAAGCATTAAAAACAATTACTGAATGGATCCAAGCAGAAGGAAATGACTTTGCCAAATTAACCGAGAAAGATGCCAAAGGGTATGCGCAAAAAGCAGTAACAAAATTATCACCAATTTTACAGCATCAAATTTTGCATAGTTCAAATCGCTACAAATATATCAAGCGAAAGCTTCAAGAAGTAATTGCGAGGGCAACTCATATTTTAAGTGAACAAGCAAGACAATCTGATTTTTCTCCAGTCGGTTTAGAACTTGGCTTTGGTGAAAATAAACCGTTAAAACCATTAGTTTTACCTTTACCAAATGGGTTTGAATTGGTTTTGAGGGGGCAGATTGATCGGGTCGATAAGTCTGTGAAAGGTGATCGCTTATTCTTGAGAATTATTGATTATAAATCGAGTGAAAGAGGGTTAAGTCTTGTTGAAGTATACTACGGTTTAGCTCTTCAGATGCTCACTTACTTGGATGTTGTTCTAACACAATCCGAAGCATGGCTTGGTCTCAAGGCGAGCCCAGCAGGTGTGTTATATTTCCATGTGCATAATCCGATGATTTCTGGTGATCAGCGGATTTCTGATGAACGACTTGAAAACGAAATCTTTAAACAATATAAAATGAAAGGTCTGTTGATGGCAGACGAAAATATCGTTCAAATGATGGACTATAATGCGGCTTCAGGGAGAAGTCAAATTATCCCTGCAGGACTTAAAAAAGATGGAACTTTTTATAAAGATTCTAAAATTGCCGATACAGAAACCTTTGACAGTCTCAGGAAACATATGCATGATTTAATGGTTCAAGCAGGTGTAGATATAACTTCGGGTGGGGTGCATTTAAATCCCTTCCAATATAAAAAACAAACAGCATGTACTTTTTGTCCATTTCTTTCTGTTTGTCAATTTGAACCTACACTTGAAATGAATGAATATCATCGTTTGCAAGATATGAAAGATGAAGATATATTAACGAATCTTCGTAACAAAAATAACTAATCTAGCAGAAAGGGGGATCCTAGTGGTTACTTGGACAAAAGAACAAGAAGACGCGATATATTCAGATGGAAGAGATATTTTAGTTTCAGCAGCTGCAGGATCAGGTAAAACAGCTGTTCTTGTAGAGCGAATTATTCAAAAACTGCTTAGAAAAGAAGATCCCATTGATATTGATTCATTACTTGTCGTAACCTTTACGAATGCGGCAGCACAGGAAATGCGTACCCGTGTCGGATTAGCTTTAGAAGAAGCGCTGGCGGAAAATCCAACATCAATAAATCTAAAAAAACAATTATCTTTGATACAACGTGCATCGATTTCAACATTACATTCGTTTTGCATGGATATCGTCAAACAATATGCGTACATGCTAGATATCGATCCGGGGTTTCGAATTGCCAATGATATGGAAGCAGATCAAATCAAACAACAGGTCATTGAGGATCTTTTTGAAGATTGGTATGGTTCTGAAGGAGAAGATCAAGAACGATTTTTTGCCGTAGTTGATCGTTTTTCTAGTGATCGAAATGACGTGGATGTAGAGGAATTGATTTTGCAACTATATGATTTTGCCGTTCAAAATCCATGGCCAGAAACGTGGTTAGACAAGCTTGCAGATGTTTATAAGGTATCAGATGATTGGCAGGAGGATGACTTGCCTTGGTTATCCATTCTTAAACAAGAAGTAGTCAACCAATTGAATGCATTTGAAGAGGAGATCACCCTTGCTGAGGCGATGATTAACGAAAATGATGGTCCTTATCTATATGCGGAGACAATTGAGGCAGATAAACAAATGCTCAAGCAGGCACTTGCAAGTATCGATTCATGGGAAACCTTGCAAAAAGTTATGTCTACAAGTAAGTTTGTCAGGCTAAAGTCCGGAAAAATGGAATGTAATGAGGAAAAAAGAGAAAAGGTAAAAGCCTTAAGAGATAGCTATAAAAAACGTTGGGAAAATATGAGGAAGAATTGGTTTAGCAGGGACTTAGAAAGTCACGTTGCAGATATGCAGGAATTAGCTCCGATTGTAAAACAACTAACCATCCTTGTGAAACAATTTAAAGAACGCTTTTCCAAACAGAAAAAAGAGAGGGCTATTGTCGACTTTTCAGATTTAGAACATTATTGCTTGCAATTATTGGTTGATGAATCTTCTTCACCTGAAGAACCATTGCCTTCAAAAGTAGCGAAAAGTTTGCAAAAACAGTACAATGAATTGCTTGTCGATGAATATCAGGATACGAATCTTGTGCAAGAAACGATTTTAAAGATGATTAGTGACCAGATAGGTGCGGGAAATATGTTTATGGTTGGAGATGTTAAACAAAGTATTTATCGATTTCGACATGCTGAACCATCCCTTTTTATTGATAAATATAAGCGTTATAAATCTTCTGATTCGTTAGGAAAGCGTATTGATTTATCAAGTAATTTCAGAAGTCGTGAGCATGTTCTAATTGGAGCAAACTATATTTTTAGACAAATACTTGATGAAGAACTCGGTGAAATTAATTATGATAAAGATGCGGAATTAGTTTATGCAAATAAAATGTATGAAAACCTACCATATCTAGAACCTCAACCTGAATTAATTATTATTGATCGAAAGCAGCCTGAAGAGCAGAATCTTAAAGAAGTAAGTCCAAATGAGGAGAACTATGAAGATTTAGAGCATGCGCAACTTGAGGCAAGAGCGTATGCTAATAGAATTAAAAAATGGATTGGGAGTGATGGCGATAAACCTCTCCAAGTAGTTGATAAGGAAACTCAAACACAACGTGATATACAGTATCGGGATATTGTTATTTTAATGCGGTCGATGACATGGGCTCCAACCATTGTGGATGAATTTAAGAAGCAAGGAATTCCAATCTATGCAGAACTTGATAAAGGATATTTTGAGGCGATGGAGATTAAAATTCTCATCAATTTTCTTAAAATTATCGATAACCCACGTCAAGATATCCCTCTGGCGTCTGTGTTGCATTCTCCTATTGTTGGGCTCGATGAAGAAGAGCTTGCTTTGGTACGCTTAGCTGATCAAAAAGGGACTTATTATGAAGCATTGAAAAAGTTTAATAAACAAAAACAGCATAATGAAACAACAAGTAAAGTAAATCGTTTCCTAGTGCTCCTTGAATCGTTTAGGGAAGAGGCAAGACAAGGTGCTTTATCTGAACTCATTTGGTCTATTTATCGTCAAACAGGTTACTATGACTATGTTGGCGGTATGCCTGGTGGACGTCAGCGCCAAGCAAATTTAAGGGCTCTTTATGATCGAGCAAGGGGATATGAAACAACGTCATTCCGTGGTTTGTATCGTTTCTTAAGATTTATTGAGCGTATGGAAGAAAAAAATGATGATTTAGGTGCAGCTAGAGCGCTCAGTGAACAGGAAGACGTCGTAAGAATGATGACAATCCATAAAAGTAAGGGACTGGAATTCCCAGTTGTGATTGTTGGTGGTATGAACAGGGAATTTAATTTATCTGATACAAAAGGTAAATTTATCCTGGATAAAAAGTATGGTTTTGCTACTAAATATATTGATCCTATCAAACGGATTATTTATCCAACTTTATTTTATCAGTCTTTAAAGGTAAAAAAGACACGGGAAATGTTAGCTGAAGAAATGCGCGTTTTATATGTCGCTCTTACTCGTGCAAAAGAGAAGTTAGTAATGGTCGCTAATGTGGATTCCTTTGAGAAAAAACAAGCGAAATGGGAAACAATGGTAGAGCACGGTGAATGGGTATTACCAGCTCATTTCCGCAGTGAATCAAAAACGTATATTGATTGGGTAGGTCCAGCTCTTATTCGTCATAAAGATTCAGAAGTGTTACGAACTGAAGAACTTCGTGATGTTGTTTTAGAGGAAATAAAAGCTCATCCATCAAAATGGGATATTTCCGTTATTCATGGAAGTGAGCTCGCGAATATAGAAGATCCGTCAGATGAGATGGACTTTAATTTAAAAGAAAAGATTATAAATTGGGAAAGTCTTCCTTTAACAAATGAGTCTAACCTATCTGATCAAGTGAATGAGCGGCTTTCTTATCATTATCCGTATAGGGATGCAGCACTGTCACGGGCAAAGCAATCCGTAACAGAGATTAAACGTCAGCGAGAATATAAAGATGAATATAGTGGAAGTCAGTTGGTACAACCTTATAAAGCTCCAATTATAAAACGTCCTTCATTTTTACAAAAAGAGAAGGCACAATTAACTGCTGCTGAAAAAGGAACAGCCCTGCATACAGTAATGCAGCATATTCCTTTTCGGGAGGAAATGAGTTCTTCTGAGATTGAAGAATTTATTGCAGGGTTAGTTATGAAGGAGATAATGACTGAAGCAGAAGCAGACAGCGTTGATATTGCGGCAATTGAACTTTTTATGAAAACTGACCTTGCTAAGCTTATGATGCAAGTACCAACATTTTATCGTGAACTTCCATTTAGTTTAACATTACCAGCGAAAGAAGTTTATTCCACTTGGCAAAGTGATATGGAAGAACAAGTGTTAATTCAAGGTGTATTAGATTGTGTTATTCCTTCAGATAACGGATGGATTCTTCTTGACTACAAGACAGATGCAATTAACGGAGAAGTGGATGAAAAATTACGTAATCAATTAATCAAACGCTATGAAACTCAGTTAGAGCTTTATAAAATGGCTGTTGAAACGATTTGGAAACAGCCTGTAGAAGAGATGTACCTTTATTTCTTTTCTAAACAACTTTTAATCAACGTGCCATTTGATTGATCTATCCATTTTCGCAACAAACATCAATCAGTCATCAGAATTAAACTTAAAATTCATTATATATCGATAAAAATAGTTATTTATTACACAATATATATAAAATGCGACATAAGTGCTCAGTTGTTTTCCGCTGCGGGCCGTTACTTTCCGCGGGCACGCATTCAGCCTCCTTGCCCCGGCAAGGGGAGGCGAGAGTTACCCGCAAAGGGCGGTTTTAGTCGGCCTTCGGAGTTTTGGTTTGTTCATTCGGATAAGTATTATTTAATCGGCAGTTACCATAATCAACCCGCTCATACAGTGATAATAAAAGACTGGCACTATAATGGCCAGTCTTTATATAAAACTATTAACCTTCTAAAACATCTATT
>DATGTS010000102.1:0-8086 GCA_035301745.1 Candidatus Avamphibacillus sp.
AGTCTACTGGATTATGTGCATGTTGCACGAGGTAAGGGGATTTTTCAGAAATCAATTTATTATTAGCTACCATCAAACGTCGCCTGCCTTTCAAAGCTTGTTTATTATTATAGTAACACACAGCTTAGCATTTCAAACAACTAGTGTTGAAATCCACGTGATGTGCTCTTCATTTGTTCAACATATCACAACATACAATGTGTAGCGAAAACGTAATAGAAAATAGTCGAAGAGAATAGAATACAAAAGTTAATAAAGATTTTTTCTTATCAAAAATATCTCATTGGCATTGAACAACCAAAAAATCTTGCCAAATAATTTAAAAAACATTCAGAGTTAATATCTGAATGTTATGTTGGTTTAATTTTAGGTCGATATTAATCTACAAAATCGTAATGATAGTGCTCGTTGTTGTCTGCATCAATAATTACTTTTATATCTTCAGGATTTTCTTCTACTTCATCAGGTAATTCCACAATATAATGAAGTGTTGCAGTTTTTAATGGATCTATTGAAGTAATATTGGTATAAGACAAATCTGTTCCTCCATCAACTTCTATCGTAGAGAATCCATAATATTCATATTTGTTTTCATACATTACTCTCACATTCACAAAGTCATCCGAGGATCTACCAGAGTTTCGGAGATTTTTTATATCTATAACAACATCTAAATAAATAGCATCATCTTCTTCAACTTCGTAATAAGAGTATATTCCATCTGGATTTGGTGGCTTTACTAAATCTGTTAATTCAACATGTTGTAAGGTTACTTCTGATTTCTCCTCTATTTCAAATGTTTTGCCTACATCAATGTCTTTATCAACCCACTTATCATAGTCCGTTTCCTCTTCATTATTCTCTTCTTCCTCTACTTCTTTTCCATTATTGTTAAGTTCACTTTCATTGTTTTCATCGTGATTGTTAGTTTCATTTACTTTTGACTTTTCAGATGTAGTCTCAACATTTCCAGCATCATTTGAATTTTGTGCTCCACACCCAGAGAGAGCAACAACAAATACAATAAAAAAAATCGAATATAAATTTTTCATATAATCCCCCTGTTAATAGCTTTAATATCGATTATAACTTATTACCTATAAAAAAGAAATATTTTGTATAATATGGTGAATTTCAATGTGGAATAAGTTGGGGTTTTCCATAATTACATGAACTATAGTAATGTTATAATTACCAAAAGACCTATAACAAGAGATTTTTTATTTCTGTTTCGTCTCCATGTTTGTATTCTTAGAAAACGAGAATGAATAATCTGACTGTTTTTTAGCATTCGATAGTTAAGCAAACTAATACGACCGTTTTAACTACCCACATGAGTCAATCTCACAATTAGGTTTATTGAATAAAAATCCGAATATTCAAAAATAAATTTCGTAAACGGTCGTTTTTAAAGGTCTAACTCGAATGGCTGTAACGTAAGGCGGCGACTCCTGGTCGGCTAAAACCGGTCACGTCAATCACCAACTTCGACACTAGAACGTCCTGTTCGCCTGAGGGAACAGCACAATTAAGGAACACTGGCTAAGTACACGACATCCTGTCGTAACGCCTGTGCTAGCACATCGTGTGCTTTCGGAAGACTCCACAACGAGCGAATTGAATAAAGGAAGGAAGGCTAAGAACTCGGGCGTCGCGAGAGCAACGCCTTCATGACCAACGTCCTGCTTCTCGCAGGGGCTCGGCGCAATAAACAATGTTGGCCCGAGGCAGATCGCCGTGCCCGCGGCAAAGTAGACACTGTGAAAGTGGTTTCCTTGAACAGATGTCGACCTTGTGCTGTTATAAAGTTAAAGCGTCCGCCTGCAGTGGAAATCAATGGTTCTAGCACACAATGTAATAGACTGGATTTTTTGTCTTATTTTGAATGATGAAGTTGACCCACCCACTTAGTTAATCCCAATGTTATGGATAACTTGGCTGGGGGGACTTAATTCAGCCGTTCTGCACTAGTATAATGGCGGAAAGTCTTTTCTAATTGTCTATTTTCTAAATGGTTGGGACTGGGACTGCGCTTACGCTTCCCAGTCCCAAAACTTACGAAATGAGCTTTTGATTCGGTTATTCTTCTACAATCTGTTCCCTGAATACTTGTAATGCTTCGTTCTCATTATAGTTGACAAGTTGTTCTTCTGTTAAGTTGCCGTCTCCCATTTCGACGACGTACACTTCAACTTCTTGTTTACCCCATTCATTATATACATCGTCCACAGTCGGATAATATAAGTCAATTTTGTTTCCGGTAATGGCGCTGCCTTTATCTGCAACTACACCATAACCGTAATCCGGAATATATAATACGGTCCCGATCGGATAAACACTCAAGTCTGCAGCAATGGTAGAATATAAGTCTCTTTTAACTTGCACACCGGAAAAGGTAATCCCATATCCCGGATGATCCGCAGTTTTTCCGGTAGACTCTAAACCTGCCGTGTACCCTGTTGCTATAACAGTATCACTTGGGTATTGTTCCATATTAACAGCCTCTTCCAATGTTTCGGGCCCGTCTATTTGTTCACTCGAAATATATTGCTTTTCTTCTTGATTATAATTAAGTACTTTTTCTTTTAACGCGGTTTCCCTGCCTTCAAGCAGATGACCCGAGGTTTCTAAGTTATGTTGTTTTTCTTGACTGGCTGCCTTAATATCCGCTAGTGTGACATTGGAAATAGAAGTAACTGTTGTATAAAATGCCCCCAAAAATAAAATTACCATTCCTGTTCTTTTTAAAAATTTCTTCATTTGATAACACCTCTCTTGGATGTCATCCTTTCCAATCTAGCAGATATTTATTCATATTCTATGTTTTTCAAGGGTCGTTTAAAGGTCCGGTAAAAAATGATGCATCGAATTTCTACGTTTTGCACAGCATTTCTAAAACATTTGATAGCCACTCTTCCGCAGAAACTTAATAACAAAACCCGAAACAATTGTTCCGGCAAAACCAGCCAGCAAAATGATAATATCAACCGGTGTAACATTCATTAAATTATCAAATGCAGTAGCAAAAGATGCTCCCGGATTTTTAAAATATTCTACCGTTGATAAGTTGTCTACAATCATAAGTACTATCAAAGGATAAATAATCGACATGAGCCACGTACGTCTTAATAACATATTTAAGATAAAAGCAAGCCCGAAAAATATGACGAAAAATAATAGAATAGAAACAATCAATTGTATCACTATGGTATCTCCTTTCTATTTCACGATCTTTTAATACGTAGAGCCTTTAACACAATCTCCATTTTATAATATAAAGGCCAAAAAGCAAAGACAATCGACTGTCTTTGCTTTTAGACTAATAAAATATATTAAACTTTCCTTTTTTCAGCATTAAACCCCAACCACCCAATTTGAGTAAATATCGGTTGTCGATCATTTTTTTCATAAAAGTAGCTTGCCAACCGAATATTCTGCGGTCGTCCATCACAACACCTATGGCATCATCATTGCCTAAAGAAGCTACGGTCCCTTTCAGATTAGCCTTAAACTTCATTGTTTTTTCATTTTTGTCGATAAGTGCTTTAATATTGCGTGCAATTGTGTCGGCTTGCTGAATAGCAATTTGAGCTGTCGGCGGATAGGGTCTGCCATGGTGAGGATTCATAATTAAAGCACAATCACCAACAACAAACACATCATCATAATCGGGTGCACGCATGTCTTCACGTACCTCTATTTTACCTCGATTGGTTTCAATCCCTGATTCTTCAACAATCTTATTAGCACGAACCCCTGCAGCCCATATTGTCGTAAGGGTAGGAATTTCGATTCGTTCCCCGTCCTTTTCATAGACAACACTTTTGGGCGTACATTCTTTTAACATTGCCCCTGTTTCAATTTCGACACCACGTGATTCAAGCGAGTTCATCGCATATTCAATTAGCTGTTCATCAAATCCGGGCAATATACTCTGTGAGCCCTCTAAACAAATAATCCGTACCCTGGACTTATTAATATCATATTCTTTACATAGCTCGGGAATTCGATTTGCCAGCTCTCCTAAAAACTCCACCCCGGTAAAACCACCTCCGCCAACAACAATGTTTAGGCGTGCTTGATTTTCTTCTTCATTATTAAACATGGCAAAATTATACTCAATATGTTCTCTGATTAAGCGGGCACTGTTAATATCACCGATCATAAATGCATGTTCTCTTAAACCCGAGATCCCAAAGGTAGCTGCTTCAAATCCTAATCCGATGACAAGGATATCATAAGTAAGTTCCCCATTTTCCAGCTTCACTTTTTTCTGTTCCGGTTTAATAGAAAGAACTGTATCCTGCACAAACTTTATTTTATTCACATCCACCACATCTTTAATCGCAATTCGTGTACGATCATGATGCAATGTCCCTGCAGCATTTTCATGTAACCATGTTGCTTGATAATGGTAATCATTTTTATTTACAAGGGTAACACGAGCTGCCTTCATATCAAGTGACTTCTGTAAATTCACCGTTGTCATTATTCCCCCGTAACCTGCCCCCAGGATTACTACATGAGGCTGTTTCATTTTTTTATCACGTCCATTAATATTTTCTACCTTATATGTGAACTATTTCACGTAAGCTCTCACCACTGATATTGTAAAGAAATTGTATTATTGTCACATAAATGTAATGTTAACTCATTCATAATGGTAGTCTTTTTAGGGTTAAATTTCAACCCTAAATTTTAGGTTTTTTAGATTGTCGCCTTCTCATTCATCAACTTTTTGAACTAGTATTTTAAAATAAGACATTTTTGTTTATGATATAATAATAATCATGTACAATTTGATATAGAGAAACGGGGGATATAATAATGGAAGATAAAGTGTTTGATGTTACTATCATTGGCGCGGGTCCTGCCGGATTGTTTACTGCCTTTTATGGCGGGATGCGTCAAGCGAGTGTTAAAATAATTGAAAGTTTACCACATACCGGCGGGCAGCTAACTGCTTTGTATCCGGAGAAATATATATATGATGTTGCTGGTTTTCCTAAAATTCGCGCTCAGGAATTAGTGGATAATCTGGAAGAACAAGCGAAAATGTTCGATCCTACCATCGTACTAGATCAAGCAATTGAAAAGGTTGAAAGATTAGAAGACGGTACATTAAAATTAACTTCTAATAAAGAAGTTCATTATACAAAAACAGTTATTATCACAGCTGGCAATGGAGCATTTCAGCCGCGTCGTCTTAATGTCGGGGAATGTGACCAATTCGAAGGCATCAATCTTCATTATCATGTGAAAGACATGAACCAGTACAAGGACCAGCATGTCATGTTGCTTGGCGGTGGAGATTCCGCTGTAGACTGGGCGCTCATGCTGGAGCCTATCGCAAAGCAAGTAAGCTTAGTCCATCGCCGCGACAAGTTCAGAGCTCATGAACATAGTGTCGAAATGCTGAAATCTTCTAATGTCAATATTTTAACACCTTATGCACCAACAGAAATCTTTGGAGAAGACAAAGTAGAAAGAGTCATACTGCAAGAAGTAAAAGGTGAAAATAAAATAGACATGGAAGTGGATTCCATTTTATGTAACTATGGTTTCATTTCAACACTTGGCCCGATAAAAGATTGGGGCTTGGAAATAGAAAAGAATAGCATTGTAGTAAATTCAAAAATGGAAACGAACATACCGGGAATTTATGCAGCCGGAGATATTACAACTTACCCTGGGAAAGTAAAACTAATCGCGACCGGGTTTGGTGAAGGACCTACAGCAATAAATAATGCCAAACAATACATCGATCCAAAGGCACGCAGACAACCAAAACACTCCACAAGTATGTTTTAATGATAAATTACTATAGGAAGAATCCGGCTAACAATTGTTGGGCGGATTTTTTGCTCACAAATCCTCTGCTGCTTCAGCCAATGCCGTGATGTTCAAGAGCTTTATATTCCGGTGGCCCTCTTGTTCAATCCAACCGTTTGTCTGAAAGCTGGAAAGTCTCCTGCTGATCGTTTCCTGTGTTGTTCCCAAATAAGATGCTAAATCCTTTTTACTCATTGGCAATACAATATCCAAGGTATTTCTTTCTTCTGCAAGCTTCACTAAATAACTCGCTGTTCGCGTTTCTACATCTTTGGAACTCAATTGCCCAACAAGATATTCTGTTTCTTCAAGCCGATTACTGAATTCACTTAAAATTTTTAACGGAATAGCGGGATAATCTTTCATGGAGTCTTGAATATCATTCCGATGGATCGCACAAATTTCTGCATCTTCAATCGCCTCAGCATAACTGTCTATCACTTTTTCGGTGAACAATGCCAATTCGCCCATAAACTCTCCAGGCTCGAGTATCCTTAACAATTGTTCTTTACCGGATTCAAAAAGATGATATATTTTAACCCTTCCCCGATGGACAATATATAAATATTCTAATGGATCTCCCTGATGATAAATAATTTCTCCCTTTTTAAAAATCATTTGTCTGCTTTTACTCATTATTTCCCGCATTTCCGCAGGTTCCAAATGATTAAAGATGGGCACTTTCGATATGCACATTTGCTTCACATCTGCTCCCATATCATGATTGCATGTATCATCCATGTGTTTTTCAAGTCACCTTTTATTTTTAAACATATAAAAAAAAGCTAGAACAGTCGAGTGCTCTAGCTTTTAAGATCATTTAGCAGTCCCCTGGTACGCCTTCTCGTTCTTTTGCTTTAAAGGAAGATCCGCAACCACACGAAACGATCGCGTTCGGATTATCGATGGAAAATCCGCCGCCCATCATATTTTGTTTAAAGTCAATTTTTGTTCCTTCAATGATTGGAATGTCCTGATTAGAAAAGACAACAGGAATCCCGTTTATTTCTTCAACTGAGTCCAGGTCTTCATTAACTTCGTATTCAAATCCTAATGAATAAGATAATCCGCTACACCCTCCACCTTTGATTCCAAAGCGCAAGCGAGCATTATCTGTTTCATCCTTCATCATTTCTTTTATTTGATCAGTAGCTTGATCTGTAATTGTAATAACCATTTTTATGCTCCTCCCTTTCTATGGGTAATTATAAGCGTTACTACCAGTATACAAACTGTTTCCTACTGATTCAATCATTTAGTTTGTATAAAATGTTCCCGTTGCAATCATATGCGCGCTTCCGGTCATCCATACAACACCATCATGATCCCACTTAATAACGAGATCCCCACCTTGCAAATGAACCACAATAGCTTCATTTCTTTTGGCATAGTCATTTAAAACCGCTGCCACAACTGCAGCACAAGCTCCGGTACCACATGCTTCTGTTACACCTGAACCACGCTCCCAGACACGGAAATTGATTTCAGTCGCGGATACAATCTCGATAAATTCAACATTCACTCTATCAGGAAATCGGGAATCCTTTTCAATTATAGGCCCGAGCTCATATAAGGGTGCCTCTTTAATGTCGTCAACAATGAACACCGCATGCGGATTTCCCATGGATAAAGCGGTTAGCTTAAGACAGTCCTCGCCCAGCCAAAAAGGCTCGCTAATTACATGGTTATTATCTTCGCCTAACATCGGAACTTCATACCGATTTAACAAGGGATCTCCCATACTAATGGTTATTTCCTGTACGATCTCTTCTACAACCGTGAGTGACACTTCAACAATTCTTGCTTTTGTTTCAATCCGGAAGTATTCGCTGTCGATGATACCTTGCTCATATGCATACTTTGCTGTACAGCGCAGCCCATTACCGCAATTCATTCCCTCCGATCCGTCTTTGTTGAAAATACGCATCCCAAGATCAGCTGTATCACTTGGCTGAATTAAGATCATCCCATCTGAGCCAATGCCTGTATGGACATTTGACACTTCCATGGCTAATTCTGGAAGCAATGTTTCGGCAATATCAAATTCGATTAAGTTAAAATAAATATAATTATTTCCTAAACCGTGCATTTTTGTAAAAGGTATTTCCATTACCGGACCTCGTCTCATTTTAAGCCTGTAAAGCTATACCATGTTTATCCAATGCTTGATAAATCGATTTCAAACGCGGTATACCTTCTGCAACGATGTCATCGTTTACAATTACAAGCGGATAAAACAAATCTTCTTCTATCA
>DATGTS010000103.1:0-6850 GCA_035301745.1 Candidatus Avamphibacillus sp.
AATATGACCGCCGCGTGTTTTCGCACCTTGCGCCAATTTAATTTCAAACGCCTTCACTTCAGGGATGTTACTTTTTGCAAGCAAGGCGTCCCAGTTAAATGTTCCCTTCAGATTCCGAACACCAAATAAACCAGGGCCAATTTGCATAATAATATCAACGCCGCCTTTCAGATGATGGTCGGAAACCCCACCTTCTCCTGAATTCATCCAAGTTCCTCCGGCGATTCCCAACCCTTCTGAAAGCGCGGTAATTGCGCGATCTCCGAGCGAACCATAACTCATGGCAGACATACCGATCTGCCCCTTCACTGTAAAGGGATGCCTTGCTTTCGGACCAATCACAATCGCGTCTTTCTCCTCCAGCATATAACTGCTTGATTCATGCCGTTCCAGCCGCTCTTCTCGTTGTGTAAACAGGGGGTCTTTAAGCAATAAATAGCGATTGGTTGTGACTTTCTTCGGGTTCATTTGTAATTCTTCCGTCAGTTTTGGAAACATCGAATTTCTCACATAATAACCGGGCTCTTCAAAATTCTTTTCCGATCCAAATCCAAGAACATCCCGTTTATACTTTGCCTTCTTGACAATATGCTGATAATCCTTACGGGAAAAAGGCTTTCCTTCCAAGTCCGTATTGAAAAAATACTGGCGTAACTCCGGACCGATTTTTTCCAGGAAATACCGTGTCCTTCCTAAAACAGGGTAGTTTCGCAGTACAGGATGCTGCTTCTGCGTACGATCGACGACATATAAATAAATGAAAAGTATTAAAAGAATAAGTAATACAAGAACCACCGTGACAAATCCAATGACCGTCATGATGTTAGCTATCTTCATATGGAAAATCACCTCACGTGGGATTAAGTTATTAAAAAGCACAGTTTATCTATAGCTTTTGGAAAAAATATATAATTATTCTTGTGAAAGTTGGGGGAACGAGGATCGTTGATGGAAACCAATATAAAAAGAGAACCAGTTCATTCAGAAAACTGGTTCTCTTGCTTTTTCATATTCCACCTTCAATTCGGTGTCGTACTCGTGTGACATACTTAGATGTTAATAAATTACAGGAAGCACTTATGCGCTTGCTCAAAATCGGTACAATTCGTTTTTTCATTTTCATAATAGAAATCCGAGAAGCATAAAAGATACCAATCCAGCTCATAGAAGAGTACTTATGAAGTCCGTGGAAGGGCTCCTTAAAAATATTTACTTAATTTCGCTCCAAGTAACAAGTGTTTCCTTCGGCGAGACTTTGCCCCTCAAAAGCAATCTCATCCTCAGTAATCATATTTATTTGATATCTGTGAAAAGTAGTACTTGAATGATGAGATGTTGTTGACTCACCACCCGGACCGGAATCATGAAATATTATTTTTGGACCCTCCTTATTTTCACTGAGTTGGTATTCAAAATCTCTTCCATATGTTTCAATAAAAACGGTGTCTTTATCTATAAATTCTATTCCGTCTTGAAAAGGATAGCAATTGGATTCTTCTTCAGCTTCACCGTCCTGATAACCAGCCGTTGCCACCCATGTTCCTCCGATTAGAAAGTCTTCTTCTGTTACGTTTTGACCGCATGCTGTTAGAAAAAGGAAAGGAAAAAAACAAAAAAGTATTTTTTTCATTGTTGAGTACTCCTTATATTGCTATTTTCTTTCCAAATAGCAAGAATGATCTTCAAAACTACCACTTTTAAGCCCCTTTATGACTATTTCATTCTCACTAATTTTTTTTATTTGATAACCATACCCAGGTGTTGGACCAGCGAAATAAATGTGAAAATCACCATCCTGTTCGTAAAGCGAGTATTCAACATCTCTATCAAATGCAGCATTATAAACGGTATTTTCATTTTCAAATTTACTTCCTTCTTCAAATGGGTAGCAGTTTGGTTCCCCTTTGGCTTCTCCATCTTCGTATCCAGCCGTTGCCACCCATGTCCCTCCGATTAGGTCTTTTTCTGTTACGTTTTGACTGCATGCCGTAAGAAAGAAGAAAAGACAGACAAGTATATAAATCCTTTTCAATGTTATTCTCCCCTTAGGAATCTTTATTTGGATGTTGAACAGTATCCTGTTTTTAAAACTAAATTCAAATATAAATGGTTAATCAAAAACTATTTGCAAGTTCTTCAAGTTCTTCATCAGACAACTTACTATTAGATGAATCATTCGTGATGTAATCATACAAATTTGTCAAATCCGTGCCTTGAAACTGCGCATTAATTTTAATTAGTAATTCACCAATTTCCTTCCAGTCTTGCGTTTGAATATGATCTTCCTCTGGGTAAGGAATATCTGAATTGAAGCCATGTACTCTTTTCCAACGTTTTAATATCTCATATGATTCTTGCGTAGGATGGAGTTGTGCTGTTGTTTCAGAACTCACTGCCTCTCCTGGAGCAGTGTGATTTTGTGAAACAACAAACTCCATACTTAACATATTTGCATATTCTCTTGCACTGCTAATTTTTATGTCGCTGTCCAGTTTACGTTCCCCAGAGTCATATTCAACTATTTTAGTAGCAGTATTTAACGCAGTACCGGCGGGCTGTGGTATACTCCCAATTAATTTATCTAGGATCTCTTTTGTTATAAAGTTAGAAGTATAATTAGCCTGTTCATTAATTAACTCCTTACTTTCCAAGTGTTGGTAAAGGCCTGCAGCTTTAGCATTCGTATAATAGTCTACTTCCGATTCATGGTAATAAAGGTCATTCATTGGGCCTTCCACACGGTCATCAGGATCCTTTGACCACGGATTCCAACTAGACTCAGTCCTTTCCGTTTTTAGGGTTGATTCAAAAAAGTGTCCAGAAATATTGCTTACCGCATTTTTGTATTCGAGCTTATCGACATGCTTAGAAATTTCGTCTCTTCCATCCGCTGAATGGTATGTAATGGCTGAGTGGTAATCCTTTAGCAATAATAAATAAGCTTCCAACTTCGCCTTTGTGTCACGGTCTATACTAACTTTCTGTGGCTCTTTACCTCCTGTATACAAATATGCCTGAACCATCGCCATCTCATCTTCGAGTGTATCTTTAGATTCAAGTACTCTATCATTTAACCGATCACTTAATTCGCCAATACCCTCCTCACTGATGGAGTCAGCAATTGTTTTAATTTCACTTCTTTTCTCTGAATCCAGGTACACATGTTGAAGATAGTCATATAGATTGCTCCGCTCATCAGGTGTTAAATCTTGACCGTTTAACATTTTCTCAAAGAGCGGTTCAAGTGCTACGCTATCCGCGTATCCCTCACCAAAAACCTCATCCGTAATCGCCTTATATGCATCAATGTTCTTTACAGCATCTATATTATAATTAGAAACAGATAAATCCCCACTTTTAAACTTGGACGCAATCTCAGAAATATAATTTCTCATCATCTGCAAATCTTCTTTTGTTTTTTCAAGCTGAGATGTTTCATGATCATCAAGCGTACTTAATGCCTTCACAATACTTTCAGCTTTTTTCCTGCCATCCTGGACAGTTTCTATCACCTCTGCAGGATCTATCTTTTTAACTGAAACAAGATCTTGCACACGCTCTATGATACTATTCGCTTCGTCCGTTAGTTCTGTCGTCACATTTTTCACTTTATCAAATCCGTCCGTCACGTCTTGTTCTAAAAATTCCTGGCTGACAAAGCCACTCGGATGGGACTCAAATGATTCCGTGGCATCTTTCATTTCTGTCAGCGTATTTTGGTAATCTACCATCGATTGATACAGAAAAATTAAAAAGGGCTGATGAACTTCAGTGGAAGGGGAGAGTCTTTTTTACCTATATTTAATCACACCTATGTAAATAAACGAAGGAAGCATATGTGTGAAATATGCTTCTGAATGAGTGAGCTTTTTTGTAGTTAAAGATATTTACTTTAAATTTCGTTCCAAGTAACATGCGTTTCCTTCAGCGAGGTTTTGTCCCTCGAAGGCAATTTCATCCTCAGTAATCATTTTTATATGATGTCTATAAAAAGTAGCACTTGAATTATGAGGTGTTGGTGACTCGCTATCCGGACCGGAGTCACGAAAATTTATTTCATATCCTTCTGTATTCTTATTAGGCTGATATTCAAAATCTCTTTTATGTGTTTCAACATAAACGATATCTTTATCTTTAAATGCTATCCCATCCTGAAATGGATAGCAATTGGGCTCTCCTTCAGCTTCACTATCCTGATATCCGGCGGTTGCTATCCAATTTCCTCCGATTAAATCATCTTCAGTTTCCTCTGCGCTGCACCCTATAAGAATTAAGAAAAAAGGAATTAGCAAATAAAAATCTTTTTCATAGCAAGCACCTTTTCCAGACAGATTAATTCCACTTCATCATTACGTTCACGCTCTCTTTATTTCCTTTCTAAATAACATGATTCGCCATTTTGAATATCACCTATTCCGATAAAGCCCATTTCATCATCACTAATCCTTGTGATGTAATAACTGCGTAAAGATATATTTTTATCGTAAAATTCGATTATCAACCTGTCATCATTTTCCAAAAGCCAATATTCAAAATCCCTTTCATAGGCGTCGATATAAACAGTATCTTCATCTTTGAACTCCATACCTTCATCCAAAGGAGGGCACTGCGACTCTCCCTCAATCTCCTCATCCTCATACCCTGCTGTTCCGACCCAGTGACCGCCGATTAAGTAATCTTCAGTCACGTCTTCGCTGCATGCCGCAAGGAAGATGATAAAAAGAATAAGTAAGTATTTTTTTTTCATGTTAGATCCTCTCCCTTAACCCCGCTTTGGAGGTAAACACTAACTAGGCTTTTTCAAAATAAATCGTACTAAGTGAAAACTGAAATCGCGATCATTCAATTCCTTTTGCGATATCATCAACAGTTTTTTCGCCACTCAATGTTCCATCTATGATGTAATCTATCAAATCTGATCCGTATTCAAGTTCAACATCATATAATTTTTCATTAATTTTATACCAATCTTGTGATTGAATAAACTCTTTCGGGTACGAAATTTCAGGATTGGTTGTATGAACTTCTTGCCACCGTGCAAGAATGTTAAATGTTTTATCTTTCGGATAAAGTTGTACTTCTAATTTTTCACTTGAAGCCGGAATGGAGCGATTATTTGAAATAGCAAACTCTAAATCTAGCCTAATTGCTGCATTTTGAGCATCATTAACTGTTATCTCCCGTTCCAGTTTAGTTTCCCCTGATTGATATTCTGCAGTAGATTTTGCAACATTTACGGCATCTCCAATTTTTATTATACTTGCTACCTTGGAAATAATTACGCCTGCAACTTTTTTTGTTATAAAATCAGCTGTATAATTCGCCTGTTTATCTTTCAAATCTTGTATTTCCTGGCTTATATGATTGGCGGCTGCATTTGTTCCTGTATAATACGTTATTTCTGACAAACTGTAATTATTTGCAGTAAAATTATCTGGATCAAAAATCCATTCTCGGAACTTTTGTTTATCCATAATATCTTCATGCACATTATATTCCGCAGTTTGTAAAGCTGAGAATATATAATGCCCCGGAATATCCTCGTGATTTTTTTCATATTCAAGTTTGTCGACTGTTATGACAATATCCTCTTCCATAGTGGAATGATAATTATTAAGCAGAATTAAGTACGCCTCCAGTCTAGCTCTTGTATCATTGTCTATTTTTGTTTCGCTTGGAATCTTATTACCTAAATATAAATAGGCGTGGATGATTACCATTTCTTCCTCTAGCGCATCTTTCGAAATAATTACCTTTTCATTTAGTCGTTCTTTTAACTTATCGATACCATCTTCATTGATAGAATCAGCAATTGTTTTAATTTCACTTCTATTCTCTGAATCCAGGTATACATGTTGAAGATAATCATAAAGTTTTCCTCGTTCATCGGCTGTTAAACTTTGGCCATCTGACAATTTCTCAAAGAGCGGTTCAAGTGCTACGCTATCCGCGTATCCCTCACCATAAACCTCATCCGTAATCGCCTTATACGCATCAATATTCTTTACAGTATCTATATCATAATTAGAAACAGATAAATCCCCACTTTTAAACTTGGACGCGACCTCCGAAATATAATTTCTCATCATCTGCAAATCTTCTTTTGTTTTCTCAAGCTGGGATGTCTCATGATCATCAAGCGTACTTAACGCCTCCACAATCCCCTCAGCTTTTTTCTTCCCATCCCTGACAGTGTCCATCACCTCTGAAGGGTCTATCTTTTTAACTGAAACAAGATCTTGCACACGCTCTATGATACTATTCGCTTCGTCCGTTAGTTCTGTCGTCACATTTTTCACTTTATCAAATCCGTCCGTTACGTCTTGTTCTAAAAACTCCTGACTGACAAAACCGCTCGGATGGGACTCAAACGACTCCGTGGCATCTTTCATTTCTGTTAGTGTATTCTTATAATCTACCATCGATTGATAAAGGTAAATTAAAAAGGGCTGATGCACTTCATTGAAAAAGGTGCGGATGGCTTCTCCGCCTTTTCCTTTCAAAGCATCATCCAGCGCATGAAAATCTCGTACTGCCCGTTGAATCGCACTAATTTGCTCGTGGAAAGAATCAATATCAACAATTGCATCGTCAATGCCGGAATTGACATGGCTAACATCTAAAACTTTCAATGTATACACCACCTTATCAGTTAGTCTGTCAGCTTAATCGCATTTGACAACAGTTGTTCTGTTTCTTGGAATAGTGCAACTGCATCTTCAGCTGACTGGATATTACTCAGAAATAATGCTTCAAATTGACTTAGCAATGCCTCATATTCCTGTTTAATTTCATTGAATGCGCTGACCATTTCCAGCTTATTTTCCCCTTCGATTTCTGTTGCAAAAGA
>DATGTS010000104.1:0-16615 GCA_035301745.1 Candidatus Avamphibacillus sp.
CATCTTCAATTCTTTTAAGTCCTTTGATAACTTTGTAATAGAATTGGCTAATTCACCTAATTCATCTTTCCGTTCTGTATGAAGCTCAACATTGTGATTACCTTTACTTAATTGTTCTGTCGCTTCTTTCATTTTTATTAACGGATGAGCGATAAACCTAGATAAAATAAATATTGTAACAATTGTTAATACAACAGTAACCAGGCTAGCAATTAAAAATTGGTTACTAAGCTGATCAACAGTTCTTATTACGTAACTTGTCTTTGCAAACATAAACACATGCCCTTTATGTTCGCCGTTTATTGTAATCGGACTATCTGTCGCAATATATTTCCCTTCGTTCCACTGATCGTCCACTATTTTACCTTCTGTAGGAATTTCATCGTTATTGGCATGGTTTACTACATCCATCATGTCCTCTTCTACCGGGTCAGAAGAAATAATAATATCTCCATATTCATCTGTAATAACAACAATAAATTCAGATGCTGATTCCATAATTCCAACATGTTCCAATGTTGGTTGATCAAAATGATCCTCCAAAACATCACGGTGTGTATTCCCACGTGCCAATAAACTATTCATAACTTCTTCGATACGATCATTTGCTAGGTTTGCGTATAAAATAAAAAATAAAAAGGTTTCAATGATTAGAATAAACACAAAGAATAGTAATCCAATTTTAAATGATAGTTTATTAAACATAGTACACCCCCTATAACCAATAAGTAAGTGTATCCAATATACCAATAATCAGAAGTAACACACCAGCTATCTTTTGGGTGATAGCTCCTATTCTTCTACTTCTTTTTAATATTGCACCACTTGCACCAAAATACCAAATTAAAAAAA
Source organism: Candidatus Avamphibacillus sp. (assembly GCA_035301745.1). GTDB lineage: Bacteria > Bacillota > Bacilli > Bacillales > Amphibacillaceae > MSJ-26. The sequence goes on from DATGTS010000104.1 coordinate 853, forward strand.
TAACAATCAAGAGTGGAAGAGATGTGCCAATCCCAAACACTGCCGGAAGGACTACTCCATATGAAGTAATCAACACAATCGGCATTAAGGTCAATAGAAATAATACAAACATCGTTGGACAAAACGCTAACGTAAAGCTTACACCCACCAAAAAACTACCTAAATATCTATTTTTAAAAACCTTTGTTGGTAAATTAAAAATACGCCATGTTTTATTCCATTGAAATAACCCAATCATAAATAACCCTATGATGATTAGTAACGGTCCTATCAATTTTCGTATAATAGGCATGATTTGTGATAGTGAGCTATATACTTCTTTTCCCAATAGCCAAATTACAATACCTAATACAGAATAAACAACGACCTTTCCTAAAACAAATAACAATACGTGCAACCAAGGAACTTTAGCAACTAATGACTTATTACCATAAATCGTAATCGCACTAATGTTACTGGTAAGCTGGCATGGCGCAACAGCTCCAACAACACCAAGGAAAAAGGCAAATAATAATGGTAGATGTTCCAAACCATATGCGATATCCATTATTGGACCGATTAATGTGCTACTTATTTGATTAAAAAAGTCATACAACATGAACATTCAACTCACTATAAGTAAATTTTATTACTGAACCTTGCTATCTACTAATATTTGTTCCCATGTTTCCGAGGAATCATCTTAGATTACTAAAATCTACTCTTCAAATATGCCGATAGTTATTGTTAAAATGATTATTACTTAGTTATTTATGTTAGGTTTGACCTCCTACTGGGTAGAAACTTTCCTGTCTTAATAATATGTACACATGTTATATAAATTCTAGTGATCAGATTTACTTATTTGGCGATATTACTATTTTCCTCATAATAGATGTCATCAGAAAATTTTGTTTTTTGATTTTCAATCCTGCTTTTTCTATGTTCTTGATTGTATTGCGGTTTACATTTGCTCCTATAATTCGTACTGTAAGTGGGTTGATCAAATCAAGTATTATTCCAGCAAAATTATTTTCACTACGCATATGTTCTAGCATAAGTATTGTCCCTTCAGGTTTTACTACTCTGCGAATTTCTTTGAATCCTTGAACAGGGTCAGGAACGGAGCAAAATACGCATGTGGAAACAACAAAGTCAAATGTGTTATCCGGAAAGTCCAACTGTTGGGCATCCATTTCCTTTAATACAATCATTGGTTTTGACTTACCAACTTTTTCATAAGCCTTTGCCAACATTTTAGGACTAAAATCAATTCCTGTTACACGAATATTTGTAGGATAATAAGTCAAATTTGCACCTGTTCCCACACCGACTTCTAATACATTTCCATTTAAGTTTTTAAGTAAATCTTTTCTCCATGACGCTTGAATCATATGATCCATAACATCGAATAGTGTTGAAATTCTATCATATCTTTTTCTAATTAACTCTGTATGTTTGTTCATTTATTGTCACTACTTTCCGTCATGCTCTATTATTGATTTCAACCTCTCATATTCTAACTCATCAATCTCACCTTTAGCTAAACGTTCTTTAATTATTTGTAGCGGTGTTTTTTTATTACCACCATTAATAAAATTTGTTATTAAAAAAATACCAAAACTTATTAGTCCTAACCAAAAAATAATCATCAAAAACATAGACCAAAACGAACCATGCCCCTGCATCATATGCACTATTAACACCTTCTCATATTATTGATTTACATTAATTATAGCTTTTATTTATCGAGAAAGTATGCATTTTACAAATCACAAAATGTATTTTTCCCCACAACTTTCCCCTTGGCGAAAGCATATTTATCTACGCTAGTTCATCCTGTCATAGGATAAATATACACATTATTAAATAAATCACGGCACAAAAAACCGACTACTTATGTAGCAATAAGTAATCGGTGTTCTTATAATATAGAGAACTGAGGACTATGCGTAGGAATGCAATCCAGATATTACTAAATTTACAACAATTAAGTTGAACATAATTATAGCAAATCCTATCACTGCTAGCCACGATGATTTTTCGCCATGCCAACCACGGGATAATCTTAGGTGCAAGAATGCCGCATAGAAAAACCACGTTACAAGCGCCCATACTTCTTTTGGATCCCACCCCCAAAATCGATCCCAAGCAATCTGCGCCCAGATAGCAGCAAAAATCAGGCCACCTAAAGTGAAAAGAGGAAATCCAATCGCCACCGCACGATAAGTTATCTCATCAACAAGATCTGCATTAATATTTTTAAGTAAAGGTTGTATGGCCGCACCAACTCTTTTTCTAAAAATAAGTCGAAGGAGTCCATATAAGATGAATCCAGTTGACAAAGACCAAATCAGAGTATTGAATTTTTTAGCAGCATTACTTCCTTGTAACCAACCTGGTGCCTCAAACCATGCATCATTTACACCTTCAGTAATCAATTCACTGTCTGGAGGGCCTGCAATTGCTGGTAGATTATATTCTACGGTTAACATTCTGTCACCTGATGGATACTCAAAGGTTGCACTATAGTCCAATACATTAAATGTAACTGTCGAAAGAATAAATCCTACACAAGCCAATAAAGAAAACAATACAAGTTCCAACCACATATTCTTTTTACTTCGTTTCTTCTGGTCTGTTTGCTTGATCAAATAGATAAGCCCTGCAACAAAACTAATTCCTAAAACACCTTGAGATAAAGCAACGGTCGTTATATGGATATATAACCAGGGACTTTGCAACGACGGTTGTAATGGTGATAACTCTGTAGGGAACATACTTGCATAAGCAATAAGAATTAATGCAATTGGTAGAGCAAATAATCCAAGTACATTTAATCGGTAGATAAAGTAAATAATGATAAACGCTATCACAATACCCATACCTAATGAAGTCATAAATTCAAACATATTTGAAACAGGAGCATGTCCTCCAGCTATCCAGCGTGTGATGAAATAGACCAGTTGGGCAACGAGTCCAGTAATCGTAATAGAAATTGCAACAGCTCCCATTTTCCCTTTTTTCTTTTGTTTATTCTTATCTGTAACTGTTATACCGAAAATGACTGTGGCAATGGAATAAAATGCAAAAGCTGTATATAACATTGTACTACTTAATGACGTTAAATCACTCATCATTCTCCTCCTTTAGTTTACCATTTTCCGATTGTTGATCAACAACCATTTTTATATTCGTTCCTGAAATCATTTTTTCAATATCTTTTTTTATGCCGAACCAATTTTTATTTGTATGTCCAGCCATTAGAACGCCGTGTCCTTTGGGATGTATCCATATTCTTCGGTGTTGCCAATACATACCTTGAACGACTCCGATCATAAAAATGAGAGCGCCTAAACCAAACAATGGCAAAGTATAATCTCGGCGAACACTTAAACCACTGACATCATGTGTCTCAAAGTCAATAATACCTAATTTATACTTATTTTCACTAGTAGGATCAATGTTTTGACCTATACCTACAAAGTTTGTTTCAGGCCTTTCATTTTTAGGGGAATATACTTTGAAAATAAATGCTGGATTCCGTGGATCATTTGTTTCTGATCTTGGTTCACCATAATCTTCATCAAAATAATAGTCTGGATAGTATTTTTGCATAACAACCTTAAATCCATTATCAAATTTATATTCAGTTTCAGGTTTTGTTAAATCAATGGTGAACGTTTCTATTGCTTGCTGATCCCCGTCATTTGCTTCATATAACTTAAATGACATTTTTGAAAATTCATTTTGCTGATATCCCGCTTGGTACAATGCATAACCATCAAATTTCAAAGGATGGTTTAGCTCAATTTGACCTTCTTTTACCTTTTCCAATTTTGGTTCTGCACCAGGCAAAGTAACGTCCGTATTTTTATAGACAACTACATTGGACTGAAAATTTTTTTCTGCTTGCCCACCTAATCTCGCAATTGCATCCTTGAACCGTTCATCATCTTCGTCATACATTTCTATGATAAATTCTTTATTTTCAATGTAATACTGTCCATCAGTTCCGGGAATAACTTTCAATTCACCCTCCCTTGTCCATACATAATCTTCTAAATAAAGTAATGGGGACATACGAAATATTGCTGCTATCAATATAATAATTAAACCAATATGGTTAACATAAGGTCCCCAACGAGAAAATCTTCCTTTCTCAGCTAATATATGTCCATCCTCACTTCGTACTCTATATCGTAGTTTTTTTAACCTCTTTATTAATTGTTGTTTATCCGCATTTGAAATATCAGACGATTCACTGTACAATCGTTGTCTATTTAAAAATGCTTCATGTCTCTTTGGTTTCTGCGTCTTCAAGGCACGGCGCAGTGGAATAAATCTGTCAACACTACAAATCACTAAAGATATCCCAATTAAAGCAATTAAGATCATATACCACCACGAACTATACAAATCATATAACCCCAGCTGGTAATATATTTTACCAAAAATCCCAAATTGATCTTCATAATATATTGCAGGATCACGTGACACAGCATCGGCCGGTATATATATTTCTTGAGGGAAAATCGTCCCTAAAGTCGATGCAACTAAGGCAATTATTATTAGCCAAACCCCCACTTTAACCGATGAAAAAAAACTCCATATTTTATCTATGATTGATTTATTATAAGTTAAAGAACGCCGGGAACTACCTTCATAACGCATATTAAGTAAATCCTTTTTGTCGTTTCCGTCTATATGCTGGTTCTCTTCAATTGGCTTGCCACATGCCTCACATAGTACTGTTCCTTCGGGATTAATATGTCCACATTCACACTTGATTTTCTTCACTAACATCCCTACCTATTTTTCATTAATTTTATGGTTGAATTTGCTTAAAGTATCCTTCTAAACGATCCAGTGTTAACGACCCCTCGACCTTTTCTACAATTTCACCTTCCGCATCAATGAAATAGGTGGAGGGAATCGGACCAATTTTATATAAGTTACTTACTTCCTTTCTGTTATCATATAGAATTGGGAAAGTAAGCTCGTACTTCTCAATAAACTGATGAATCACAGGTTCAGTTGAATCTAAACTAACCGCAACTATTTCTATCCCTTTATCTTTATATTTTGGGTATAGCTCTTCCATATAAGGCATCTCTTTTTCGCATGGTTTACACCAAGTAGCCCAAAAATTGAGCATTACTCCTTTTCCTTCTAAGTCTCTTAGCCGGATTGACTCTAGTTGATTGTTTTTATTAATTTGCTTTAATTCAAAGTTAGGGGCTTGGTCACCAACTCCATATATCGTGCTATCTTTTTTAGCATTGGTTACGAGTGCAAACACGACTGCTGCTAATAGCACTGCTAAAATAATTGTTCTGAAAATTAATCGATTCCGTTTTTTATCTTTTTTTCTATCCCTGGCTTTATCTACACGCACACGGATCACTCCTAAATCACTTTTTATACATTTCATAATCTTTAACTTTAATCAAAATCCAGTGAACCCGCCAAATAACGGAACTAGTAGTGCAATAATCAATCTCATCCAATCAAAGTATAAAAGAACGCCCATCACAATCATCAAAATGCCACCAAATTTCATAAAACGATTCCCATGTTTTTTTAAAAATGTCATTTTATCAATAAAGAAAGTCATAAGTAAAAATGGTATTGAAAATCCAAATACATAAAATAACATATAAAATAAACCCATACTTGGATTTGCAACTCCAAGGGCCATTACTGCTGCAAGTATCGGGCCTGTACATGGAGTCCATCCTGCTGCAAATCCCAATCCAATTAATACGGACCCTAAATATCCTGCAGGTCTTTTTTGAAAATGTATCTTTTTATCAGATAATAGAAAATTAAAACGAAGTATTCCAGTTAATACTAAACCGAAAAACACTAGTAGTAATGCACCTATTTGTCGTAGCAATCCTTGATTAGCCATAAAAAAAGATCCTATAAAAGAGGTTGATAATCCTAGTGCGACAAAGATAATAGAAAATCCTAATAAAAATAGAATTGTATGTATAAACGCCTTTTTTCTTAATATACCACGCTCTTCCTTTAGTTCATTTACTGTCATTCCGGTAATATAGGAAAGAAAGGCTGGATACAAAGGCAATGCACAAGGGGAAATAAATGATAGAAAACCCGCACCAAATGCTAAAAATAAATTAATTTGTTCCATTTAACTCTTCACAACCTTTATATCAAATTAAACAACCTTATCACTAAGATACTATATGATTATGGAGAAACTATGCAGATGCCTTTAATACGTATCTTGTTCACAAATAATTCAAAGTTATTTCATATTATGAGATGCTAATCAAAGCCTAAATAATAACCTACATTACTTATCAAAGATATTCTGTGATACATTAAGTTGCCTTTAAGAACTTCATGACGTAATTTCATAGTCATTATATGTTTTTATTGTTCTTCACTTGAAATACGGGAGAGAAGATTATACTGTCAGAGTTCAAAACTACATTTATTTTATTGGAGAGCTTTGTAGTAATTTCAAGAGGTATGGTAAGGGTAGATTTTATACCAAGAAGTTTAGTTCATAACACATATTAAAATGTCCCAAACAGTCTGGTACAATAATTTAAATAAGATAAAGATTTAATAGTAAAGGGGTTGGATAAATATTTATCCAACCCCTTTACTATTTATTCTTATAAGAAGCACATTCTAGATCTATTACTAGCAATGCATTATCAATTATTTTCTTTTATATGAACATAAACCTAAAGAGACAGGCCCTAACTGTGCAAGTAAGAACTTAACTTAATTGCATGGTTGTAATGCATGTATTGTCCCCATCAAACGTGGATATCTCAGATGTTGTTTTTTTCTCACCTTGAGTGATTGTTAATTTAAAAGTATCGTCTCTTGGAAGCCATAAATCAATAAATCCATTAGCTTCTGTCTGCTTCATTTCATCAAGAATGACTTCACCGGATGAGTTTTCAATATGCACTTTAACGTCTTCCTTTACAAGCTCTCCTTGACAGCCGGTTAAACTGTGAATATCGCAAGGATGCGTTTCATTGATATAAGGAGCAATTGATACAAAAAACTCATTTTTGGGAAGGTCATAAGTGGTTTCATTTTGGTTTTCATCCGTTACAACAAGTTCGGAGGACGTAATGGATGCTGATGCTGCTTCAGCATTTCCCACAGTATAGTCGTGAACTAATTCCTTAATGTCTGTGGAATTTGCTTTCTTGACCTCGTCATTTCCTTTTTCATTACTGCAACCAACGATAAATATTGAGACAAGTATTAAAATAGCTACTGTTTTTAATCTCATTTGATTTTTCCCCCATATTCATTTTTTCCACTTTATGCTTTCAGTAGTTTAGCATTAATAGCTACAATAATAGTGCTTAAACTCATTAATACAGCACCAACTGCTGGGCTTAATACGATACCAATTGGAGCTAAAGCGCCTGCTGCCAGTGGGATAGCTAAGATATTGTAACCAGTTGCCCACCAAAGGTTTTGAACCATTTTACGGTAGGTTTTTTCCGATAAGTCGATTAATGAAACGACATCTTTCGGATTACTTTTTACAAGAACTACATCAGCTGTTTCCATTGCTACATCGGTACCTGCACCGATAGCAATTCCTAAATCTGCAGTTGCTAGCGCTGGAGCATCATTAATCCCATCGCCAGTCATGGCAACTTTCCAGCCCTTTTCTTTAATAATTCTTTTTACCTGATCTGATTTTTCATTCGGTAATACTTCAGCGTATACTTCTTCAATATCCAATTGTTCAGCGACCCAGTTGGCAACCTTTTTGTTGTCGCCGGTAAGCATGATAGAGTGTACGTCATTTTCTTTCAATTCAGCAATGGCTTCTTTAGCTGTTTCTCTTACTATATCTGCTAATGCAATCATGCCAGCAAGCCTATCCTCTATCAAAACAAATACAACAGTTTTTCCTTCCTCTGACATTTGGTCAAACTTTTGCTGATCATATGATAAATGATTGTCATTAACATATCCTGGGCTGACCACATTAATTTTTTCACCATCAATGCTACCTTGGATCCCTTTCCCAGTTATCGATTCAAAATCGGCTATTTCTTTGAGTGGAATTTCTTCACTTTTTGCTGAATTGACTATACCAGCAGCAATTGGATGTTCCGAGTGTTGTTCCAAGCTGGCTGCCAGTTTAAGCAATTCTTCTTTTTCATAGCCTTGACTTGGTACAATATCAGTTACACCAAACTCTCCTTCTGTCAGGGTTCCTGTCTTATCAAATACGACCGCATCCAAATTCCTTGCCCCTTCAAAGTTTGCACGATTCCGGATAAGTAGCCCATGTTTTGCAGAGAGAGAGGTAGAGACAGCCACAACTAGTGGCGCGGCTAAACCAAGCGCGTGTGGACAAGTAATGACCATAACTGTTACCATTCGCTCTAAAGCCACGTCAAATGAATGCCCCAGGGACAGCCAAATGACCAACGTAATAACACCTGATGCAAGCGCTATATAAAACAACCATTTAGCTGCCTTATTTGTAATGTCTTGTGTTCGTGACTTTGATTCTTGTGCTTCTTGGACCAGTGTAATGACTTGTGAGAGATACGAGTCTTTACCTATTTTTTCAACTTTTACGGTTAGTGAACCTTCTTTATTAATCGAACCACCAATGACTTCATCTCCGTTTTCTTTTTCGATAGGGACAGATTCCCCGGTTAGCATGGACTCATCAATAGCTGAATTTCCATCCACGATGGTTCCATCGACTGGTACTTTTTCTCCTGGTTTTACAAGTACATAATCTTCATTTTGCAAAGCGGAGACCTTGACATCATATACATTACCGTTTTCATCTAATTTATGAGCTTCGCTGGGCATGAGTTTCACCAGCTCTTCTAGTGCATTGGATGCCCCCATCACCGAGCGCATTTCAATCCAGTGTCCCAACAGCATAATGTCTATTAACGTTGCCAGTTCCCAGAAAAAGTCGCTTCCTTCTAAGCCAAAAATCGTTAACGAGCTATATACGTAGGCGACTAATATTGCTAAACCTATAAGTGTCATCATACCGGGATTTTTGCCTTTTAACTCATCAATAGCCCCTGTAATAAACGGCCAGCCACCATATAAAAAGATGAATGTAGCAAGTACAAATAAAATATATTGATCATTTGAAAATCGCCAATCTACTCCAATGAAACCTTGAATCATCGGTGATAAAATAAGGATTGGCACCGTAACAATGAGAGAAATATAAAACCTTTTTTTAAAATCTTCTACCATATTACCATGGTCGTGATGCTCATGGCTACCGTTTCCACCACCATGACCATGGTCTTCATGCGAACTATAGTTAGCATGATTATGTCCTTTATGTTTGCTATCCATGTGTCCAGCATGATTGTGATGTTGGCTTTGCTCGTGTGATTTATCGTCTGTCATACGTATCATTCTCCTTTATCTACACTCTTTAGAACAAAAAACGTTTGGATTCTAAATTACGCCGCCTTCATACTATACCCCTCTATCGTATTTTATAATCTTTATTTTAAATAGTTACCTCTATAAATGCAAGTATTAGAAGTATGAATAAAATTATTTCGTTTACACTATATATAGATTGTTGAAAAACGTACAAATTTGTAGTTTACATATACATAAGGGGGGTATGGAATTAGTGTGTTGATTAACATTCAATCCACGATGGAGGGAAAACTATGAATAGGAAGTTAATGATGGGAATAAGTGCTTTATTTATGTCTGTTGTGTTAGTAGCTTGCGGTGGGAATGAAAATACTGCTCCTGACAATAATGCTGATACAGATAATGATTCAACTGAAAACATGGATATGGATCCTTCTAGTTCTGGAGAAATCCCAGATGATTTAGCCGATGCAGAAAATCCAACATACCCTGTTGAGAGTAAAGCAAAGATAAAAGCAGATCATATGAAAGGCATGGATGGGGCTATAGCTACCATAGAAGGTGCTTATGACACTATTGCTTATGAAGTAACCTACACACCAAACGATGGCGGTGAAAAAGTAGAAAACCATAAGTGGGTGATTCATGAAGAAATGAAAGATGCTGAAGAACAGGCATATGAACAAGGGGATGAGGTTATCCTTGAAGCCGACCATATGGAAGGCATGAAGGGGGCCACAGCTACAATTGATGATTCGGAAGACACTACTGTCTATATGGTAAGCTATAAAGATACGGAAACAAATGAAGAAATCCAAAATCATAAATGGGTTGTTGAAGATGAACTCACTCCAGTTAAGTAGAATTTCATTAAAATTTAGGTTATAGGATAGTATGCGGTTAGTTTAAATAATAAGCGTGGTACTCACCATCATAGATTGATAATTTATACCATGCTTATTTTATTAGTTTCTTTACTATTTTTTGTAGTATAATCTTCTGTAAAAAATTAAATTCATATCAGCTTAATGAGGTTAAATGTTTCATAATCTAAAACGGAAGTGACCCTGATGCAGAAGCGAGCAAAAGACATATGAACCCGAAATTTCCGACACAATTGACTAACATTAATTGAAGAACTTAATCTCAAGCAGTGCTACCAAAAGCATTGATATTGAAGTCATCGTGAGGAACAAGTCATTTAACAGTTCATAACCTTGCTAGTCGCTAGTTTGCGCATTAGCTAACGATGATTGAAAGATTAAGATTCGGCGACGCTAACATATGATAAAAATATCATGATTTTCCTATCCGAGCTTACAATTAAATAATATAAATAAGTCAATAGGAAGTGGTTCCGAAAATCTAAAACTGATAATCGGAGCCATTTTTAAATTAATTTACTTGTAATGTCCTAGCCCTGTTTTAATCGATAAATCAAGCAACTTTTAGGCAATAAAATAAAAGACCTGCTTTTTATCTATTTCCTAGGTTTTCCATTTTTATCCTAGACTAGGAAATAACATAATCCAACCTAATTTTGGAAATATCCGTTACATAGCATGTTTAACTCCCTTTTTCACCAATAGCCAGTTGGCTGGGTAGCTAGTACAGAAACCAATCATCATAGCTAACTGCATCATAAACCAATAAACTGCTGTAGTCGGCTCTGGGGGTTCGCTAAAAAATACCAAATGAACAAGGGCCATCCAGCCGAACATTCCTACTTCAAAAGAGATAAGCGCCCAGGTGTCTGCTTTGATGGCATTTTTTATACCCTCTTTAAAGTTATTTTGTTTACCCATTCCATAATATTGAAAAGCGATACCGAAGATATATGCTAATATAAATTGCACAAAAAATTTACCATATAAAACCACGCCTCCAATTGTAAATCCCGTGAGAACTACAATAGGTACGCCAGCAATATCACCAAGTGAACATCCACTGCTACAATGCGTTGTAGAAACAAAGACACTTTGCCAAAATGGCTTCTCTTGATGGTTACCATGTCCATGGTTATAATGTTTCCTAACCTTTTTATGATTTATTTGTTCCTTATCTCTACCTATTCGATAATAGGCCAATATACCAATCACGGGGAAATAAAGGCCGGTCAGTGGCCAGACAAGATTCATTATCACCATTTTTTGAGGGTATCTGATAATATCAATTGTTATAACGACAGCTTGCAAAACACCTATCACAATAGAAATTATCGAAATAGTTTCTAGCCAAGACATTTACCTTCCTCCTATGGAATTTACTATAATGGCACAATACCCTATAGAGGTATTAAATAAACCTTTTCAAACTATATCAACCAAGAGAACCTAGGATACCCTTCGGCATAATAGAAGTTAGAATGGGATTGACAATCGGGATACCACTCTATTCGCAAGTGCATAATCATTTTGAATTAAAGCAACTAAAATTTTTAAATGTATCTATTAACCAAGCAATCAAATGTATTATTCTAAATCCTTTTCAATAAGTTGAAACTCAATATTAATATCAATTATATAGAAAGGGCTAATCCGGAAAAAGGATTAGCCCGTATATTATGCTATGTTGTGACATCGTAGCCTTGGTTTTCTACTGCTTCACGCATGTCAGTAACTTCAACTTTTGCTTCATCATACGTAACAGCTACTTTTCCAGTGTCCAAATCCACCTCAACAGTCGTTACACCTTCAAGATTTTTTAGAGCATCTTCAACAGATGATTTACAATGTCCGCATGACATTCCTCTCACATTGATTGTCATTGTTTTCATGCAATTTCACCCCCTTTCAGGGTCTCAGAGAAAAGTAATATGCAATGATAAAATTACCCGAGTTTATCGACGCTCTTCATTTTTGCAGATTCTATATCTTCACTCTTTTTAAACGAAGGGAGTTTGTTACTACACTTACTGAACTAAAGGCCATGGCTGCCCCTGCAATCCAAGGAGCTAATAGTCCTAGTGCAGCAACCGGGATTCCTGCACTATTATAAGCAAATGCCCAGAATAAATTTTGACGTATATTCTTGATTGTCGCATGGCTTAATTTAATAGCCTTTGGTATAAGCAATAATTCCCCTCCAAGAATTGTGACATCAGCTGCCTCGATGGCAACCTCTGTTCCGGTACCAATTGCAATACCAATATCCGCCACTGCCAGTGCAGGTGCATCATTGACACCATCCCCAACCATTGCAACTCTTTTACCTTGATTTTGTACATTCTTCACTTGAGCTGCCTTCTCTTCTGGTAATACTTGTGCAATCACGTGGTCAATACCAACCTGTTTAGCAATAGCTCCTGCGGTGCGTTCATTATCTCCAGTTAACATAATTACGTCTAAACCTTGTTTTTTCAATTGATTGATGGCTTGAGATGCTGTTTCCTTGACTGTATCTGCAACGGCAACAATACCGCGATATTCATTATTGACTGCAATTAACATCGCTGTTTTTCCATTGATTTCAAAGTCCACCAATTCTTGTTCAGCATGATTAACATCAATATTATTTTCATTCATTAATTTTCGTGTCCCTACAAGTACATGTTGACCAGAAATAACAGCCCTAATACCATGACCGGGTATCGCTTCGAAATCATCAGTGTTTACAACCTGTGCATTCTGCTCTGTTGCATAGGCCATAATTGCCTCAGCTAATGGGTGTTCCGAACCTTTTTCGGCACTTGCTAGTAGTTTTAACGCTTCCTGATTGCCGGTAAAATCAGTTACTTCCGGTTTTCCTTTTGTAATTGTTCCAGTCTTATCGAGAATAATCGCGTTTAATTGATGGGTTCGTTCTAAGTGTTCCCCCCCTTTAAATAGAATGCCATTTTCAGCTGCCTTTCCTGTTCCAACCATAATTGAGGTGGGTGTTGCTAACCCTAATGCACATGGGCATGCAATCACTAAAACAGCAATGGCAGCAACAAGTGACGGTTCAAAATTGCCGGGCTGAACAAGAGTAATCCAGATAATAAATGTTAGCACTGCTATCCCGACGACAATCGGCACAAAGTATCCGGAAATGATGTCAGCTAGACGCTGTATCGGCGCCTTTGAACTTTGGGCATCCTCAACCGCTTGAACGATAGATGCAAGAGCAGTATCTTGGCCAACTTTGGTCGCTTCCATTTCAATGGTTCCGTTCTTATTCATTGTTGAGCCAATCACATTTGATTCTTCGTCTTTTTCGATCGGGATTGATTCACCTGTTAACATCGATTCGTCAACAGCGGTTCTTCCTCTGACAACAATCCCATCAACCGGAATTTTTTCACCTGGTTTTACTACTAAACGATCGCCAACCGTGACGTCTTCTACTGGAATCATCGTTTCTTCCCCATCACGGATAATACGTGCCTGTTTCGCTTGCAAATTGAGCAGTTTGGAAATAGCCATGGTTGTTTTGCCTTTAGCGTTTGCTTCCAAATATTTACCAAATAAAATAAGAGTAATTAAAATGGCACTTGTTTCAAAATACAAATGTGGATTGTATCCTGGATTTCCAATGGTTTTTATCCCTTCATACAAACTGTAGAAATAAGCAGCACTAGTCCCAAGCGCTACCAGTACATCCATGTTGGCTCCACCACTTCGTAAGTTTTTATAAGCACCATCATAGAATTGCCAGCCAATAATAAATTGAACTGGTGTAGCAAGGGCAAATTGGAACCAAGGGTTCATAAAGATTGTTGGCATTTGCACGCCAAGTAAGTGATCGAGCATGGTGAGCAGTAATGGAACCGATAGTACAGCGGAAATAACCAACTTCCATTTCATTCGCTCTATTTGTTTTCCCTTCCTTGATTGCTTTTCTTGTTTACTTGCTTTTATCTTAGCATCGTACCCTGTTTTTTGAATACGTTCGATAATATTTTCAACATTTATGAAACCGGGATTATATACAACTGTTGCATTCTCTGTGGTAAGATTCACCGTTGCTTGTTTGATGCCTGGTTGCTTATTCAACACCTTTTCAATACGTGACGAGCAAGCAGCACAAGTCATTCCAATCACATCAAACTCTGCTTTTTCAGTTTCTACCCCGTAACCAAGTTTTTCTATCTTGGTTGTAACATCCTTTGCGGACGTTTTTTCAGGATTATAATTAATATTCGCTTTCTCAGTTGTTAAATTGACCTGTGCATCCACACCATCCATTTTATTTAATACCTTTTCAATTCGATTGGAGCAGGCCGCACAAGTCATTCCGTTGATACCGACCGTTAAGTGTTCTTGTTCATTCATAAATGTATCCTCCTATCTATTTTGAAAAGTGTTTAATAACATCCAGTAATTCATCAATAGCCGCCTCGCCTTCACCAGATTTAATTGCATGACTTACACAATGTTTAGCATGGCGCTCAGCCACAGAGAATCCCACTTTATTTAGTGCGGCATTTATAGCATTAATTTGAACTAAAATATCCGGACAATACCGGTCCTCTTCCACCATTTTCTGAATCCCACGCACTTGACCTTCTATTCTCTTCAGCCGATTGATGACCGCCTGTTTTTCACCTTTTGTCCTAGGAGTAATCGGTTGCTCATAAAGAAACTCTCCCATGTCTATCACTTCCTTTTCGTTTATACATATACTATACCCCCCTAATGTATATATGTCAAAATTAGTTCTAGTTATATTAATTTATTAAGAAGTTTGATTAATATCTATCCATGCTCTTCAATAAACTTTTCTCTTGCAGATCACTAATATTTCAGCGTAAGTGGTGAGATATAATGTTATTAAACACGATGAAATAGAGGGATACTTAGTACCACAGTACTCTGAGTTAACTAAGGAATTGAATGTGTTAACAAAATCTAATGAAGAATACAGATTGATCCAATCATTTCCTGGAATCACTACCAATAATATAAGAAAACAGCATTAGCCAAAAGATGACTAATACTGTTTTCTTTACAGCTTGAGTTAAACTAATCATTATAAACCTACTCCCTGATTTAACATGCCATATAGATTTCTTCCCAGCATTTCTAGTGCATCTTTTTTCAATTCATAATATCTTGTTCTACCAATATACAGTTGCGGGTAAATAACTTCATCACTATACCTGGATCCATCATTTCGTTTTTGCATATATTTTAATTTAACTAGTTTCTTCTCAGCAGGATTGAGTGCTTCCATGGCATCATATAATGTTTCCAACCACTCACAGGCTTCGACAGATTTCAAAGCATATTGTTCTGTTTTGCTATGATTAGAATTCGTTCCACCAGGCATATCCGTAATAACAGAAGTGATGCTCGGAACCTGTGTCTTATGAGACATTGCTTTTATTTTAAAAAAGCGATTCAGCCAGTTTTCTTCCGCATATTCCATATAAAATTGTTGTTCGTCTTTTAATATTTCCTTTAACTCTTCC
>DATGTS010000105.1:0-3769 GCA_035301745.1 Candidatus Avamphibacillus sp.
GTCTGAGGTACTAATAATCGTGGAAGAGCTCCCGATTTTTATCTTACTCGTTGCCTGCGCAATCGCTGACAGCACCACAGTATGGGCTTGCGTTGCAAAATATTCCTGGTGACTTTCGCCAACACTGAAGAAATCAATCCCTGCCTGTTCAGCCAGCTTGGCCAGTTCAATAATTTCCTGAATACGCTGCTGAGCGGGAATGCGTTCTTCTTTATGTGGATTCGGGAGATGATCCCCGAGTGTATATATGCCAAATTCAAGTCCTTTACCTGGATCAATTCGATTTTTCATGTTATCAACCTTTCTATTGAAGCGTACGTCCATCCTGGTCTTTTTAGAAAGACACTTAAAAGCTGATTCATATTGATGTATATTAAAATGTTGCTGATTGGCTATATAGGCTTGCTCCCATTATAGCATTATTAATTCTTTTTTCTTTCGCGGAGGCTTATGGCAATGCAGCTGCGTCGTCCCGATAACTTTTGGTTATACCTTTAGAGTGGAAAACAGTATTTTACTTATTCGAAATTATTTTATATGCTATAAACAGTTGAAGATTACCCTGAAAATGATGTGAATCATCTTAAAAAGGAATTATCTTACCTTAGGAGGAGATGGAAAGTGAAGATATTTGATGCTCACTTACATATTATCGAAAAAGAGTTCCCGTTAATACCGAATCAAGGCTATCTTCCTGACTATTACACTTGCAATGATTATTTAGCCAGTGTAGAAAGTTTAAATGTTGTCGGGGGAGCAATCGTCTCAGGATCTTTTCAAGGGTTTGACCAATTATATTTAGCTCATGCCATAAAAACACTTGGTAAAAACTTTGTTGGGGTTACACAGCTGCCATACGATACGCCTGATGAAGAAATAATAAGGCTGAATGAGTTGGGAGTGAGGGCACTTCGGTTTAATGTGAAAAGAGGAGGCTCAGAAGATATATCCCGCCTGGACTATTTTGCGAGAAGGGTTTATGAAATAGCGAATTGGCATACAGAACTATATATCAATTCCAATCAGTTGTCTGAAGTGGCAGTTACAATTGAAAAGCTTCCTGCTGTTTCTATTGACCACCTGGGATTATCCAAAAATGGATTTGATGCGTTATTATCTTTAGTTGATAAAGGAGTTAAAGTAAAAGCAACAGGCTTTGGAAGAATTGACTTTGATCCCGTTCAGGCAATCAAACGTATTTATGCATTAAATCCAGATGCACTCATGTTTGGAACGGATTTGCCATCAACAAGAGCGACTAGACCTTTCCAGCTGTCTGATGTGGATTTAATTATCTATGCGCTTGGAAAAGAGCGGGCAAAAAAAGTTTTATACAAAAATGCGATTCGATGGTATTTAAAATAAGAGGCAGACTTCTTCTAGATTAATGCATATTTAAAGATTAGTACCTTTTGTCTAATGATAAGAAGTTATGTAGAAGGCATTGAGTAAAGAGAAATACATTACTATAATTGAGTCAATTTCATAACTTTAAACCTGTATGTCAATCCGAACTATCCGGATATATGCTAAAACTGTTGATTTCCACTGCAGGCGGACGCTTTCCGCGGGCATGGCTTGAGCCTCCTCATTCGCTTTGCTCATTGCGGGGTCTCAAGGCTCATGCTATTCCCGCTGGAGTCGCCGCCTTCCGTTCCAATCAACGATATAGCGCTTCGAATTAACGAACAATGAAGTGAATACACGTTTTATCGTTCGGATTATGAATAAGTTAAAGTGCTTATGAAATTGACTCAATTAATAATTAATTATTCTACCGCTTTACTTTTTTACATAGATGGAGGGATCTTTTTGAAAAAATATTGGTTTCTATTTGTGACGCTTTTATTCATTTCACTGGCCGCATGCGATTTAACGGATGCAAAGAACGAAACAAATGATATAGAAGAGAAGGATCTTTCTCAGTTCCAGCCAGAGGGTGTGCCTCCGGGAAGCGAAAGTAATTATAATATTTCCTTAAAAATGAATGAAAAAGAGACTTTTACAATAGAAGCTGATATTCAAGTGAGAAACGTGTCCGAAGACAATTGGGAAACGCTTGAATTTTATTTTATCCCGAATATGTTTACTGCAGAAAATTCACGATCTCTCGAAAAGCCGGCTACATTAGATATAGATAAGGTAGTCTTGAATGGCGAAGCGGCAGATTATACCTTGAAAGAAGATAATCTGTCTATTGAGCTAAAAGAAGAATTAATTCCTGAAGAAACAATAGATGTAAAATTTTTATACAGTTTTACTTTGCCGGAAGAAGGTTTGAGGTTTACTAAAAACAATTCCAGCTTCTATCTGGCGCAGTGGTATCCAATGGTCCCAACTTATAGAAATGGCTGGAATAAAGAGGCGTTTGCATTTAAGGGGGAAACTTATCATACGCCATACAGTAATTTTGAAATTAACTATGATATACCAGAAGCCTATACTGTTATAACAACAAGTGAACAAGATGAATTTCCGAGTAAGAATAATAATACATTAACAGCCGAGCAGGTGAAAGAATTTTTTATAGCAATTATAGATGAACCGACGATGATAGAGAAAAAGGTAGGAGAAACTAGTATCCGCGTGTTTAGTTTAGAAGACGACGCTGAAAAGAATGATGAATTAACAGAGGTAGCTGCATCGGCTTTCAAATATTTTGAGGATAAGATTGGTCCTTATCCATTCGAAGAGCTGGACGTTATATTGGATGAATTAGGGATGGAGTATCCAGGCGTGGTGACTGCCGGGTCGATTTATAATAAAGGTAACTTGAGTACATCTGCCTTAAAACAAGTTGTAGTCCATGAAATAGCGCACCAATGGTTTTACGGTATGATAAGCAATGACCCATACCATGATCCTTGGCTGGATGAAGGGATAACCCAATTTGCGACTTTTTTATTTTTAAGTGAGTATGAGGGTTTAGACTTTGATTTTACAGAGGAAGAAAGATATGCAGAACTTGAATTACCTGTCAATCTGTCCTTAAATGAATACCCACCAGGTGAACGGAGTTCTTCCTACATTTATGGAAAATCATCTTTTATGTTGGGGCGTTTGTTTCAGGAGCAAGGCGGTAAGGAAGAAGCTGAATCCTTTTTAAGAGATTACTTTAAAATGTATCAACATAAAGAGGTTAATACGGAGGAGTTTATCAGATTTATGGAATTCTATTTTGACTTTGATGATCGTTCTGTTTTTGACGGGTGGCTGGAGGAAGAGGATTAAAATGTATAACCGCTGGCAGGTGTAGAAACCTCATATTTGTGGTATGTTATAAATAGAAAATCATATAATATTAAAAACCGCCCCATGTTCCAGCATGGAGCGGTTACAATAAGACTAAACCCCATCAAGAGGGGCTAGGCACAGGGAAAGACATAATCCCTCATGTACCTGCTAAGATCACATGAAGGATTATTTTTTGTTAGCAGTCCGCATTCAAAACCTCCCCGATCGAAATATGGAATACAACAGCCATAAAAACATTAATATCGCAACGGCGAAGCCAATTTCAATGGCGGGTAGATCCCAGAGAATGGACGATTGCCCCCCCAGTGCAGAGCCGATGATCAGACCGACCATAATAATGCTGAACGAAAGCAGCACAATACTGAAAGATAATCGGTTGCTGATGCGGTCCAGTTTATGAAGAAACATTTCGGCTTTCGAAATTGAGATTTCCACTGGCAGTTTCCCTTTTTTAACCATGGCGGCCACATCTCTTAGATTTTTTGGCACGTCCATCAGTACTTCACCCATCTCC
>DATGTS010000106.1:0-12868 GCA_035301745.1 Candidatus Avamphibacillus sp.
GGTGGGGAACAATCCCTACATTTTAAACAATTCTTTCATGTTTTGAAAAAAATGGGGTACTCTTGGGCTGGAAATATGCACCATATTCCTTTTGGGATGATGTTAAAGGACGGGAAGAAAATGTCGACGAGAAAAGGTAAAGTTGTCCTGCTAGAAGATATTTTGCTAGATGCGATGGAACTTGCAAAACAAAATATTGAGATGCGAAATACAAAACTTGAAAATAAAGAAGACGTTGTAAAAGCGGTTGGTGTAGGGGCAGTTATTTTTCATGATCTAAAAAATTTCAGGTTAAATGATGTGGAGTTTTCACTTGAATCGATGCTAACATTTGAAGGAGAAACAGGCCCATATATTCAATATACATTTGCACGTGCTTGCTCCCTCTTAAGAAAATCCAGTTATGATGGCGCTAAACCTGTATCTTATGTAGCTTATACAGATGAAAATGCTTGGACTGTTATTTCTTTGCTTATGAAATTTGAGGAGATTGTTTTCCATGCTTACAAGCAATTTGACCCTTCTATTGTTGCCAAATACATTATCAACCTTGCACAAGCATTTAATAAATATTACGGAAACGTCAAAATTTTAGAAGTTGACGAAGGGTTGGAAGGACGTCTTCAGTTAGTTAAAGCAACGAAGCTTGTATTAAAAGAGGGGTTACGATTATTAGGACTGCAAGCACCAGTGAAAATGTAAATTTTGTTATTCAAAAATTATTTCACATAGGTTAGTATAAATAATTTTAGGGAATCAATACTAAATATAAGGAATACTGTAGAAACATTTCTTCGATTTTCTATGAATTTCATATTAATTTGTCGTATTATCCTTTATAATAGAAAAAAAGATGGATTGGAGATATGAAGATGCAAAAAAAGCAACGCAGGCTATATCTATTAATAGGTATTCTCCTCATCGGTGTATTGATTCCCTTAGTAAACTCCAATAAAAGTAGTGGAGTGGAAAAGTTAACGGCATCCGTACATAAAGAACGTGAAACAACTCTTGAACCTATTGAGCCTGAAAACATTGCTCGTTTTACATTTGATTCAGGTTATAACTTTGAATATCCTGATGCTGTTAGAGGGATCTATGTGACAGGAAATTCTGCTGGTGGGGAGCGATTTAATTCTTTGCTGGATCTTGTCGATAATTCAGATTTAAACACCATGGTTATTGACGTAAAAGAAGATCATGGAAATATTACATTTACACCAGAAGAAGGTTCTCCATTTGAAGATATTGCAACGAACAACATAGATAATCCAGAAGAGATGATGAAAGTATTAGAAAAAAAACAAATTTATCCGATTGCAAGAATTGTCGTTTTTAAAGATTCCGTTTTAGCGAAAAAACGTCCTGATCTATCATTTACAAAAAATGGTGAAGTGTGGGTTAATGGTAAAGGAGAAGCTTTTGTTAACCCTTTTGAAAAAGAAGTTTGGGATTATAACGTGGATATTGCTAAAATGGCAGCAGAAATGGGGTTTCAAGAAATACAATTTGACTATGTTCGTTTTCCGGAAGGGTTTGAGAAACGTGACGAGGAATTAGAATACACGTTGGGAGATTATAAGGATTCGGATTTAGGCAATGTTAAAAAAAGAGTAGAAGCGGTCACGGATTTCGTTGCATATGCGAAAGAAGAACTTTCTAGTTATGATGTCGATGTGTCGGTTGATATCTTTGGATATGCTGCAACCATTCCGGAGACACCAGGTATTGGACAAAATTTCGCTGAAATTGCTGATAATGTTGATGTTATTTCATCCATGATTTACCCAAGTCACTGGACATCTTATTTTGGAATTGATTTTCCAGATAAAGAACCATATAAACTTGTTTCAGAATATGCGAAAGTTGAGAATCAAGTACTTGGAGAATTAGATAATCCACCTGTATCAAGACCGTGGATTCAGGATTTTGAAGCACCATGGCTTTATAGTGGAGCCCCAACACAATACGGAAAAGCAGAAGTAGAAGCACAAATTAAAGCATTGAAAGAGAATGGGATTGATGAATTTTTAATTTGGAACGCAGGAAATTCCTATACGCAAAATGTTGACTATAAAATAGAATAAATGAATGGAAGAAGTAGTATTTTTAAGAATACTGCTTCTTTTTTGTGCAGATATTTAAATTTAACGCCAGAGAGTGCTGAATCACTGAATGGAGTTGTTGCGATGAATATGGAGTCCGTTATAATAAAACTGACTACAATAAAAGGAGTAGATCAATGAATTGGTATGAAAAATTAAATGAGTATTTTCCAGTAGAAGAAATGAAATCAAAGCGGCATATGGAAATACTCTTGGATGAAAAAGGCGATGTCTATTATAAAGATGAGGGACCAAATCACGTGATGATGTATGCTGAGTTTGAAACGTTTGTTTTCATCGATTATTTATGGGTTTCAGCAAAAACAAGGGGACAAGGTCTAGGACATCAACTAATCGAGAAGCTTAAAGGTAAAAATAAACCTATTATACTTGAAGTAGAACCTATTGATTATGAGGATACGGATACAGAAAAACGGTTGCGTTTCTATAAGAGGGAAAACTTTACTCATGCGTCGTCCATTGAATATAACCGTAAGTCATTAGCTACAAATAAGAAGACGATGCTTGAAATCTTATATTGGGCACCGAATAAGGAATCAGAAGACATGATTTTTAAACAAATGAAAAAAATGTATGAATCCATTCATACGTATAAAGATAAGGAATTATATGGAAAATCCTATCAACCTGTAGAAGAAGTTCTCAGTTTCGATGAAGGTTGTGGAAGAAAAGATATGTTAAGTCATATTTAACACACCATAACTTCTTTAAAATTAAAAGCATATACAAGCCTTCCTTTGAGAACGGAAGGCTTTCATTTTGCGATTTCGATTCTCAGTTAGCAAAAGAATCTTAAATTAATTGATATTTTATGTTTATTTACCATTAAATAGGGAATCTTACTACTAAACAACAACATTTTGTAAACATTTATTAAAAAAGTGAAATAACTGGCTTTACCCCTACCTTTTGCTTATGAATTGTAGTATACTATACATAAATGGTTATTTAAACTTATTATTATCTAATAAATGTTTATAAAATAACTAGACATAGAAATGAGGAGTGAAGTTTTATGGTAACACTTTATACCTCACCAAGCTGTACTTCTTGCAGAAAGGCAAAAGCATGGTTGGAAGAGAATGACATCGCATTCAAGGAAAGGAATATTTTTTCTGAACCGCTCACGATCGAAGAGATAAAAGAAATATTGCGTATGACTGAAGATGGAACAGATGAAATTATTTCTACACGTTCGAAAGTTTTCCAGCAGCTGGATGTAAACATCGAACAATTGCCTATGAAAGATTTATTCACGCTTATCCAGAATAATCCTGGTTTGCTAAGACGACCGATTATTCTCGATGAAAAGCGTTTACAGGTCGGATATAATGAAGATGAGATACGTAGATTCTTGCCACGCAAAGTAAGAACATTCCAGTTACGCGAAGCACAGCGCATGGTCAACTAATTAACCAACTAAATAAGATACAACGAAAAGCGGAGATCAGAATAGGTCTGCGCTTTTATTGTCTAGTTTTAATACTAAAACTGAATCGGGATTTGCTTCACGTTAACGTAATAAATATAGGTAGTTCAGTGCATCAAACAGGGGCAGGATGGGGAATATTTATGTATTATCTGGATAGGTCATAAACTTAGCCTTGGACTCTCCATTTTTCTTAATGTTTTTCAAGAAAACTAATGACAAATTTATAGAGATAAGGTACAATATAAATTTAAATCAATATTTATAGGCATTTAAATTTCCAAAACAATTATAATCTCATATACTGATATTATAAATGTTGATATTATATAAGTGTGGTCAAATCATGTAAAGGGAATGGATAAATAATACTTTCCAAATTGAATATAGATAAATGTAAGTGAAGTCACTCTACCAACTAACCTACAATTGTAAGGAAGGGAGAGAAATTAAAATGGAAATAGAAAGAATTAATGAGAACACGATAAAGTTTTACATTTCCTACGGTGACATTGAAGAACGAGGATTCGAACGTGAAGAGATCTGGTACAATAGGGAACGCAGTGAACAATTATTTTGGCAGATGATGGATGAAGTGAATTATAAGGAAGAGTTCAGTGTAGAAGGTCCATTATGGATTCAAGTGCAAGCGATGGAAAAGGGACTGGAAATAATGGTAACGAAAGCACATATTTCCAATAATGGAGAAAACCTTGAACTGCCAACTGAAGATGGAACTGTTGATATTTCCATTGATGAAAAAATGGAAAACTTGTTAGAAGAAAAATTTGGCGTCGATAAAAGAAAACATTCTTCCAAAGATAAATCAAATGACGAAAATTTATGGATTATCGTTAGTTTCAATGAGTTTGAAGACGTTATTCAATTAAGTCATTCATTTGAAGAAAATGATGAACATGAACTTAAAAATACCTTGTATCATTATCACGGTAAATATTATTTATACGTTGAATTCCTTGAAGAAACAGAAGATGATTATGAAGAGGAAAATATAATTAGTCGAATTCTTGAATATGCTAATGACGCAGATGTAACCTTACATGTTCTTGAAGAATACGGTAAACAAATATTTGAGGATGATACGTTTACACAAATAAAAGCTCACTTCCCTGCGTAACTTTAAATACCTTAACAGAGGTCAACTCTGAAGGTATTTTTTTTATCCAAAATAAGATATCTATTTTAAAAATTTTATTTAAAAGCAGGAAAAAAGAATCATTTTGTCGTATTTAGTTATAGGAGGTGATTTATTCTCGATGTTGCAAGCAAAATTTAAAAATGGGCAATTGTTTACACTTATTGGACTACCTAAGCATAGGATTGAACAACTGCGAAAAAAGCATTTTTATTGTCCAACTTGTAATGAAAAAGTAATCATTCGCGCAGGCCCACAAACTATTCCCCACTTTTTCCATTATCAAAAATCTGAATGTCCATCTGTTGAAGGGGGTGAGGGAGCCTATCATGAAAAAGGCAAATTACTGCTTTATCACTGGTTAAAAAAACAACATACAAATGTGTTTCTTGAAAAACATCTCCCTCAGATCAATCAGCGTCCAGATCTACTTTTACTAACTAAGAATAAAAAAATCGCAATAGAATACCAATGTGTAAGAATTCCTATAAAATTACTTCTAAAAAGAAATAAAGGTTATCAACAATTAGGAATCAAACCAATTTGGATTTTAGGAGCAAATCAAATGAAAAGAATGGGTCAGAATTCCTTGAAATTAGATCCATTTACACTTCGCTTTATTCATCAATTTCAACCTCAATATTCTACTTTTCTTTATTATTTTTGTCCAGATACAAACCAATTTTTAATAGCGAGTGATTTATATGTAACAAGTCAGAGAAGAGCTGCTGCAAAGCTACGGTTTTTAAAACTGGATAAAATCTATTTTAATGATTTATTTTATAATCACCAATTTGAACCTAAAGAATTAATTCGCTTTTGGAGAAGTGCGAAACAACAATTTCGTTACAAGAGACGAAAAAAACCACGCGGGAGAGAATTAGCTTGGTATCAGTGGCTATATTTAAAACAGGTCCCCATTGAATACTTACCATCCGAAATCTACTTACCTGTATCCAATCAGTTCCTTATGAAAACTTCTTTATGGGATTGGCAAAGCCGTATTTGTCTGGACATTATTGAACCGCTCGATTTAGGGGATGTTTTTACCCTTGATGAGTGTTTTTATCTTCTACAAAATCATACTCATAGGAAAGAAAATTTCCCACTCTTAAATGCTTTTATTCATCCAATCCAACAGTATTTAATTACCCTTGTCCAACTTCAAATAATACAACAAGTAAGCCCTACCCATTATAAAAAAATAAGTCCCTTACATTTTTTTAAAAATATTGAAGAAGCTATGAAAGAAGATGTACAATTGATGATAAAGTTAAATTCAAAAATTTTAAACAAAATATGAGCATGATTAGCCGCTTATCCGTTATACTAATAGGAAGTACCGAAAGTAGTACTTTAAATATTCTTGTGGATTTAAAGGAGGAATTTATAGTGGCAAAAGCTACAAAAGAATTACCAAAAAGAAGTGAAATACCTGAAGAGCGAACATGGAAATTGGAAGACATTTTTGAAACAGACGATCTGTGGGAAGAGGAATTAGAGCAACTTAAGAAAGACATTCCTGATATAACTGAGTACAAGGGAAAACTCCATGAGTCATCTGAGACATTATATAATGTACTAAAATTACAAGACGATATATCAGAACGATTAGGAAAATTGTATACATATGCCCATATGCGTTATGACCAAGATACAACAAATTCTTTTTATCAAGCTTTAAATTCAAAAGCGGAAAATGTTCTTACATTGGCATCTGCTTCAATGAGTTTTCTTGTTCCTGAAATATTGTCGATTGACGATAATAAATTGGAAGGTTTTATAGAAGAAAATGATCAATTAAAATTGTATGAACATACATTAAATGAGATTACAAGACAAAGAGAACATATATTGAGTGAAAAAGAGGAAACATTGTTGGCGGAAGCTGCTGAACCAATTTCGAATGCTTCACAGACATTTAGTATGTTAAATAACGCTGATTTAACTTTTCCATCCATTAAAGATGAAAATGGGGAAGAGGTAGATGTGACACATGGTAGATATATTGGATTTTTAGAATCAAAAGATCGCCGAGTTAGGAAAGATGCCTTCAAAGCGATGTATGATACGTACGGAAAATTCATTAATACCTTTGCATCCACATTAACAGGTCAGGTTAAAAAAGATAACTTTTCAGCGAAAGTTCGTAACTATGATTCAGCAAGACAAGCTGCACTTGATAGCAATAAAATTCCGGAGACGGTTTACGATAATCTAGTAGAAGCTGTAAATGAGAAGTTACCACTTTTACACCGATATGCCGCTTTACGTAAAAAAGTTTTAGAACTTGATGAATTGCATATGTATGATATGTATACTCCACTTGTGCAAGATGTAGATATGAAAATTAGCTATGAAAAAGCACAAGAATATGTACTGGAAAGTTTAAAACCCCTTGGTAGTGAATATGTTGATATCGTCAAAGAAGGTTTACAAAGTCGCTGGATTGATGTGGAAGAAAATAAAGGTAAACGAAGTGGTGCATACTCATCTGGAGCATACGGCACGAACCCATATATTTTATTAAACTGGCAAGACTCTGTGAATGATATGTTTACTTTAATCCATGAATTAGGTCACTCTGTGCATAGTTACCATACAAGAAATTCTCAACCTTTTAGATATGGGAATTATTCTATTTTTGTTGCAGAAGTAGCTTCAACTTGTAATGAGGCTTTGCTCAATGATTATATGTTAAATCATCTAACAGATGAAAAAGAGAAGTTATATATATTAAATCATTTCTTAGAAGGTTTCCGCGGTACAGTGTTCCGTCAAACGATGTTTGCTGAATTTGAGCATGATATTCATAAGCGTATGCAAAATGGCGAGGCATTAACTGCAGAATCGTTAACGAAGATTTATTATGATTTGAATAAGAAATATTTTGGTGAGGATGTTGTGTCTGATGAGGAAATCGGTTTAGAATGGGCAAGAATCCCTCACTTTTATATGAATTATTATGTGTATCAATATGCAACTGGTTATTCTGCAGCAACTACGCTTGCCAATAAGATTTTAAATTCAGAAGAAGGCGCTGTGGATCGATACATTGATTTCCTGAAAGCGGGAAGTAGTGATTATCCAATTGAAGTATTGAAAAAAGCGGGAGTAGATATGACTTCCAAACAACCAATCCTTGATGCATTAGATGTATTTGAAGAAAAACTGAATGAAATGGAAGAGTTATTATCTAAATAAAATAGTCACGAAGAGTTAAAAAATCTGACGTAAAAATCACCATAGTGGTGACATTACGTCAGATTTTTGTACTAATCATCAGGGCATTTGCCCAAGGAGGCTCATCAGCCGCCAGGGAAAGCGTAGTATTTTTCTTACTGCTCATTTCTAAAAACAAATGCTCTAAGAAACTTTTATAGAATCATCTTTCTTTTTGGTTTTAGCAAATGCATTCCATCCTTCAATAAGTAGGAAAACGCATAGAACTAATAATACAAAGGATGCGGAGGCTAGGAAGTAGTTTGGTTCGCCTGCAGTAAATAAATTTTCAAAAATGAGAACTCCTAATGCTGAAACAGTTAGGATGAACATAAATATCATTGGAAGAATGGTAAACCATGCATTTACTCCTTTTCGGATTAGCCAAATACTTACTGCAAGCAGAGCGAGTGCACCGAGCATTTGGTTAGCAGAACCGAATAGAGGCCATACCTTATTCCAAGTACCTGAAATTGCTAAGGCTCCTGCTCCAATGACAATAATAAGCGTTGAAACATGCTGGCCTGAGAAAAATTTGGACTTTCCTTCTGCAAATTCTTGAACAGCATATTTACCCAAACGAGTAGCAGAATCAAGTGTTGTCATTAGAAAAGCAGAAGCAACAAGTGCAACAAAAGTCGTTCCGATAAGTTCTGGAAGACCAAAGTGACTCATTAAATATCCGATTCCAGCTGAAAATGTAGGAATAGGTCCACCTAAATCAGCAAGTCTTGCTGCGAAATCTGCTTGCGTTAAATAAGCAACAGATCCAATAGCAATAATCGCTAAAAATCCTTCAATTAACATGCCGCCATACGTAATAAATTTACCGTTCTTTTCATTATCCAACTGTTTAGCCGTTGTACCTGAAGAAACAAGGGAGTGAAAGCCAGAAACAGCTCCACAAGCAATCGTGATGAATAATATAGGAAATAAATACCCAAGTGTTTCATTATGGAAACCAGTATAGCCAGCCATTTCAATAACCGGGTTAGCAAAAAGAATTCCTAACGTTGCCCCAATCATCATTCCGTAAAGTAAGAATGAATTCAAATAATCTCTCGGTTGAAGTAATACCCATACAGGAAGGACAGATGCAACATAGGAATAAGCTAAAAGAATGATTACCCAAGTTGTACCACTTAATTCAAGCGGAAAGAGATTTCCAAGCCATACACAGAGGAGCATCAGTATGACACCGAAAATACTTGCCACAACAAAGTTCATGCGGACTTGATTTACTGTAATACCAAATAAAACAGCAACAACTATGAATAGTAAAGAAGAAGTTGCCGCTTCAGGCACACTGATAAATGTATCTCTTACTAAAATGATAAAAACACCGACAATTAATATAAGTGTCGCAATGGAAAAAGATAAAAATAAAGTTTGTCCACGATTTCCGATATATTCTTTAATAATCGTTCCGATGGATTGAGCTTTATGCCTAATAGATGCTTGCAAAGAGGTGTAATCATGAACACCACCAACAAAAATACTTCCTAAAACAATCCAAATTACTGCAGGTATCCAACCAAATACCGCCGCTGATACAGGTCCAACAATTGGGCCACCGCCAGCTATCGTTGCAAAATGATGACCAAGTAAAACAGGCTTTCTTGCAGCAACATAATCTACACCATCTGCCATTTCGATAGCTGGTGTTTTACGATTAGGATCAACGTCCATCTTTTTTTCCAGAAACCTTCCATACGTGTAATAGGCAATGATGAAAATAACACCAGTAATTAGGAGTAATGTAACTAAATTCATTTTACTTTATTTCCCTCCCAAAAATATTTTTCAATGCTTGATACAAAAGGTTTACCTTTCGGATGTACAAAGATTTTCTTTTCATGAGGTTGAATAATTGCCAAATAAATTTCTGCCCATCCATGTAATCCATATTTTAAAAATTTTAGTTTACGGTAGCGATTCACCTCCTTAGCTACCGTAGAATGAATTTCTTCATCTGTTATGATCAAACCTATGACGATGGTTGACATATGCTCTTGATGTTTAATTGTGTAGTGATGTAAATTATCTTTTATTCTTTGTTGGAATTGATGTATAAAATCAGCATTCACTTCGTTACAGGCAGTAGCAAAAACAATTTGCTGATTTTCGACACCATATATTTTTATTTTTTTCGTAAACATATATCTTTCATCCCTTCTTCGGTATTGGGCAAGAAATGAAAGTGGAATATCTTCAAGCCATTCATTACGATACACATCAAAATACATGGTATATTTATTAGCTAGTTCATTAACGAAAGAAGATAAGTGATTGGTGTTTTCCATTACTTGTACCTCCATGATTTGCTTTATTCATATCTCTAAAAACGCTGTAAACCTAATACACGTATTGTTTTAAAAAATATTCCAGAGAGTTCCAGGTGAGCCTGTTCATTTTTGAAGCTTAAGCCTTTATCGATGTAAATCGCTAAGCTATCTACTTTGGCAAAGGAATAGTTTTCCAAGTGTTTTGGCTTTGCAAATTTTGTAAGTACTTCTTCTGTTGGGACACAGCAGCCATTTTCTACCTGTAATTTTGAAATGGTTAAAGTGGTTTTTCCTTTTTCTTTGATCCATTCCTGTAAATTTTCTTCAACGGAAACAGTTAATTGCATAATATCACCTTCATTATTTTCTTACTATTCATTATATATAGATTATTGTAATAGTAATACAAAGAAAGTAATAAATCAAGATGATTAATGAAATTTTTGATTTATGATATTATTTAGTTAAAAGGTAATAGAAATTATAAAATAAAAAGAAAGAAGGGGACTTTAATGCATGCTGTTATTTTAGGTGCGGGTGCACTTGGTGTGTATTTTGGCGGGAGATTGCTTCAAGCTGGTCATCAAGTTACATTTCTAGTACGTGAGAAGAGAGCCAAGCAAATAAAGGAAAATGGATTAAAAATTCATAGTATCAAAGGAGACTATGACATTGAGGATCCAAAGGTTGTTACAAATGTGGAAGATATTGAAAGGGTAGATTTCGTTTTTCTTTCTGTAAAAGGCTATCACTTGAAGGGGGTAGTTTCATCACTGAAAGCCTTGGTTCAAAAAGATGCTTATATATTACCTGTATTAAACGGGATTGAACATATATCAATTTTGGAAAATGAATTGAACCATCTTCAACACGAGAATGCTCGAATAAAGGCATATCCAGTGATAGGTGGTTTATCATTTATTATTGCAACATTGGATGAGCAGGGACATGTACATCATTCTAGTGAACAGCATAAACTTGTTTTCGGACCGCTTTATGAGGAGCAGGAGGCATTTTGCAAGGAATTGGAGAAGGCACTTCAGGATGTATTTATTGATAGTGAGCGGAGTGAGGATATTTTATTACAATTATGGGATAAATATATGTTTATTACTGCCTTTTCTGGTGTAACAACGACAGTGAACTTGTCCATCGGTCCTATTCGTAAGTATCCAAGTACATTTGACATTGGTGTCCGGGTGTTACGTGAAATGAAGTTACTTGCTAATAAGCAAGGCGTGTTGCTAAATGATAATCATGTAAACGAAGCCGTTTCAAGAATGAAAAGTCTTCCCTTTGATGGGACGTCTTCGATGCATCAAGACAAAAGGAAAGGTTTAGCCCTTGAATTAGACCATTTACAAGGTGGGGCAATAAGACTAGCGGAGAAGAGTGGTATTGTAGTTCCAATGATTGAATTTATATACCATGTAAATAAACCATTCGAAAATGGGGAGCCTGTCTAGATGAAGAAAAGGTTGGAGCTCGGGGTATAACTTAAAAGCTAACAAAAGATGAATGTTGTAGTTGTACTGTAAGTATACGTAAACCCCAGCGGAAGGAAAGGCCTATGTGGTCGATGAGGTTCGGACAAAAGCATTTTAATCAGTTAAATGTCCGTCTTTAACATTGATTATTTTCATAATGTCCCAACCTCATCTATGGTTCGCATATATCCTTAACAAAAGATTTATGCTCCCGAGCCCCTTATTAAATGTCGAGTCTTTTTAATTTTAAATCTCACTGTGGACGGCCTAGACAAGTTTTATAATGATGTTTCATAAAAAACAAACAAATCTATCGCCTCATTCCGCGGTAAACTCGCTTATGTGTAAAAGAAAATATGGTGAAGTAAATAGAAAAGAATAATAATGGTAGTGTGAAATAAAGTGGGATAAGCCGCATTAATCCAAATATGTTTAAGAAAAATGCAAAGATAGTCAGGGTTAAAAATAAAAAGGGAAGTAAATCACGCATCATTACCCTCCTCAAAAGATTTTTTAAGTATGTACCTTTATCCTTAATATATGTTACTGTTATGTGACTTAGAAGTGACATTTTTGTGAAACCATGAACAAAAATATTGTATTAGATGTCCGTACCTGTTAATATAAATAGTGAAAGATGAATCACAAACAAACCCCCTTTGTTTGATTAAAACTTTCTCCCATCCCCTTTGTTTATACAAAGACCAAAAGGTTATACGCTGCCCCGTATAACCTTTTTTTAAATCTTATTAAAATTGACAAATAAGTGAACATATAAATAACCTCTTGTGTTTAATAAAAAAATCTGCTAATATAATAATTGTGAGATGAATCACAAACAAACCCCTTTGTTTGATTAAAAAACACTTTCTCCATCCCCCCTTTGTTTTATGAGGGAACTCAGGCTTTTCTCCAAATTTTGGTAAAATCCTGAGTTTCAAAATGCAGTAAAAAGTTTTGAAACTTTTTCTGCTAAACAAAAAAGAGGTTATACGCTGCCCCGTATAACCTCTTTTTTTATATAGTCTGCGCGCCCAGCAAGCCGTTAATTGCTAGTTGGTGTAAGTCCAACGGGAGTAAGTGCCAAGACGCTCCGTAGCTGACAGGTAACTGGTGGAGAAATCCTAAGGTTGAAGCCCTGTGACAAAGTAACTCGATTTAGA
>DATGTS010000107.1:0-10005 GCA_035301745.1 Candidatus Avamphibacillus sp.
TTTCATTTGGTCCACTGCATTTTCTGAACCTGGAACTAACAAATCATTTCGATTTTTATTCGCTGGCGGCATCGTTGATCACTCCTTGTGGGTTTGAACAGCTCATTTGCTGTTCATTTATATCTTGTGTTAAAACATACAACTTAAACATGACAAAAGCTGGAAGTTTTCTTAAACTCTTTGAAATTTATCTACCATGACGTTTATTACGCTTACCATCTAAATTTAAAAACTCCGTATCCTCTGCAATTTCCATTTCACGCATTTTTTCTTGGTTATTAAATTTATTTCTGTTGTTCTGTCTGCCCTTATCTTTATTTCGATTTTTGTTTTCTTCAGACATGAAATTATCCCTCCATTATACTGAGTTCATCGTTTATCCTGCTCCTCTTTCGAATCTTTATCCACCCAAGTGAACAAAGGCGCAAGCGCCCGTTTTGCAACGTACGGACTGCGCCTTGCCAAGCAAGGTGGCGGTTTTAGTTGACCATTCTTCCCGTAGGAGATAAAGGAAACACGCCTCGACAAGAGGTGTGCCGATGTTGGGCGCATAGCCCGGTTTTAATCGGCCTTCCTTGAGCTAGAGTCGATGTTGACTTATCGTACGGAGGTGAAGGAAGTCTCGCTAGTTGCTGGGCGCTGGAGCCGGACGTGGCTCTTCCTGTTGCTCAGTTATCCCCAAGCTTAAAATTTTATAATTTCTTAGACTATGAAAAATACCCCCTGCTCTGGTTGCAGGGGATATTTTTATTGAAGGAAACATTCATGTAGATACAACTCAAACTTAGCGTTCATCATTATTATTTCGGTCGTTATTGTTAGGATCCGCATTATCATTGTTTAGGTCATCATTATTACGATCATTCATATCATCGTTCGTGTTATCATTTTCATTATAGTTGGATTCATTCATATCGTCACCATCTTTATTCAAATCATTTTGATCCGTATCTTGTTCACCATTTGGATTTGCCGGCGCCTCTGGTGTATTGTTATCATTTGTTGTTCCACATGCCGTTACCAACGTTAATGCTAATAATGATGCACCTAATTTGTATAAAAACTTTCGCTTCATTTCTTCATACCTCCTTTATTAATTACTTACATTTTTTAGCATGCCCTTTCTTTTTCAACTCATTCTTTTTTATGCAAAAAAGTGCTAATGCTTCTAATGGATAGCGCTAACATCTTTTCTAAAAATATCGACCGTTAAAACAACTCTAACGGCTAACTCAAACGAAATTTCAAGAAAAACCTGTTATGACAGCAGTCCTACCGAACGGAACCTAAACCAGAAAAAATTTTTAAATAAAAAAAGAAAGCTGAGTCAAAGCATATTTACGAATGTTTTGACTCAGCCCCCAAATATTCAATTCGGTTATTTAATTGCAAAGGTAATTTCTGCTTCACATGCTACTTCGCCGTCAACCGTTGCTATTCCCTTTCCTTTACCAATTGGTCCTTTCATTCGGGTAATCTCAACTTCTAATTTAAGCTGATCTGCTGGTTTAACTTGCTTTTTAAATCGGCATTTATCCACTCCAGCTAGAAAGCCAATTTTCCCTTTGTTCTTTTCCATTCCGAGTACGGCAATTGCCCCAACTTGTGCTAAAGATTCTAAAATTAAAACTCCTGGCATTACAGGATAATCGGGAAAATGCCCTGCAAAAAAAGGCTCATTTGCGGTTACATTTTTTAACCCAACCACACGCTTTTCTTCTTCTATCTCCAATACCTTATCTACTAACAAAAAAGGGTAACGGTGTGGGATGACGTCTTTAATTTCCTGAATATCCATTTATCATTCTCCTCTTTTAAAAGTATATTTTTTCGTGGTACTATGTAGTTTTTCTTAAGATTGAAAAACACCGATTTCAAAAAACTTGATCATTTTAAAATTGGCTTGTAGTTCATTCTACAAGCCAACGTGTCTTTGCAGTGCAATCTTATGTTATATTTTGGTCACATTAAGATAATATATTATTCCGTTTTTTTGACAATATCTATAATATGCTGCCATGTTTCCTTTTTCAAGGCATCACTCGGTACACCGTCACCAATTACTCCATAACCAATCATTAAACCAATAATCAAGGCAAAAGCTGCTAGTAAAAGAACCACAATGATTCGGAGCCATATCGGAAAAATTCTGCGACGTAGCTTTTTCTTCTTTCTTTTTTCCTGTTTTCGTTTTTCTTTCTGTTGTTTCCTTGTTGAAGCCTCTTCAATTTCTTCTTCTTTTGGCGACCTTTTTCTTTGTTCTTTTACTTCTTTCCTCGTTTTTGTACTTGTACTACTCGGTTTTTCTGATTGCTTTGTTAACATGGTTCGGTTCTCCTTATTCCCAAAAAATCTTTTCCCTACCACTAGGTTATTTTAGTACTTAGGTAATAATGACAGAGGAAATCTATTTAAATTCACTTTTTATCTCTGTCCAACTATATACCATAGTTTCTTTTATTTACATGTTAGCGAAGTTGATTAATGAGCCCCATCATTTGATCTCCCATCGTAATGGTTCTCGCATTCATTTGATAAGATCGTTGGGCCATTAGTAAATCTGTCATTTCTTTTGAGATATCAACATTTGATCTCTCAAGTGCACCTATTTTCAGTAAGCCATAATGAGCATTGACGTCATCCATCACTTCATCTAGCGTATACCCTAATTCAGCTAAATTTGGCAGGCGGAATATATTTTCACCACTCGCCTCTAAAATTTGCGGATATTCTGCCTCGACGATGGATAGTACTCCTGCTGTTTCTGTTTGATTATCACGACGAATAAGTATTTCACCGTTTTCTCGGATGTCTATATATTCAAACCCATCTTCGATAATAATCGGTCCAGCTTCACCAAGAACAGGATATCCAACTTTTGTAACGAGCATGACATTATCACTATTTTCTAGTGGTTGTAAATAAAATGCACCATCTCTTGTATACATTGTTTCCGTTGTCCCATTTTCAGCAACTTGTATTTTAAAGAAATGATTTTTTTCTTGTAAAGCAACGTCTAATGCCCGGCCTGTTTCTGAAATAGAGCCAACTGAAAAATCATTCATTATTGAACCTAAACGAGCTCCTGAGCCAACCCTGATCCCGTCAGGCGTAAGTCGCTCCTCCGCTTCAACGGGACGAGTCATATTGTTGATTTCTTGTGTAAGTAATGAAGAAAATTCTGCCTGGCGACTTTTATAGCCTGTTGTTTGGCTATTTGCTAAGTTATTGCCAATGACATCCAGCTTTTGCTGCAATTGATTCATCGTAACAGCCGCTTGAATCATGGATCGTGACATGTAACATCACCTTTTTTCATTTATTCTCGGATTTATTGGAAGTTTGGATATTTATGATCCATTTAGGCAAGACGACCAATCTCGGTTACTGCTTTACCCATACTCTCATCATATGCCTTTAACACTTTTTGATTGGTTTCAAACATCCGGTACGACCCCATCATTTGAGTCATCATCTGCATGGAATCCACATTAGACCTTTCAAGAAATCCCTGTTGTATTTCGTAAGTAGCGTCTGCTGGTACATCCTCCGCTTCACCATTGAAGAGTCCATTGCCTTCTTTTTCTAATTCATTCGCATTTGCAACATAGCTAATTCCAAGGGTAGTCTCATCTGCTCCTGCCAAGAGAACCCCATCCTCAGAAATAATAAACTCACTTCCACCTGTTTGAATGGGATCTTCATTTTGATCTAATACATAATACCCTTGACTTGTAACAAGATAACCTTGGCCATCAACGGTAAAATTTCCATTTCTCGTTAGACGCACGTCACCATTTTCATCTTGAACAGTGAAAAAGATATTCCCCATTTCATCCGGAAATGTACCATTAATCAGAGCTATATCCGTTGAAATACCCGTCTCACGCAAATCGCCTTGTACAAAGTTCGGCACCATTTCTTGGACATATACACCAGTATTAATTGGACCAACAGTACGATTCACAGGCATATTTAATCCTTGTGTTGTCGGGATATTTTTTGAACCTGTTTGTTCCATTAGCATTTCAGGAAAAGATCTTAATGTGCTTTGATCTGCTTTATACCCTGGTGTATTCGCATTGGCAATATTATTGGATAACGCTTCCTGATAACGTTGCTGCGCGATCATACCACTTGCTGCTGTATAAAAACCTCTTAGCATCAGGATAACCTCCTTTACCACGTTCAGCATACAACTTTAAATCAATAATATTAATTCATGTTTAAAAAATTTTCATCTGGGTATAGGTACATATAGAAAAGTGTATCTTACTGTAATATTTACCTTCACGAATTAAAATTCATTACACAATCTTTTTACGTTCAATCTTATCAATGTTGCTAAGCATCATGCCAGTTCCTTTAGCAACACAATTCATTGGTTCTTCTGCAACAAATACAGGTACTTTAAGCTGTTCTGCAAGCAATTCATCAATACCATGAACTAAAGCGCCTCCACCTGTTAAGATTACACCCCTATCGATAATATCCGCTGACAACTCTGGTGGCGTCCGCTCAAGTACCGCACGTGCAGAATGAATTATAAGCTCGACAGACTCACTTAATGCTTCTTGAATCTCATCTGAATAAACCGTAATTGTACGAGGTAATCCTGATACCATATCACGGCCACGAATTTCCATTTCTTCATGGCGTGAGTCAGGGAATACTGTTGCTACATTGATTTTAATGTCTTCCGCTGTACGTTCCCCAATTAAAAGCTTATATTTCTTCTTTATGTACTGCAGGATTTCAATGTCGAATTTATCTCCACCCATTTTGATGGACTCCGCTGTTACTATATTGCCCATAGATAAGACAGCTACATCAGTTGTTCCTCCACCAATGTCGAGAACCATATTACCACTAGGTTGGAAAATTTCCATTCCAGCACCAATTGCTGCTACTTTTGGTTCTTCTTCCAGATAAACTTTTTTTCCACCTGATTTTTCCGCTGCTTCTTTGATTGCTTTTTGTTCTACTTTTGTTATATTTGTTGGGCAGCAAATTAACATTCTCGGTTTAGATAAAAATCCGCGAACATTAATCTTATTAATAAAGTGTTTTAACATTGCTTCCGTTACATCAAAATCAGCGATAACTCCGTCTTTTAACGGACGAATCGCTTCTATATTTCCGGGTGTACGTCCTACCATCCGACGTGCTTCCTCACCGACTTCAAGCACTTTACCTGTTGTTCTATCCATCGCTACGACTGCAGGTTCATTTAATACAATACCTTTACCTTTGACGTGAATTAACACATTCGCAGTTCCAAGGTCAATTCCAATATCTCTGGAAAACATGACTCAAAATCCTCCTAGTTTATTACTATCTCGCACCTGTTAGAAAACATAATGCTACTAGTAGTTTATTTTACCATAAATATCAATATTAAAGTACAATATCTATAAAAAGATTACAAAGTTTTTACCACTGGATATAAAGTAATTGAATGTACTTTTCCCTAACACGTTAAGCCTATGCAAGTAGAAACAAACATTGACACGAGAAAAGCGCTGCTTAAGAGCAGCGCTTTTCAAAAATACTTTATGTTCGACTTTCTCCTTTTCCCGCTAAAACCACCCCCTTTTGTTAAATGCCCCGCTAACCTATTGGTTCAGCTTTCGAGTTTGCCTCGTCCCCAGTTTCTAACTTATACTTTTTTCTTGTTGCTTCACCTCCACGAAGATGGCGTATGGACTTGTGATATTCCAATACCTCTTTCACTTTTTTCGCCAACTCCGGATTTATTTCTGGTAATCGTTCGGTCAAATCTTTGTGAACTGTACTTTTGGAAACACCAAATTCTTTTGCTATCATTCGGACAGTTTTCCTCGTCTCCACGACATGTTTACCTATCCTGATAGTCCTTTCTTTGATGTAATCGTGCACACCGTTCGCCTCCCTATGTTGGATATATCCGAGGTGTGGGACTTGAGACAAGGTGCTTGTAGTTGACCCATCCATGCCGAAACAAGTCATTCAAATAACCATTGATTGTACATATTTCGGCATAAGAAGTTTTAAATTTTTAGGCGGTCAGTTCTTCTTTAATAGTAAAAAATAAACAGGATTCATTTTATTCGCGTTCTTAGGAGCTAA
Source organism: Candidatus Avamphibacillus sp. (assembly GCA_035301745.1). Lineage (GTDB taxonomy): Bacteria > Bacillota > Bacilli > Bacillales > Amphibacillaceae > MSJ-26. Next base: position 6,109 of record DATGTS010000107.1, read on the forward strand.
TTAATTTTTTTCTAACCCTTCATTTTCTCTTTTGTTTTTGTTTTTATATATATTTATATGTAGTTCAATGTAATTAGGATGTCATCGAAGAGCCATACAAGCTCTCACCCCAGACCTTATTGCTGATTTGTACCATATTATTACTTAAAGCAAGAGATTATGAATAAATTTACCTGTTAATCGAATTGGACAAGAACATTTTTAAGAATCAATGGAAAATTCACTGATTTTAACTGAAATATGAACAGATATAGTCTCTAAAATCAAAATCGTGGATACAGAGGAATTAATTAAACGTTTGAATAAAAAAGTTAACAGCAAAAAGCCCTATGTCTTAAAACTGACATAGAGCTTTTTTGTATAATAAACGAGGGCAAAAATTTGGATCTTTCACTGAATCAAATAATCAAGCTTGATTGCTCATAAGATTCCTGCATATGTTTATTCATCGATGATAAACTTTAAACAAAATTAATCTACTTGACCGCGTTCAGGATCAGCGTCAACTTGACCGCGTTCAGGATCAGCGTCAACTTGACCACGCTCTGGATCACCATCTACTTGACCAAGCTCAGGGTCTAAGCTAACAGTGTCTCCTGGTGCAAATCCTGAAAAGACAACAACTGCAGCTAAAAGTAAGACAGATGCAAATGCTTGAATTTTCTTCAATGCTCTCCCTCCTTATGTATTGGATAGATTTACCTTTTGCCCTCGTTTATGACTAAGTTTTCAAAATATGTGAAGTGAACTACCCTCTTAATCTTTTCAAAGCGTTAAATGGTAACCGACTGAAGAAATAGTCACTTCTTTTTTCAATAAAGTCAGTATAGGCTTTTTCCAGAATTGCTTCGTCTTGTTTTGCCAGGCCTAGATAATACAGTTTAAATGGTGAATCCATTGGGACATCTTTCAGAATATGAATTGCCTTTTCATTATTTCCCTTTGCAATTTCGATATGTGCTTGCTCACTTTTATCAATACTTGTGATTCCTTCTACTTGTTTAAAATGAGCTGCTAAAAATGGGATGTTATATTCTTTAATCGATTGATAAATATTTTCTAAACCGTGTTTTTTAGAAATTTTTAACGCTTGGTGGAGATGGTGTATACCTTGTTGGTACGTATCAAAGGTGTAAGTTAATCCCAAGTTGGTATTGATTGCAGATTTCGTTAGTGCACTATTTGTCTCATTTAAAGCACGAAAAGCATATTTTCTTGCCATAATAACTTCATTTCGTACCCAATAATAAACAAATAAATGTTGATAAAGTCGCAAATAACAACTTGATAGTATAAAGTCATCTTCTATTTTTCTAAATAGTTGTGGTTGTTTTTCAAGTAAGTTCCCTATTTTCCCAAACTCGTTTTGATCATAATAGAGAGAGAGTCTTGTGAATTCGATTAAACATATTAATTCGGGATCCGCTGTTCGAACTTCCTTCAGACGCTGAAGATAAATATGTGCTTTATTTCGTTTGTAACGTCGATCTAATAGAATTTGAAATAGTTCCGCCCATTGTTGATTTAGTGTATTTAATGATGCTTTATTTTTTATAATTAAATACTGCAAATCAGCATAATAACCATTAATATAAAGAAATTCCATCCCGACTCTTTGAATCTTTTCAACCGGTGTTTCCAAACAATACTTACGAATCACTTCACTGGCAATTTGTTCATTATGTTGTTGGGTTAATAGGAGAATCGCTTGTCCTAGTGATAAGTTGTCGTCATCCATTAAGACAAAATAATTTGAATCTAAATGAATGTCCAAATTTGACATAATTTGTTTCCCCTTTTTGTTTTATTAAATCATATTATTAAATGAATTCAGAAAATGTTTAGCAGGTTAATCATGAAGGTTAATTATCGTCTTGTCATGGGGTTATATTGTACACGATAAGGTAGAATTTTTTTACTTTTCTCCTATATTTTGTAAAGTATTTATGTTCAATATTAGAATATCATATTTATTTCCTTACACAACCCCTAATCGTTCGACAAAATTTGCATTTTCTAGCTAAATATTTTTCCTGAATTGAACAATCTAGTATAAAATATCTAGTTCATTACTATTGCACCACCTATCATTTTATATAAAACAGGACTTATGAATTAATAATACATTAAATTTTGTAAATAAACAAAAAAGAAATCCTAGTAAAAATTTTACTAGGATTTAAGTAGGATTTTTATCCTTTGTATATATTTAGGAGTTTTCCGATGTATCTTCATCGTCTTCATTATCTTCTTCTGCTGGATTGTCATCTTCTTCCTCTTCATCTTCTACTGGAGTGTCTTCATCCTCTAATTCTGGATCATCAACATCTTCTTCTTGATTTACTGGATTTTCTTCCATACCATCTAGTTCATTACTTCTGTCATTGGGATTAAAATCTCCTGATGTTTCGTCAGCATCCTCTTCTGTCTCTTCTGTAACACTATCCAATTGGCTGACTGGTTGATTAAAGTAATCTTCTGGATTCACTTCTTGTCCATCTTTTCTTAACTCGAAGTGAACATGGTTCCCATTATCCTTTCCAAAGATATTTTTTCCAGCTTGACCTAATAAGTCACCTTGTTTGACATCAACACCTGCTTGCACTTGAACATCTGCAAGACTTGCGTAATAGGTTGTTACTCCATTATCATGGTCAAGAACAACTACATTACCGAGGAGCGGGTCTTCTTTTACTTCTTGAACCGTTCCGCTTAAGGATGCAGTTACATCAAATGTTTCGCCATCCTCACTTGCAATGTCAATACCTGTACTTTGATGATAGCGGTTGTTATAAAGAACCAGTGCATTTTCCTGATCCTCTTCTTCTGAGTTGTAATCATAAAATTTAGTTACGATTTCTGCTTGTTCACTTTCCGCTACAGGCATTTTAACGACCTCTTGCTCGTCCATCACTGCTTCAGCATCTTCGTCATATAGATTAGATGCCACATCTCCCGGTAACTCTTCGTTATCTTCTGCTTCTGGTACTTGGTTTCCAACGTTTTGATACCAGACGACTACCGATAATAGAAGAGCTGCTATTCCTAAATATAAAGCTGGAAAGAACCACTTCTTTCGGAAAATTTTGCTCCACTTATTTTTCGAAGCTTTATTTTCTTCTTTCATGTTCATCACCTCAACAACCATTCTGAACAGGAAAAGAGAAAACTATACCTTTTTTCAGCATTTATTTCATATTTTTGTATTTTTTACGGAATCGTGGGAAAAATAAGCCTTTATTCCATCTAATTGATTAATTAATAGAGATAGTCTTGCAGTAAATAAGCTGCATCATCATTTCATCCTTTTAATCGAAGTGCAAATCTATCCCTTATTAAAAATATGATCAAACTAGTTGAGGACTAAAGAAATGAGGCTGGGACAAAAGCATTTTAATCAGTTAAAATACGAACATTATGATAGAGTGAGCGCGTAAATCTCCGCTTCGGAAATATACTTCGCGCATCCAGAGGCGGCTGATGAGCCTCCGAATGCTACGCATTTCGGGGTCTCATCTAGGCCTCTGGGACTGCGCGTGAATGCTCGTCCCACCGAAAACCGTCTGCTCCCGCAGGAGTCTACGTATATTTCCTACGCTCTATAAGTTAAATGTTCGTCTTTAACATTTATCATTTTAGTTATGTCCCAGTCTCTTTTAACTAAACCATAATAGATGCATGAAATAAATGACGACAGAATGGATAAGGGCAAGGGTGATGGCATAATGCACATTCCAACGCAAAATGACTTTAAAAGGATTTTCCTTAACGATATTTGTGACAATCGCTATGACTGGTGATACTGGCGAAACTGTTACAGACACTTGCCAAGCACTTAATAACATCATCGCCATCACAATCACATCAATCCCTAAGGCTTGATAGGAAACCGTTGCG
>DATGTS010000108.1:0-4101 GCA_035301745.1 Candidatus Avamphibacillus sp.
TTGCCATTATTACATTCTTCTATATTTTTTATGCGAATTCTTTCTTACTTTCTCTTAGGCGAAAAGAATTTGGAATGTATATGACGTTAGGAGCAAAGAAACATAAGGTTATACGCCTTATGTTTTTAGAAACAATCATTACCGGAGCAACTTCTCTCTTGATTGGGATTTTAGTTGGAACAGGGCTTGCTCAAGTAATTGGCAAGTTACTTATGAAGCAGCTTGATTTTACTGCCGATGGTTATCAGGCTTTGTATGTTCCATCGATTTCGGTTACGTGTATTTTCTTCTGTTTGTTATTTATATTGTCCGCCATGATGAACAGTCTTAAATTATTAAGGACCTCCATTCTGAATCTTGTTCATGGGGATACTCACGCTGATTCTATCATTATTAAAGGAAAAATGACTGGCATCGTTGCGATTCTTTCACTCATCCTGCTCGGAATTGGCTATCTATCCATGTTCTATTTTGATAAGTTAAGGGAAGCTGGAATCATGATAGCCATGCTTACAACAACAGCTGGAACGTATTTGTTCTTTGAGGCATTTTTCCCACTATTTGTTAAGAAGCTAAAAGCGAATAAAACACGCAATGAAAAGGGCCTGAATGCTTTTACATTTTCCCAATTAAATTTCCGAATCAACAGTTTAACAAAATTATTAGCTACAGTAGCGATGTTAATTGCGCTTGGATCAGGAGCCATTTCAGGTGGATTAGCCTATAAAAATAATGTGATGAAATCCACGGACAGTTTTGAAATATATGATACCATTATAAACAATCCGACCATCGAAGAAATGGGAATTTTGGATGGTATTCCATTTAAAGAGAAAAGCGAATATCGTTATAAGGTTGATGATACATTTGTTTATTATGTCAAGGAAGATTTGGAAAAAAACCCGCCACTAATCCATGCTGGGAATGGTGAAGGAACTACTGATAAACTAAGACGTGTTAGGGGAGAACTTCCGGTAAATTCTGTTTCAGTTGATGGTCAAGAAATCAATCAAAATGCGAAGTCAATTCCAGAAGAATGGGAAACTGCTATAATAAATATGCACTCTACCTATTTAAATTATCTAAATAAGCCAATGAAAATTATCAATCTAAACATGTATCATGAGTTAAAGGGGAAAGCAGGTACCATTTTTATTGGAAAAACAGATGATTTTGTTGCACATACAACAGAATGGAAGAAACTTGATGAATTGGAGTCAGAGAAATATAAGGATGTTAAAGCTGATGATATTCTAAGTAAATACAAAATATACAATAACTTCTATGCTGATGCTAGTGGAATTGTATTTATGGGTTTCTTCTTGGGGATTGCTTTCTTGGCAATGATGGCAAGTAGTTTAATGTTTAAAATTCTATCTGGCGCAACAACAGATATTAATCGGTATGAAATGCTTAGAAAAATTGGCGTTAGTCGTGAACTATTAACCAAGTCCATCTATAAAGAGTTGTTCATTGTATTTTTAGCACCGGCTATTATAGGTATGGTGCATGTATTAATTGGAATGAACATGTTTGGATATGTCTTAATCGATCCATATTACCGCATCTGGCTGCCGATTGTTATTTTTCTATTCGTTTATACGGCCTATTATCTTATTACAGTTCATTTATATAAAAGAATTGTTTTTCCGAAAAAGGTATAAGTGCAATGTCCCAAAAGTCCTTCCAATCCAAATATTTGGGTATGTGCAAAAATCCGTTGATTTCCACTGCAAAAGAAGGCGAGATTACCCAGGTCTATTTAGTTTCACGAGGGACCAGCGTTCCAATGATTGTCACAACTGCTGATTCTGAGGCTAAGAAACACGGATCGGACGGAATGTTTGCGGTCTGCAACCGAAAATGCGGCGGAAAAATGAAAGCTGCCCTCGCCAAGGAAGTCGATACTTTCAAAGTCGATACTGATGCAGATCATCTGAAATAAAAAGAGTACACATAGCCCCCTCAGAGGACTACTGTACTCTTTTCTTTTTATTGACCAGCTGTTAATTGCGTTTTAATCTGTTGAATTTCCTGTTGGGATGCTGGTTGAGCAGGCTGATAATGTCCTTTTTGGAGCGCGTAATTATAGACAGTTCGCTGGCGAGACTCATCCCCGTTTCTTAAGTTAATTAACGTTTGTCTCAGCTCCATATTATTTGCTTCACTGATTTCGCCTGCATAGCCTTTTAAACTGGCATTTAATCCATTCAAATAATCATTCGTTATGTCCTTATCCTGTAGCATATACTTTCCTCCCTACTGTAAAAATGATAATAGCTGTTGCTGGGCTTGTTTAGCCGCCTGAGCATCATTTTGCAAAATTGTTTTTAACTCCGGATCCATCGCCGATTGTGCATATGTTTCTAATTTTTTTGCGATCATCCCGTGTTCACCAATTTTTTTGCGTAAATTTTCCACTTCTGTCTGTGTTAACGATTCAGCCATACCGCAAGCTCCTTTCCAAAGAATTCACTTTTAGTGTCCCCATTCACTTTAAGGGTATTCTCTGCATCAAGGAACAACTGCTATTCATTTTTATATTCAGGAAACTGGGCTTCCGTTAGGTATCGATGTATCCGGTTGAAGCAAGACAACATCTTCATCTCCCGGGATTCCACCCAAAACAAGTACTTCCGACTTAAATCCGGCTATCCGTCTTGGTGGAAAGTTAACAACTGCAACTACTTGCCGGCCGATCAACGCTTCAGGCTGATAACGTTTAGTAATTTGTGCGGAAGAGCGCTTCACTCCGAGCGATCCAAAGTCGATTTCTAATTTTATAGCCGGCTTTCGTGCTTCAGGAAAGGATTCCGCTTTCACTATCGTGCCAATACGGATATCCAGCTTCATAAAATCTTCAAATTCTGCCATGCATATTCAACCTCCATTTAAAGTTTTATTATGATTCCTTATAGAGCAATCCCCTGTAGCTACTCTTTCGGCAAATATACATGAAATGCCGATCCTTTTCCAAGTTCACTTTCGACCAAAATCGTACCATCATGTAATTCAACAATTTTTTTAACGATTGCTAGTCCTAAGCCTGTACTATTTTCCGTTCGGGTTCGTGCTTTATCTACTTTATAAAAACGGTCAAAAAGTTGTGGGATAGCTTCTGCCACAATCCCGATACCAGTATCTTTAATCGTTACGTGAACACCGGATTTATCGTTTTCAGCATGTATTGCTACTGTACCGCCTGCATCTGTATATCGAATAGCATTCGTTACTAAATTCATCCACACTTGCTGAAGCAATCTTGGCTCCCCAGTAATTTCAGCAGGTTTAATGTCCATCTCAATCGCAATATCTTTTTCCCGCCATTGCCATTCAGTTGTAAAAACGACTTCCTTCAACTGATCAGCTAAATTGAAGCATACTTTTTCATTATGGTCCATCTCACTATCTAAAAAGGACAGGGTCAGCAATTGTTTACTTAATACAGATAATCGCTTACTTTCCTTTTCAATAATCGATAAATAATGTTCCTGCTCATCTGCTGTTAATTTTTCCTCTCGCAATGTCCGGGAAAACCCCTGAATGGAGGTTAATGGCGATTGAATCTCGTGCGATACACTAGAAACAAACTCCTGCCGCTTTTCCTCTGTTTTCTCTAAACTATCACTCATCGTGGAAAAATCCTTTGCCAGGCGTCCTATTTCATCCCGACGCTTAACGTTCAATTTTAAATGATAATTCCCTGCAGCTATTCTTTTTGTAGCATCTGTTAACTTTTTGATTGGGTTAACGATAAATTGTGTACTGATTAAAACTAATAAAAAGCTGAATAACAATGAAAAAATAAGTAGTATAGCCAAAAATATGCGCATTTCCCCGAACTGTTGCATTGTGTTTGGCCGGATAAATAAAGCATGCACTTCCCCATTTACATGAATAGGAAAGCCAATTGTGTTTTTCAATTCATTATCAAAGAAACCAGTCACAAAAAGCTTCCACGGGAAATTGGCAATTCCATGATAAATATCTCCATTTAAAACCTCTTCTATGTGATCAGGCTCCAAATTGTTTTTGCGAAAAGGTTCCCCGTAAGTTTGGCCGTTGCCGTGTTGATCGATCACATGAAATTTGTACCCCAAA
>DATGTS010000109.1:0-7795 GCA_035301745.1 Candidatus Avamphibacillus sp.
AAAACCAATCATATGGCTTATCCAATAGGGTGTGAAGAAATGTACAATACGATTGTTATCGGTGCTGGTCAAGCGGGATTAGCAATGGGGTATTACTTAAAACATTCAGATCATTCTTTCCTTATTTTAGATGAAAATCAAGAAATAGGAGAAGTATGGGGAAGGCGATATGACTCCTTAGTTTTGTTTACACCTAGATTATTTAGTTCGTTACCGGGATTAGAACTTAAGGGAAATCCCCAAGGCTTTCCCGCAAAGGATGAAATATCACAATATCTGAAGGCATTTGCGGACACTTTTGAACTACCGATTAAACATAACACGAAGGTAACTGATGTCAGAAAAGGAAATAATATATATCATATTTCAACAGAGCATGCAGAATATGAAACCCGGAATGTAATAGTAGCCACAGGTCCATTTCAGAAACCAAGGATCCCCACATTAGCCAAATCTTTATCAAAAGGGATTGTTCAGCTACATTCGTCTGAATATCAAAATCCTTCTCAATTAAAAGAAGGAAATACTTTAGTTGTGGGTGGAGGTAACAGTGGAGCACAAATAGCAGCAGAAATTTCACAAGAAAGGAAGACATATCTATCTACAAGTAACCGTTTAAAGTTTTTTCCGTTGGTAATTAAAAATAAAAGTATTTTTTGGTGGTTTGACAAGGTTGGATTATTAAAAGCAACCTCCAAATCATTCATAGGGAAGCTAACTCAAAACATAGGTGATCCAATTTTCGGTCTTGAACTGAAGTACGCCATTCAAAATGATAATGTTGTCATTAAAAATAGATCCATTGATGGTCAGGGAAATAAAATTATATTCCAAGACAACACATTTCTTGATGTACATAATATTATATGGGCCACTGGTTTTATATTTGACCATTCATGGTTAAACGTATCAGGTGTATTAAATGACGAAGGAAAGCCCATTCATGATAGAGGTATTACCAATAGCAAAGGTTTATATTTTTTAGGTTTACCCTGGCAATATAGAAGGGGTTCTGCACTCTTACAAGGTGTGGGGAATGATGCAGCATATTTAATGAGACATATAGAGTAACTGCGCTTTGGCTTTGAAAGTTAAAGATTAAATAGGGAAAGCTGTTCAACCTTTCATTGAGCAGCTTTCCTTTTTTATGGGAAAATCCAGGAAATTATTTATTGACATTCTATTGCTAAGGTTCATTTTAACCTTTAATAAATCCTGCACAAAAACTTGATAAACATTTGATATGCTATGCGAGAAATGCACACATGAAAGACTTCCTTGCAATTGAATTAAAATAATTAGTGTAGGAGTGGTTATATGCGTTTAGAACAAGCAAAAGCAAGAAAGAGCAAGAAGAAACGAAAACGATTGATTTTCAGGTTGAGTATTTTAATTATATTATTAGCTGCAGTTGTATTTGCCCTAATAACTAACTTTAATAAAGATAATGCGATTTATAAAGTCGGTGACCAGGCGCCGGATTTCAAATTACAACAAATCAATAAAAATAATGAGGTGGAAACGATACAGCTTAGTGATTTAAAGGGAAAGGGCATAATGCTTAATTTTTGGGCGACTTATTGTAAACCATGCGAGGCAGAGATGCCTTATATGGAAAAACTATATCCGGAATATAAAGAAAAGGGCATCGAAATCGTTGCTGTTAGTTTAGATGCTTCAGAAATAGTCATTCATCAATTCATTGACAAGTATGACCTCACATTTCCAATCGTGCATGACAAAAAGGCACAAGTAAATGATTTATACAAAATCGGACCTATTCCAAGTACTTTTTTTATTAGTCCGGAGGGAAAAATTGTAGAAAAAGTTGAAGGTGCTTTGACGTTAGAACGATTGGAGAGCTATTTTAAGGAAATCCAACCGTAAAGATATTTTATCCTCGTACAAAGCGTTATTTTAAAATAGCGGGATAAGTGATAAGAGATAAAATATATAGGTAGGGATCTGATGCACATGATTCCCGGTTATGGTATGTTTTGGCCAATATTGGTTATAACCGCAATGTGGTTAGGGTTAATCATTCTAGGGATTTTCCTCCTGGCGAAATACTTCAGTGATGAACGTAAAAAGCCCCCAGAACAAATTTTAAAAGAAAGATTAGCCAAAGGGAAAATCGATGTGGCAGAGTATGAGCGATTATTACCAATTATTAAAGATGGCGGAAGGAGTAAAGAGGATGCTTGATCGAATGGAAATTATTAAGAAGAAATACGATAAAATAACTTCTTTTGTTCGGTTCCTGCTCCGGTTACGAGGTTTAAAGAAATTACTCGGGTTGTAAAGCCAGAAGAAAGATCGAGCTAATAGAGCATATGTACTTAAGCGTCCAGTCGTTCGGAAAATGCTTGATATAGTAAACTCGCTTACCGTACGTATAATGGGCGCCAATATAAATCGGAGGACAATAAAAAGTAAAAAAACTAGATGAAAGGTTGAGCAAGAAAGCTATCTGATAACGTCAATTATGCGAAGGTTGGTTTTATCTCCGAATAAATAAAGTCTGCACAAAAACTGGATACTTTTTTTATAAAATATTTTTAGTACGGTACAGTTCAAGTTTTTTAGCTTTAAATTATTGTGGGAAGGAAACAAAACATGAAAAAAATAGTGATTATTTTAACAATTATAGCCGGTATATTTATAACAGGTTGCAGCAGTAAGGAAGAGCAATCATTTGAAACGAGCTTTGATGGTAGTATGGAGCATGTACATGGGATGGGATATAGCGGAGATGACGGTGGGTTATATCTTGCATCACACACCGGTTTAAAGATCTATCGAGACGGCGAATGGTTCGAAACAACGGAAAACTTTAATGATTATATGGGATTTACTACAGTTGACAAAGGTTTTTACACATCCGGACATCCTGGCAAAGATTCTGATCTACCAAACCCAATTGGGTTGAAACGCAGCTTTGATGGCGGCAAGACATTAGAAGATATTGATTTTGAAGGGGAAAGTGACTTTCATGTAATGGCTGTGGGATATAATAGCCATGATATCATTTTATTGAACGAAGCAAAAAATCCCAAGCTGGAAGTTGGCATTTATATAAGTAAAAATAAGGGTGAGACATGGGAAGAAGTAAATGCTTCCGGATTAGACGGGGATATTCTTGCCTTTAGTATGCATCCGACCAATTCAGATTACATTGCAGCTGCTACATCAGGTGGCGCGTACTTATCCAGTGATGGAGGGACAACATTCAAGTCTATTACAGCAGCTACGGAAATTGGTACAGCGGTATTCTTTAATGAAGAGAACTTATATTATGCAAGTTACGATACAAATCCAAAATTAATGAAATACAATATTGAAGACGGGGAGAAGGAGTCAATGAATTTACCGGAATTAACAGAGGACGGGCCGGTATTTATTGCCCAAAACCCAAAAGATAATCAGGAATTTGTCTTTTATACTACGAAAGGACAAGCTTACCTATCTAAAGATGCAACAAATTCTTGGGAGCAAATTGTTGAGGATGGAAATGTTAAATAAACGATAATGGGTGGGTGAATATGTATCAGTTATTTAATCAAATCAGCAGTACGTTCATTGGTCCGGTTCAAGAACTTGCATATGGATTTGAACAATTTCCATTAATATTCGCCTTCTTTCTTGGAATTGTTGGGGCCGTGGCACCATGCCAGCTTACGAGTAATGTTAGTGCCATCACTATTTATGGCAATAAATCATTAGTAGATAAGGTACCTTGGTTACATGTGTTTTTATTTATATTAGGCAAACTCGTGGTCTTTTCCATATTAGGGATTGTGATTTGGCTGTTGGGTCGAGAAGTATATGGTACTCTGTCACAACTATTACCAATACTTAGAAAAACAATCGGCCCTTTGCTCATTGTAATTGGACTATTCATGGTCGGATTATTTCATTGGAAAAAGACATTTCGCACCTTTAATTTACCAGCAAACGTACTTAGAGAAAGTTATCTAGGAAGCTTTCTCATGGGTGCTAGCTTTACATTGGCCTTCTGCCCGACGATGTTTGTATTGTTTCTTTTTACATTAATGCCTGTTGTTTTGGTAACATCTTACGGTGTATTTCTCCCATCTGTATTTGGGATTGGTACCTCTCTACCATTGCTCTTAGTGATTTTTTTAATTTGGTATTTTGGTGCAAGTGGTGCAATATTAAGACAGGGCAGGAAAATCGGAGCAATCGTCCAAAAAGCGGCTGGTGTTTTGCTCATTGTAATTGGCTTTTTCGACGCCCTAATATACTGGTGATAAAGAGGTAAGTTATGTTTAATAAGCTCTCATTCAAAATTGGATTGCTTTTTTTCGTTTTCATCTTAATCATGGAGACGTTTTTATTTTTTATATTATATACAAATGTGGCAAATGAACGAATTAACGAAGTCATGGATAGCTTATTAGCACGGGGAAATATGCACCGGGATGTTTTAGAAGATAAATTTGACCGCACGACACTAGAGCATGTCAGTTTGATGGAATCGGTATCCGAATTTGCTGTAATCATTGTAGATGAATCAGGGGAAGTGATTATCTCTTCCGATCCGATTGAAAAAGAAATGGAAAATGTGATTAGGCATACAGATGCGAATAACATCCCGACAAAAGGAAAAGTAGTTGAAGAACGCTGGGCACAGGAAAAATATATTGCAACAGATAGTCCAATTACGATTAATGATAAGCATAAAGGTCATGTTTTTATGTTTGCTGATACCAATAATGTAAAAAAAGTCGTTAACCATATTAGTGATCAATTTATCATTAGCGGTCTGATTATTATTGCATTGACAATAATGACTATTATTATATTATCTCGATTTATTACTTCTCCATTAATAAAAATGAAGGAAGCTACAGAACAATTAAGTAAAGGAAAAAATACAGTTCAATTGCATACAGAGCGAAAAGATGAACTGGGTGAATTGGCAAATTCGATAACTAAACTATCGAATGATTTAGAGGAAATGAAAAGGGCGAGAAATGAGTTTTTAGCAAGTATTGCACATGAACTTAGAACACCATTGACATATATAAAAGGGTATGCGGATATCGTTAGTCGCCAGGATATATCTCCACAGGAAGCGAAAGAATATATTAAAATCATTCGCGAAGAAACAGAGCAATTAACGGTTCTGATCAAGAATTTATTTGACTTGGCTAAAATGGATCAAAACAGTTTCGTTATCGGGCAAAAGCGTGTAATTTTATATGATCTTATTCAAACTGTAATTGATCTTGTTACACCTGTATTTGCTGAAGAGCAGCTTACACTTTCTGTAAAGTGTTCAAAGGAATTAATTGCATTTGTGGACCCGGATAGACTTCAACAAGTCTTAATAAATATTTTAGATAATGCAAAAAAACATTCCCAGCGTGGAGATCACGTCAAATTAGAAGTAACCGAGGATAAATTTAATACGCTTATTACCATTTCAGATGAAGGAGAAGGCATTCCCGAAGAAGATCTGCCTTATATATTTGACCGGTTATATCGTGTTGAGAAGTCCAGATCAAGAGAGAGTGGTGGAACTGGTCTTGGGTTATCAATAGCCAGAGAAATTGTAGCTGCTCATGGGGGCTATATACGCATATTCAGTGAGAGAGGAAAAGGAACAAGAGTGAGTATTGGACTGAAGAGGTGAGCATATTGAATAAGGTCTTGTTGGTTGACGACGAAAAACGAATGCTGGATTTATTAGCTTTGTATTTAAGACCGTATAATTACTCATGTAAAAAGGCGCTGGGGGCTAATGAAGCCCTATTATACATAGAAAGGGAAACTTTTGACCTTATATTACTTGATATTATGATGCCGGGAATGGATGGCTGGGGGTTATGCCAAGAAATAAGGCAGATCTCCGATGTTCCTATCATTATGGTAACGGCACGTGGCCAAAAGGGGGATATTGTTAAGGGGCTGCGCATTGGGGCTGACGATTACATCACAAAACCAATAAATGAAGAGGAATTGTTAGCTAGAATGGATGCTTTATTGCGTAGGCAAACAGCAACAGATTACATTGAGGTTGACGGTTTATTGTGGAGTAAAGAGCGCTTTGAACTATCTTATAAGAGCAGACCAATTATGTTAACACCTAAAGAATTCATTATGATAGGACATTTTATGAAAAATCCCAATCAGGTATTTTCGAGAGAACAATTGATTGAATTAATATGGGGTTACGATTCAGAAACCGAGGGTAGGACTGTCGATTCTCATGTTCGAAATATGCGGGAAAAAATTAGGAATGCTGGATTTTCCATCGATGATTATTTTAAGACAGTTTGGGGCATAGGTTATAAGTGGGCAAATAAAGTCTAGTGAAACAGTAATTTAACATTTTTTAATCTTATTGTAACATATTCTTGATAAATTCTGGATATTTCTACCCCATAGTATATTTATACTTCCAGGGTTTTAACTCTTTTAGTATCATCCCATATATTTTGACTATCTAAATTGAATTTAGATAGTCTTTTTTTAATACAAAATGTTTATAAAAACATTACGGGGGTATAGTATAGTTAAGTGAGTTTGAAAAAATGCCTGATAAGAAGGAGTGCTACGTTTGGAAAAACATGATAATAAATTCAATGAACAACATGATCATGATAATCAAAGCAATCATGACCATAGCAGTCATCAAGATCATAGTGGACACGGCGAACATGATCATCATGGTCACCATGATCACGGTGACATGGTTTCAGATTTTAAAAAACGCTTTTTTATCTCTTTAATCGTTACTATTCCAATTCTTGCATTATCGCCAATGATCCAGGATTTCATGGGAGTAGACTGGCGATTTACTAATGACCAATATATTTTATTTGTGCTTGCTACGTTTGTATTTTTCTATGGTGGCTGGCCGTTTATTACTGGTGGAATTAGTGAATTAAAAGATAAAAATCCAGGTATGATGACCCTGATTGGTCTTGCAATTACTATTGCGTACGGTTATAGCGCGTTTGTTGTGTTTGGTTGGGAAGGGCATAATTTATTCTGGGAATTGGCTACATTAGTAGACATTATGTTACTTGGGCACTGGATTGAAATGCGTTCGGTAATGGGTGCTTCCAATGCACTTGAGCAGCTAGTTAAGCTCATGCCAAATGAAGCGCATAAATTAGATGAAAATGATCAGGTACACGATGTACCATTATCCGAATTGAAACATGAGGATCTAGTACTTGTAAAGCCAGGTGAAAAAATTCCCGTCGATGGAACGATTGTTGATGGAAAATCTGCTATTGATGAGTCTATGCTTACTGGAGAGTCCGTACCAGTTGAAAAATATAAAGGCGACGAGGTAATCGGTGGTTCTGTTAATAACGAGGGATCACTTACAATACAAGTTGAAAAAACCGGCGAAGATTCTTATTTATCCCAAGTCATTACAATGGTTCAAGAGGCGCAGGAATCCAGGTCCAAAACACAGGATTTAACGAATCGAGCAGCCAAATGGTTATTTTATTTAGCACTTGTGGCTGGGTTTGCAACGCTATTTATTTGGTTATTGCTAGGCTATTCATTCGATGTTGCAGTAGAGCGTATGGTAACAGTAATGGTAATTACTTGTCCACACGCGCTCGGTTTAGCGGCACCGCTTGTTGTAGCGGTATCTACATCAATTTCTGCTAAAAAGGGGTTGTTAATCCGTAACCGAACGAACTTCGAAGAGGCACGTAATCTGAATGCAGTTGTTTTTGATAAAACTGGTACTTTGACAGAAGGTAGATTTGGTGTGACAAATATTGTACCTAATGAAGGCTATAAA
>DATGTS010000110.1:0-10506 GCA_035301745.1 Candidatus Avamphibacillus sp.
ATATAATATGTTCCACGGGAAGGCCTCTCTCTATATGTATTTGCCCTAGTAAGCATACATTTATGATAGAGTGCCTTCTCTTTTTTATCTAGAAAAATATACTGGAATATTCCCCGAGTAAAATTTTACACATATCATAAAATAATATGTAACTTCGCCACTATCTCCAATAAACCTTATAACACACTTATCCACATACCTTGTTTGTTGTACATCCGACATTATTTTTTCATCCACAACAAATATCGACAAGTTAACCACAAATTACAGGGCTGTGAATTACTTGCATCCACAATATATGGGATATGTGGATAAGCGTCGAAAAACCATTGCACTTAGGGACTTATTTTGATATTATAGTTATGTTTCAACTTGTGTAAAACTTTTCCCTTATATAACTTATACACAGATTGTTAATAAGTTGTGGATACATGATAACATGTTTGGGATAAAGATATCAACAGGGTGTTATTCTTGAGTACAACTTAAATTTCATTTTGTAAAAATACAGTTTAATTTCTATTTTTACTATAGCCTTTCTGTCTTTTATATATTTTTTAAAAGACCTGATGAGAGGCTTTTTAATCTTATAATAGCTTTATTTTGAAAGGGGTGAATATGTTTGGAAAATATTGATGATTTATGGTCATCTGCACTAAAAAGTATTGAGGGTAAAATAAGTAAACCTAGTTTTGAGACATGGTTAAAAGATACAAAAGCTAAAGCACTTCAAAATAATACCTTAACGATTTCTGCACCCAATGAATTTGCTAAAGACTGGTTACAAGAAAGATATACTCAATTAATTAATGACACTTTAATTGAAGTCACTGGAGCAAATTTAAATGTAAAATTTGTAATTCCTGAAGACGAAAACTCTGAATCTACCAAGTCTTCTCCAAAACCGGTTTCATCCATGAATCCTAAAGGGGAAACTAAAAAAACGATGTTAAATCCGAAGTATACATTTGATAGTTTCGTTATAGGATCTGGTAACCGCTTTGCTCATGCTGCTTCACTTGCTGTAGCAGAAGCCCCAGCTAAAGCATATAATCCATTATTTATCTATGGTGGAGTTGGTTTAGGAAAAACCCATTTAATGCATGCAATCGGGCATTATGTAAGAGAGCATGATAAGAATGCTAAAGTTGTCTATATAACTTCTGAGAAATTTACGAACGAATTTATTAATGCAATTATGGATAATAAAACAATTGCTTTTCGTAATAAATATCGTAGTGTAGACGTACTTTTAATTGATGATATTCAATTTATCGCTGGAAAAGAATCAACACAAGAGGAATTTTTCCATACATTTAATGCACTTCATGAAGAAAATAAACAAATTATTATTTCCAGTGACCGACCACCTAAAGAAATACCTACTTTAGAAGATCGGCTACGCTCACGGTTTGAATGGGGTCTTATTACTGATATTACACCTCCTGATCTTGAAACACGAATTGCAATTTTAAATAAGAAGGCAAAAGCAGAAGGACTAGATATTCCAAATGAAGTGATGCTTTATATTGCCAATCAAATTGATACAAACATTCGTGAATTAGAAGGAGCATTGATCAGGGTTGTCGCCTATTCCTCATTAGTTAATCAAGATATTGATGCAGCACTCGCGGCAGATGCTTTAAAAGACATTATTCCAAGTAATAAACCAAAAGAAATCACAATACAGATGATTCAAGAATTTGTTGGGGAAAAATATAATGTAAAAGTAGAAGAAATTTTAGCTAAAAAAAGAACAAAGGCAATCGTCCTTCCTAGGCAAATTGCCATGTACCTTTCTAGAGAATTAACGGATTCATCCTTACCCAATATAGGAAAAGAATTTGGAGGTAGGGATCATACAACTGTCCTACACGCTCATGATAAAATATCAAAAATGATACAAAAGGACACACTTCTAAATAAAGAAATGGAAGAACTTATCGAGCAATTAAAATCTATATAACCTATCAACATGTGAATAGCGTTAATAACGGGTGCAGAGTTGTCAACAACCTATCCACATGGGGATAACTTATGGTTTATGGGGATCAAAAGTCTTATCCACATAATCACAAGTCCTATTATTACTGTTACTGTATTTTATTAATAAATAATATATATATACTAGGAGGGTATTATTTTGAAATTTATAATCGAGCGTGAAAAGTTAATTGCGAGTATACAAGACGTAATGAAAGCTATTTCTTCAAGAACAGCAATACCTATATTAACGGGAATGAAATTAGAAGCAACACAACATGGAATTACTCTAACAGGAAGTGATTCTGATATTTCCATTGAATCTTTTATACCTGCTGAAAACGAAGACCATGTAAATGTTGAACAGATTGAAGAAGGTAGTATTGTACTCGGAGCACGTTATTTTCCAGACATCATTCGTAAATTACCTGAAAGTAAAGTTGAAATAGAAACAGATGATAACTTAAAAGTTCTCATTCGTTCAGGAAACGCTGAATTTAATTTAAATGGACAAGATCCTGAAGAATATCCACAAATTTTACAAGTTCAAACTGAAAATAGTTTTGAATTACCAATTGACTTATTAAAAAACTTAATTAAACAAACTGTATTTGCAGTTTCTAATATGGAAACAAGACCGATATTAACAGGTGTCAATTTAACACTAAAAGATAGTGTTTTAAATTTTACAGCGACAGACAGCCATCGTTTAGCATCTCGTGATATTCCTGTAGAAACGAATATAGAATTTTCAAATATAGTTATTCCTGGAAAAAGCTTAAATGAATTAAATAAGATTCTAGATGATACAGAGGAAAAAGTAGAAATAAGCATGACAAATAACCAAATACTTTTCCGTACCAAACATTTGAAATTCATGTCACGTTTGCTTGAAGGTAATTATCCAGAAACTTCTCGTTTAATTCCAGACGAAAGCAAAACAACAATTAGTGTAAATACAAAAAACTTGCTTCAAACAATTGATCGTGCTTCTTTACTTGCAAAAGCGGAACATAATAATGTCGTCCGTTTAATGACAAAAGGTAATAAAATGATTGAAATTACAGGGAGTTCTTCTGAAATAGGTGAAGTAGTTGAAGATTTATCTGTCCAATCCATTGAAGGAGAAGACCTAAAGATCT
Source organism: Candidatus Avamphibacillus sp. (assembly GCA_035301745.1). GTDB lineage: Bacteria > Bacillota > Bacilli > Bacillales > Amphibacillaceae > MSJ-26. The sequence goes on from DATGTS010000110.1 coordinate 3,126, forward strand.
CATTTAGTTCCAAATATATGATGGATGCTTTACGAGCGATGGAGGTAGATGAAGTAAATATTGAATTTACAGGAGCCATGCGTCCCTTCATTCTCCGTCCGCAAAATGAGGATCCAATAATTCAACTTATTTTACCAGTAAGAACATATTAAAAAATGAAATTGACTTACGGTGAAAATATATAGTCAAAATGTAAAAAAGCTCTTATTTTTAATAAATAGGAGCTTTTTTCCCTCTAAAAAACAAATAGAGGCATTATTACGAGCTTTTATGTAATTAAAAGGGATATCCTTCCCTTAATGTGAAAACTTTAGTAGAATAGGTATAAGAGGCTTTTTAAAATTGACTAAGAAGATTGGTGAAAAACTTGAAGGAAAAAATTAAGATAACCACAGAATTTATTACATTAGGACAATTTATAAAGCTTACAAATATTTTAGAATCAGGTGGAATGGTTAAATCCTATTTAAATGATGTAGGCGTTCTATTGAATGGAGAAAAAGAACATCGACGTGGTAAAAAACTTTTCCCAGGTGATACTGTGGAAATCGATAATGTCGGGACATTTATAGTTGATAAATAAAGAGGAATCCTCATGTATATAGAACAATTAAAATTAAAAAACTATCGTAATTATGATGAATTAAAACTTTCTTTTGATAATAAAATAAACGTTATCATCGGCGAGAATGCTCAAGGTAAAACAAACTTAATGGAAGCCATCTATTTATTAGCTTTAACCAAGTCTCATCGTACTTCAAGGGAAAAAGAACTTATCCAATGGGATAAAAAATATGCTAAAATAGAAGGAAGAATTATGAAAAGAAATCGCACATTTCCTCTTGAAGTCATTTTCTCTACGAAAGGTAAAAAAGCAAAACTCAATCGAATCGAACAACAACGTCTTAGTGATTATATAGGTACGTTAAATATTGTTATGTTTGCACCCGAAGACTTAACATTAGTCAAAGGATCACCACAAATTAGAAGGCGATTTATCGATATGGAATTAGGTCAAATCCAGCCAAAATATGTCTTTCATCTTGCCCAATATCAAAAAATATTAAAACAACGGAATCATTTATTAAAACAAATGCAATATAAAAAGACTCAAGAAGACGTTATGTTGCAAGTATTAACTGATCAATTAATAGTACATGCTGCAGAAATTTTGGAGCGGCGTTTTATATTTTTGAAATTATTAAAAAAATGGGCCAGTCCTATTCATCATGGGATAAGTCGGGAGTTAGAAGAGCTTAATATAACATATTCACCTACGATAGAAGTATTAGAAGATGAAAAGAAGGAGAAAATAGAAACTATCTATCAAAATAAGTTTCTTGAGATAAAAGAAAGAGAGATTGAACGTGGTACAACCCTAATAGGTCCACATCGGGATGACTTAGTTTTTTATGTTAATGATAAAAATGTACAGACATATGGTTCGCAAGGACAGCAAAGAACAACAGCTTTATCTGTAAAACTGGCAGAAATTGAATTGATTTATAACGAAATCGGTGAATATCCCGTACTGCTTCTTGATGATGTTTTAAGTGAATTAGATGATTTTAGACAATCACATTTATTAAATACGATTCAAGGTAAAGTGCAGACCTTTGTTTCAACTACAAGTGTCGATGGTATTCACCATGAAACACTGAGAAATGCGGATATATTTCAAGTTCATGCTGGAAATGTAAAAAAGATAACTTAAATAAGAAACTTAAAATGGTGAAGGTGGATTGTGCTGTGTTTATTCATATAGGAGATAGTAACGTTATTAGCGTAAATGATATTATTTCCATCATTGACCATAATCTTATCTCTTCTTCAGTAATTATGGAGGAAATGATGGAAAACAGAGAATATTCAGGACCTGAACAAGATGTGAAGTCGGTTGTTATTACTGATGACCTTATCTATTTAAGTACGTTATCTGTTTCGACTCTAGAAAAAAGAGCAAGTTATACGTCAACGATTAATAAATTAGAAGATTATTCGGATGATCTAAATATTGATTAATTCGAAAAAAGGAATGTAGGTGGAAAAATGTCAATCGAAAATGAAATGACTGAAGAAGAATTATATAATGCCGATCAAATTCAGGTTTTGGAGGGACTTGAAGCAGTCAGAAAGAGACCTGGAATGTACATTGGTTCAACAAGTGAAAGAGGTCTTCATCATTTAGTATGGGAAATTGTTGATAACAGTATTGATGAGGCTCTAGCTGGATACTGTGACCATATTGAAATTATGATTGAAAAAGATAACAGTATAACGGTTCAGGACAATGGGAGAGGAATTCCTGTTGACATTCAACATAAAACTGGAAAACCAGCTGTTGAAGTTATTATGACTGTCTTACATGCTGGAGGAAAATTTGGAGGCGGAAGCTATAAAGTATCTGGTGGATTGCACGGTGTAGGTGCCTCTGTTGTTAATGCCCTTTCAAGTAGCTTGGATGTTTATGTACACCGTGATGAAAAGATTCACCATATTCGTTTTGAACGTGGGGTTAAAGTAAAAGATGTTGAAGTTATCGGTGAAACAGATCATAACGGTACTGTTATACATTTTAAACCCGATCCAGAGATATTTACAGAAGGAACTACCTTTGATTATGAAACATTAGTAAAACGAGTACGTGAATTAGCATTCTTAAATAAAGGGTTGCGCATCTCCATACAAGATAAACGAACAGATGAAGAGCCTGAAACCTTTCATTATGAAGGTGGAATTAGTTCTTACGTAGAATACCTTAATAGAACGAAAGAAGTGCTTCATGAGCCATTTTTTGCAGAAGGAGAAGATCAAGGCATAGCTGTAGAAGTAGCGATTCAATATAATGACGGATTTGCTAGTAATCTTTATTCCTTTGCGAATAACATCCATACCCATGAAGGTGGAACACATGAAGTAGGCTTTCGAACAGCACTAACACGAGCAATTAACGATTACGCCAGAAAAAGTAATCAGTTTAAAGAAGATGATGCAAATCTTACAGGAGACGATGTAAGGGAAGGATTAACAGCCATTGTCTCTATTAAGCACCCTGATCCTCAATTTGAGGGTCAAACGAAAACAAAACTTGGAAATAGTGAAGTACGCACAGTAACTGATTCTACTTTTAGTAGTGAGTTTTCTAAATTTTTACTTGAAAATCCGAGTATAGGTAAAATAATTGTGCGAAAGGGATTAATGGCTTCACGTGCAAGAGAAGCTGCTAAAAAAGCTCGTGATTTAACAAGAAGAAAGGGAGCACTAGAGGTATCTAATCTCCCTGGTAAATTAGCAGATTGCTCCTCAAGAAATGCTGAAATCAGTGAATTGTATATTGTTGAGGGGGATTCAGCTGGAGGTTCAGCTAAACAGGGACGTGATAGACACTTCCAAGCTATACTTCCACTACGAGGTAAAATCTTAAACGTAGAAAAAGCAAGACTGGACAGGATATTATCTAATAGAGAAATCAGGGCGATGATCACAGCTTTAGGTACAGGAATATCGGAAGACTTTGATATATCGAAAGCTCGCTATCACAAAGTTATTATTATGACGGATGCGGATGTGGATGGTGCTCATATTCGAACATTATTATTAACCTTCTTCTATCGTTATATGCGTCCATTGATTGAACATGGCTATGTTTATATTGCCCAGCCACCACTTTATAAAATTCAACAAGGGAAAAAAGTCCAATATGCTTATAATGATCGAGAACTTGATAAGATTTTGGAAGAACTTCCTAAATCACCTAAACCTGGATTACAACGTTATAAAGGTTTAGGAGAAATGGATGCGGAGCAACTGTGGGAAACAACAATGTCTCCAGATTCAAGGACATTGCTTAGAGTGGAACTAGTAGATGCGATGGAAGCTGACCATCTTTTTGATATGCTTATGGGAGATAAAGTTGAACCGCGTCGTAACTTCATCGAAGAAAACGCCCAATACGTAGAAAATCTAGATGTATAAAGAAAACTTTATATATCAATGCTATGTATTTTTCTTTTTTAAATACTGGGAGGTAATGGAATGGCGGATCATGAACGTCAAAATATTCAAGATATAAATATTAGTAATGAAATACGTACATCTTTCCTTGATTACGCGATGAGTGTAATTGTTTCAAGGGCGCTTCCGGATGTACGTGACGGTTTAAAGCCTGTCCATCGCAGAATATTATATGCCATGAATGACTTAGGGATGCATGCTGATAAAGCTTATAAAAAATCTGCTCGTATTGTTGGAGAAGTTATTGGTAAGTACCATCCACACGGTGATTCTGCCGTATATGAATCGATGGTACGTATGGCACAAGACTTTAGCTATCGGTATATGCTTGTTGACGGCCACGGTAACTTTGGATCTGTAGATGGTGACTCGGCAGCAGCGATGCGTTATACCGAAGCAAGAATGTCCAAAATTTCAATGGAGTTACTAAAAGATATTAATAAAGATACCATTGATTATCAGGATAACTATGATGGAGCGGAACGTGAGCCGGTTGTTTTACCAGCACGTTTTCCTAACTTAATCGTCAATGGAACTTCAGGTATTGCTGTTGGTATGGCAACTAATATTCCACCACATAATATAGGGGAGACAATTGATGCTGTCCTTGCAATAAGTGAAGACCCTGATATAACCATTGAAGAAATTATGGAAAATCACTTACCAGGGCCAGACTTTCCAACAGCAGGACAAATCATGGGCAGAAGTGGGATTCGCAAAGCCTATGAAACTGGTCGAGGTTCCATTACACTTCGAGCAAAAACAGAGATTGAAGAACATTCGAGTGGAAAATCAACGATCATTGTGACGGAATTACCATATCAGGTCAACAAAGCGAAATTAATTGAAAAAATTGCAGAGCATGTTCGCGAGAAACGAATTGAAGGAATAACAGACTTACGCGATGAATCAGATCGAAATGGAATGCGTATTGTCATTGAGATTCGTCGTGATTTTAATGCAAATGTTGTATTAAATAATTTATATAAATATACTGCTCTTCAGACAACATTCGGTATTAATATGCTTGCTTTGGTTGATGGACAACCTAAAGTCCTAACAATAAAGCAGGCTCTTGAGCATTATTTAAACCACCAAGTAGAGGTTATTGAGCGTCGAACTGCTTTTGAATTACGAAAAGCAGAGGCTCGCGCACATATTTTGGAAGGTTTAAGAGTAGCACTCGATAATTTGGACGCTGTTATTGAGCTAATCCGTCATTCAAAGACTACGGAAATTGCCAGAGAAGGCCTAATGGAGCGTTTTGACCTGTCGGAAAAACAGGCACAAGCTATTTTAGACATGCGCTTGCAACGTTTAACAGGTTTAGAACGAGAAAAAATTGAAGAAGAATACAGTGATTTAATTAAACTGATTGCAGAGTTAAAAGCAATTCTTTCTGATAAAGAAAAAGTATTAGAAATTATTCGAGAAGAACTAACGGAAATGAAAGAGAAATATAATGATGAACGTCGTACAGATATTGTTCTAGGCGGTATAGGCTTCCTAGAAGATGAAGATTTAATTCCTGAGGAAGATATCGTTATTACATTGACACATCAAGGATATATTAAACGCCTGCCTGCTTCGACTTATCGCACACAGCGCCGTGGTGGCCGTGGTATTCAGGGAATGGGTACCAATGAAGATGATTTTGTGGAGCATCTTTTATATACTTCCACACATGATGCAATTCTTTTCTTTTCAAATAAAGGGAAAGTATATCGCTCAAAAGGGTATGAAATTCCTGAATTTGGCCGGACAGCTAAAGGCTTGCCAATCATCAATCTATTACAAATTGAAAAGGACGAATGGATTAATGCTGTAATTGCCATTGATGATTATAGAGACGATTGGTATCTCTTCTTTACTACGAAACAAGGTATATCTAAACGTACGAAAGTATCCCAATACTTGAATATACGAAAAGGCGGATTAATCGCAGTTGGTTTAAAAGAAAATGATGAATTAATGTCTGTTCGGTTAACAGACGGAACCAAAGATATTATGATTGCGACACAACAAGGTTATCTCATTCGCTTCCCGGAAAATGAAGTAAGATCCATGGGAAGAACAGCAGCTGGAGTAAAAGGAATTTCCTTACGTGATGATGATGAGGTCGTTTCTATGGAGATTCTTGATGAAGGAGATCAAGTGTTACATGTGACGAATAAAGGGGTCGGTAAACGAACACCTGAAGAGGAATACCGTGTCACAAGACGTGGTGGAAAAGGTATCTTTACGTGTAAGTTGAATGAGGATACTGGCCATGTTATTGCTGTTAAATCTGTTCATGGGGATGAAGATATTATGCTTATTACGATAGCTGGTGTCTTAATCCGTATCCCAGTGGAAGAAATTTCACAAACTGGAAGAAATACTCAAGGAGTTCGCCTCATACGTATTCAAGATGAGGAAGAAGTAGCTACAGTAGCCAAAATAGATGCTGAAGAGGAAGAAACAGAAGGCGAAAGTGATGACAGCGAAGTAGTAGAAGAAATAGAGGATGATAATAAAGACAACGATGAATAAATAATGGCTTAAGGTGACTCATGGAAGAAATTCAGCAGTTTTCTTTTGAGTCACCTTTTTATAAGTTCAGTTAGGGGGGAAAACGATGAATGTAGCTCCATCACAATTAATACCTGGTTGTTTATTATTAAATGATGTGAAAGGAAAATCAAATCAGCCGATTATTCCTAAAGATACTGTTTTAACGGAAGAACACATCAAGTTTCTTCAAGCATTTCTGGTTAAAAGTGTGAATGTCTCAAAAGAATTAGCAACAGGTGAGACATTTGTACCTAAGAATAATCAAAAGGAAAATGGTAATAGTAGAAAATCAATAAAACAGGAGGATTTTCCTTCATTTGAGGAGCATTATTTGGCAGTCATCCATGAATTTAAAAAGCATTTCACCTCTTGGCAAAATTATATGCCTTTAAATATGCCTGAGATACGTCAATTCCTCGTTCCATTGATTAAAAGAGTCAATGAATTGAAGGAGAAGATATATAGAATCCAACAACATGTTACAACAGATGATTATTTTTATCATCATTGTATTACAGTAGGACTTCTTTCTGCCTTTTTAGCTAAGCAAATAGGATATTTAGAACATGAATGGACACAAGTAGGCTTAGCAGGGGTGTTAAGCGATACTGGGATGGCTAAACTGGATAAAGAAATGTTACATAAGGATACTCCACTTACAATATTCATGTAATTGATTGGAACGAAAGGCGGCGACTCCTGGGACTGCGCGTGAATGCTCGTCCCACCGAAAAGCTTTTGCGGGAGGAAAGGCCTAGGTAAGACCCCGCAAGGCGTAGCCTGAGGAGGCTTACCAGCCGCCCGCGGAAAGCGT
>DATGTS010000111.1:0-3507 GCA_035301745.1 Candidatus Avamphibacillus sp.
GGAGTTCTCCGACGTGGATGAATGGAAAAGAAACGCGGTTAAGAAAGCGAAAGAAGTAGACGAAGATCTGGATACATTCACCGATATCGGAGATGAACATGACGTAGAAACTGTGTTAAGCCAGATTGAAAGTGTCATGGAGCAAGCTCAAACCAGCAAAGGCTCCGCCCGTTTCTCTGATTTCAAAGGGGCTTCAAACATGAAAGACCTGGAGAAACTGCAAGGGTATAATGAGGATAAGCAAGTGGAAGAAGAGAAGGAGAAAGAAGCAGAACTTAAAAAAGCGAAAGACACTAAAGAGAATGCGCTCCAAAATCAAGAAAAGCCTTCATCGAGGGATGTTATAAATAAAGCTTATGAAGAGTATAAAAATGGTGATATCGAATACGAACAATATGAAGCAATTCTAAATCAGGTTGATAAAACAAGTAATAATATGAATGAAAAGGAACTTGAAGAAAAATCAACTGCAAGTTTCCTGGAATATCTAGATAACAATGATCTGTTAGATGATTATCTAGCAGATCATCAACCTTTTGTGGACTATATTGTAGATGATTCTCCTCGTATGATTTGGGAGCATGGAGAAGGATATCTCCCTATATTCTTAAAAAATGCTGGAGATAGTGAAGAAAAACTTGCTGATTACTTATTAAAAAATGAAAAGGAAATCACAAAGGCAACCAATATAGCAGATTTGGATACTTATAGAGACATTAAAAAGAAATATAGTAACTCTAATAAATTAGCAAAGACTTCTAAGTATCTAGGAAGAGTTGGGACAGCATTAGGATTGGCTGGCGTTGTTTATGGTTTTTATGATGATTTACATCATAACGATAAATCTGTAGGAGAAGCAACAGCGCATTCAGGAGCATTATTAGCGATAGGAGGAACGGTAGCACTAGGATCCAATCCTGGAGGTTGGGCTATCGCAGCCGGTATAGGACTAACAACAATTTTTGAATTTGCATACAGCCATAACTTTTTAGGCCTTCAAGACGGCGTAGATAGTGCCGGTCAAAAGTTAAGCGAATGGGGAGAAGCCACAGGGGACTTCTTTAAAAGTGCAGGAGAGGCCATTACTGGTGGTTAAATTGATACAAAGGAGTAAATTTTATGAAAGATAACAACGTGCAACATCTTGCTAATAACGAACGATACCGTTTGTTGAAGATAGATGGAGAAGCATACCTTATGGATATCGAAAGTTCTTTTTGGAGGGTCGTTTTCCCGTTTTTCTTTTGGCTACTTCCTAATTACATTTTTAAAGTGGAAAAAAGTGACATTATAGAAAAGTTAAAAACAGAGAAAATGCAAGCAAAAGGTGGATCTTTTTTCGTCCTGGTCACGGGGCTTTCTTATACAGGAGGAATTTTATTAGCTCCTCTCATGGATTACTTTAACGTTTCTATATCGGACTTTCTCCGTAACGCGTTATTAATTTTTGCTGTCATTGGGGTGGCGATTCTATATTTATTGGTTAGTCATTATCGAAAAAGGAAATTGTATAGTGTTCTCGAACTTGATACATTGCCCCAAAGTAAAATATGGCTTCGTCCCAGTTCCGTAGGTCACTTAGTCAATGTATTATTTAGTTTTCTGTTTTGGTTCACAGCTAGTGTATTCAGCTTTTCAGTTTATATTGTATCTAAAAATATAATGATATTAGCACTTTCGTTATTGGTATTGTTCGGTGGTTTTTTAATGGTTAATCGGAAGGTTGTCAAAGAAGGGAAGTTAGCTGTGAAATATAGGATTGATGAGGGTATTAAAAATGATGTGTAAAAATCTTTCATAATCAAAAGATTTGGTAATGTTCATGTTGGTACCAACATGAACATTATGCGACCAATAGGGACGATTGTATATTTACGAGAAGTAACATGTTTGATTATTATGGTTGTTTCTATCTTCAAAGTTTGAATGCAAATCAAGTCTTTATTTTAACGAAGAAAATGTTGATGGCGTTGTATACGGAGGAGGTAGAAATCGGCTGTGAGGCGAACTTTGATTCAGTTCTATAGAAATTCAGATTTGTATGTCTTATTTTATAATAAAACGGACGGAGAATTTTATAAAATACCTTTTAGAAAGAAAAGCTCATTTACAAGCATATATTTGATTGTTGTAACTCTAATTGCTATTGGATTTCTATTTGAAAGTGTCTATGAAAACAATCATAGTCTATTTTTAGATCTCAGCTTGGTTATTGTTGCGGTGGCAATTGCTTGTTTTTTTGTTGATAAATTATATAAAGCATATTACATGGAAGAAAAAGTCCGTCCCATATATTTAGATAACTCCTTATTTGAATCCTGTGCAAATGAAGGACTGAAACAGTCGGTAAGAGAAATCGTGGTTCTTATTATATCTCTTGTGCTCGCAGCAGCAGCTTTTTTTACGTTTGTAATTGCCAATAACCCAAAGCTTTTGATTGTTGGAAGTTTGGGTACGGCTACTTTTTTAGCGTTTTATTATATGAAACCATTAAAACGAAGAAGAATAATAAAAAATTGCGAAGTGAAAAGTATTAGATCGGAAGTATCAAAGTGGAAGCGATAGCGATATTTTAAGAGGAAAATTTGAGACTAATCATTCATTTCATTGAATCGACAGAAAGATCACTTAAAATACATATGGAAGACTTGGTGTTCAAGCTGGTATTAATGTTGTTAAAAATGTTGGGCAAACAATAGTAGGTTGGTTTAACTAGAAGGTATTTTATTATTTTATTGGTATGAGGAAGGAAGAAGAATATGAAAATCAACCCCGAAACAAGGCATCAAGATTTAGCATTATATGTTAAAGAACATTTAGAATCACTTCCTGTCGAGCAATCTAAATTGACTCAGGTTGTATTAATTTTTGTTCTATATGATATCCCTTTGTACTTAAGCTTACTAAGTATATTTAAGATAGAATTTATATGGTTCGCATCTCCATTTGTACTTTTTATTCATTTATGGTTGATAAGAATTCTTGTGAAAAATGTGTATTCGACTCAACTCGAGATGGTTTTATATATGGGATGTTGGACGTTACTAAGTTTTATTTCTTTGTTTGTACTATTCTTGGGAATGCTTTATTATTATTTTCACATTACTTCAGTTGTATCACACATTATCATAACTTTAGCTACTGTTGTAACAGCATACATACTGGTTAGATATCAAATAAAAAATATGCTGGTTCCCCGACTAAAGAAAGAAAAGGGAGTAATCAATCAAGATACATGGGAGTATTAGGAGCAACGCCAGGCATGGCTTATCTATTAACAGTTATTACAAAAAGAATAGAAGGATTAAATGAATTTTTAACCATAGCTTCTTTCTATTTTTTTATCATTTTCTGTGCATATTTTGCAGCAAAATTTCTACATCGTTACTTTTTTATGAAAGCCAATATGAAATATGTAAGCTATCAGCCAATAACTGCGAAGGAAAGAAAAAAAATTAAAAAACAAGGAGTGGAAATAAAATAATGGATCTATGGTGTTTTAAGTTT
>DATGTS010000112.1:0-3817 GCA_035301745.1 Candidatus Avamphibacillus sp.
TGGACTCATCAAAATTCTTTGCCAGGTCTTCAGCTGACAGTAAATTTTGCAGTAAATTTCCCATTAATAGGCCTCCTTTGGAAATTTTGATAGTTAAGAAAACCAGGAATACTTCTCAAGCAAGTTGGCACGCTTCTTTCATAATCCATACCTTTTAGACTTATTCGCCCGGGAGATCACCTCCTAAAGTATATGCATACCACCGGTCGAAATAGACTACCAATGAAGACGTAACCTCTTCCCCTTTCTCTATTCATGAATATAGCAATCTAATTATTCTTATGATTGTTCGATTGAATGATATGTTAGACAAAATGTTAAATCGTATCGTAAAGAATTGGCCAATTTGTATAAGAGGGTGATTTTTAAATGGGAGAATGAGGGGGGTGTACAAAGAAAATATATGTACCACCCCCCTGGATAAATAATGAAGGAACTTATAAATTTAATCTTGTTGCTGGAATGTTGCTTTTTTATTAACTGTCTCTATCAAACAATTAAAAAGTTAATGATTTTTTATAAATTTACTACTGAATAGGCTTGACCGACATTTGCATCATCACTTTGACTTAGACCATCTATGCTTTTATTGCCTATTCTCATTCTCCATATTTAAAAGATGCAAGAGCATTTGCAAAACGGTCTACCACCTTCTGGTCCCTTGGTGCTGTCGACAAACTAACTACAATAAACAGTACAATGTTAATGATAAGCCCCCACATCGCTGGATCTAATCCTAGTGGGCTCACTAATCCCGGGATAAAGGTAAACAAAACAATGAAAATAATACTTGCAGTTAAACCAGTAATAGCGCCATATGCATTTGATCTTTTCCAAAAAAGTGCACCGATTGTAGGGACAATAAGCTGTGCCGTTCCACCAAATGCAATTAAACCAATTGTAACTAAAAGACCTGGTGCAAATAGAGCTAAAAAATAAGCTAGTATAGAAAATATAAGGAGGAAATACCTTCCCATCTGGATTAATTTACTCTGGGATGCTGATGGGTTGGCATACCTTTGGTAAAAATCTTTTGTCATTACAGCTGAAACCGCATGAATTTGACTGTTAGCCGTTGACATTGCTGCTGAAGCTCCACCGGCTAATATTAAAGCACCAATAACAAATGGTGCGTATTCCATAACCATTAAAGGTAGTATTTGATCCGCATTTTCCACTCCCGGCATTTTTAATACGCCAGTCCAGCTAACAAGTACAGAGCCAATATAAGTAATGGCTACAAAGGAAATTAAAAATGGCATTAAATTAAATAGTTTGCCATTTTTCACTGCATACATACGCAGCCAAAGTTGAGGACCCATTAATGCTCCAATTGCAGTAATAAAACATAAAGAAACCCATGCACTGTAACCAGAAGCTCCTTCAGGTCCGGGAAGAGTAAGATATTCAGGGTGTGACGCTTGCATTTGATTGAACATGGCAATTGGTCCTCCAACCGCCCGGGAAATATAGAAACCAACAAAAAGCAATCCAAAAAACAAGAGTGCCCCATATATAATATCTGTCCATGCTACTGCTCGCATTCCACCGACCCAAACATAAGTTATAATAACTGCATAAAACAGAAGCGCAGCTAGCCAAAAAGGGATAACTCCTCCAGAAGCCACCTCTATTAAATAGGCACCACCTGTTAATTGAATTTGCAGATAAGGTATCGTAAATATAATAACTATCAACCCTACAATAATACGCACTTTTTCATTATTATAGAAATCCCCTAGCAAATCAGAAGGCGTTACATAATTAAACTTTTTACCTAAGAACCAAATTCTTTTCCCAACAACGAAATACAAATAACCAAATAATATATTCCATGCAAAAGCAGTTAAATAAACTGGGCCTTCAACATAAAACGAAGCATTAGACCCAAGAAAGGCAAATGCACTCCACCATGTGGCTGACACAGTGAAAAACGCAGCAACAGAACCCATGCCCCTACCTTGAATAAAATAATCATCACTGGAATCCTTTGATTTTGCCGATGCTATAAATCCAATTATTAAAGGAACGATCATAAATAAAGCAATAATAATAACTCCAGTAGTCAAATATACTCACCCTTTAAAAGTTATTTTTGTTTTCCCCAGTTCATTTTATAGGCAATTAAAAAAATAACAGTACAAAAAGCCCACCAAAACAATACCCACGCAACCAAAAAGGGAAAGCCAAAAATAATTGGATCAATAGAATTAGCTAGTAAGATAATTGGACTTTCTAACATAAGTAAACCAATAATGGGCGCAACAATAAAAAAGATCCGTAATCCATTTCTCTTCAAAACAATCATCCTTTCTGTGTTACTTTTTTAACACGGGGATCCTGAAGGCAAATGACTGCAGTGATTTTCTTTTTTATATTAATTCCATAGATATCAATAGGTAAGAGCTAATGATTTAAATATCTCTGCACATTTTTCAATTTCCTCTATATATACCCATTCGTCAATAGCATGGGCTTGTTCAAGATTTCCTGGCCCGAAACAAATTGCATTCTTATTGTTCAACTTCCACGAAACTACTGCTGCGTCGGTATATGCTACATACCCTCCTTGAACAGGTTCGTTATTAAATATATTTTTATATCCCTTTGTAAGTAATTTAATTACCTCTGCAGTTTCTGGCACTTCAACTGGTGGACGCTGCAATCCAAGATTCTTTATCTCCGCATCAGCCCCGGGAACTCTTCCTATGGCACGATGAACGGACTTTTCGATTATTTTATTTGCATTTTCATCATCTAAAGGCGGTACAATTCGAAAATCAATTTCAGCACGTGCTTTGTCAGGAACTACGTTTGTTTTAGCCCCACCTTCCATTTTTCCAATAGATATTAAAGAGTTCTTTAATAAAGGATGATCAAAGGGAAGACCATTGACTACAGATTTGATTTCACATATAATCTCCGCCAACGCGTGATTCGCGTCAATCCCTCGTTCTGCATGACCGCCGTGTGATGCCCTTCCGTGTGCAATGATCTCATACCACATTACGCCACGGTGAGCACGAACGATTTCTAAGCTTGTTGGTTCTGGCGCAATAACCATAGTTGAAGAATCTACAAAATCAGATTTTATAAATTCCATTACCCCTTTCATACCTGGTCCCTCCTCGTCTACAGAGACAACGACAATAAAATCACCAGGTAATTCAGGTTCTTTACTCGCTTCTTTTAAAGCGTAAAGAGCTGATGCTAGACCCGATTTCATATCAGCTGATCCACGACCATATAATTTATTCCCTACTATATCGCCTCCAAATGGATCCATTGTCCATCCTTCACCTGCTGGAACAGTATCACAATGGGCAATTAGTATAATTGGAGCTCGTTTTCTACTTCCCGTAATTCTAGCGATAATATTACTTCGGTTAGGCTCAACCTCCTGTAATTGGTAGGTAATATCTGCCTTTTCAAGCCATTTACAAATAAATTCAGTTACTTTCTTTTCAGAGTGGATTGGATTTTCAGAGTTTATGTTAACTAACTTTGATGTAAGTTCAACAGCCGAATGCATCATTAAAGGTCCTCCATTTTCCCTATATTTCATATGAAATTCATCATATTCTTTTAATGTTTTTCATCCTTATTTTCTAGAAAACTATTCATTGGAATCCTAGTCCTTAAACCAGGATCCCAATGTCTTTCCAGTCAAAGCTGTGCAAAAGCCTTTTTCACCGTATTCACTATAAATTTTAAATCGTCATCTGTCATACTGAGCGGCGGACTCAGTTGTAATATATTATTAAAACCGGCAACCGTATCACCGTTTTTGCCGATAATCAGGCCTTCTTTTTTGCAA
>DATGTS010000113.1:0-7152 GCA_035301745.1 Candidatus Avamphibacillus sp.
ATTGCGAGCTCTGCAACGTCTGTGATTATCGGGCATATTGCCGGGGCGACAAACCACATCCGCGTCGGGTCTGGCGGAATCATGCTCCCTAACCATGCGACACTTGTTATTGCCGAACAGTTCGGTACGCTGGAATCATTATATCCGGGGCGTATTGACCTTGGCCTGGGACGTGCTCCCGGGACGGACCAAGCGACCGCACTTGCGTTGAGACGTACATTAAATTCCAATCCGGAAGATTTTCCAATGATGGTGGAAGAGCTGGAAGGTTATTTCTCCGATAACCCAGTTGCACGTGTGCGAGCCGTTCCTGGTGAAGGGTTGCATATCCCGATTTGGTTGCTCGGGTCCAGCGGTTTTAGTGCACAGCTATCAGCTCAGAAAGGTATGCCATTCTCTTTTGCAAGCCATTTTGCGCCTGATTATACTATCCCGGCACTTAATCTGTACCGAGATAACTTTAAACCGTCAGACACGCTCCATGAGCCGTACGCGATGGTTGGCGTTAATGTGATTGCTGCTGATACGAATGAAAGAGCACACTGGCTGGCAACGTCACAGCAGCAGCAATTTTTGAGCCTGCGCAGAGGTGAACCAACGCAATTAAAGCCACCGATTGATAATATTGATGAGGTTTGGACACAGATGGAGAAGGCCGCTGTTGAACAGTCCCTTGACTCCCGTTCCACCATCGTCGGTGATCCAGAAACGGTTAAAAAAGGATTAGCTGATTTCCTGGAAGAAACACAAGCAGATGAAATCATTATCAATTCACAAATTTTCCATCAGGAAGACCGCCTGCGTTCTTATGAGATTGTAGCGGAAATGATGGATTAGAAAAGAGTTACCTTCCTTGTTGTAAATCCAGTAATAAATAGACTCTCCCCTTGCTAGATTTTTTCTTTAGCAGGGTGAGAGTCTTTTTTCATCACTACTATGTTAATGTTAAAATCCTTATGTTCACCTTAGTGGTACATACGTTGGTTAAATCATCCTCTGGTAAAGATGTCTGTTATCGCTTTTGCAAATATAGCAATGACGAACACCATCGTGGCCATGTTAAAAAAAGGGAAGCTATAAAGACTGATCCATTTCGTAAAAAGATCTGATTCTAAAACCCTGCCAGCTATGTTACCTGAATCATTAATATTCGGTTCCAATGATGTGCCATCAGCGATGATAAAGATTAATTGCACAATGAAAAACACTCCAAGGGTAATAATCCAACTTCTTATTCGTCTAGCCCGATCTTTTTTCCGCTTGGATATCATTTGACCCACCCCCCCTTCACGTTTTGATTGTACGCTAATTCAGGCTTCTTTAATTCACTATACTATCTCTTGACAACTGCACTTTGTCAACTTGCGATTGCAAAGATATAATCAATGGCTAAATTCCGCAATAACCCCTAAATTAACCAGATAAAACCTAAGCTTGGAATTAAGTTCAAAATTCGTAGGACATGAGGCCATTATGAAGACTAATTACCCTTTTTCACAGACTTAATTCATAATATAACGATTGAAAGTATGCTTTAAATGGTATAATATGGAGTCTGGTTCAGAGTATTTAGAATAATGGTCTGATTTCAAAAAGAATTATCTTCGACACAGGAATAAAAAAACGCTGTAATTATTTATTTTAAAAAAGGATTGAAAAGTTAAAGGAGAGGAATAAAGAACTCGAAAAACAAAAATCTTACTGAATGTTAAAGGGAGGAATTTGATTAATGCTCATTATAGGCGCATTGCTACTTCCGTTTTTCATATACGCCCTTGTTACGAACCTTAAATTTTCAAGAAATGAGAAAACAAAAAATAAAAAAGAAAAGATCATAGCTAATTCATCTAAATATGCACTTGGCGTATTTCCAATCGGCTGGCTTATTCTGGAGTTATATCACCGCTTTATCGCGAACATACCATATGATACATATAGGGATGCGATGTGGGTATTAGTATTGCTGCTATTTACCGTGCAAGGATTTGCGATCAATTATTGTAAAAAAACACAGTAAAGTTAAGTGTCAAGAAAGATTAGAATTAGAAGAGATGAAGGTTTGAGAAATAACAATTTTGTTCAACAAACAATATGTGGAATTAAGTGAAGGTGGTAATATTGAATAACTTAAGTAGAGATACAGCACTTTTAATTCTAGTAGGTCTTTTATTTGTATTCTCGGTTTTTTCAATTATTTTCTCCATCGATAGCATTGTAAAGGATATTGTCTATGCCACAGGGTTTTTGATCGCAATAATAATAGTTATCTATTTCAAAAAGGGAAAAAACAATAACGAGAAATAATCAATAAACAGGCGGGGGGAGAAATTACTGTGAAAGACTTAACCTCTTTGATTCAGCGGGCAGGAACTACTTTCAACTCATTATCAATAGGTAAGATCATCTTAATGGTAGTACCTATTTCGATGGTTGTTACTTTCATCTATTTAATCACCCAAGCTATTTTTAATACACTTTTGTATCACTTTTTCAAATAATGTTCGACAATCAGGCCAGATTATGGAGTAATAATTATTAATCCCAAAAATTTTATAAAGCACGAGGTGAATGATGTATATCAAAAAAATCGGCGAGGACATTACCACCAACTCTTTATTTTTATATCTAATTGTGGTATTTACCGTATTTAGTTTAGGTCAAATATTTGACCATTCATATTACCTTTATCCGAGTACAACCATTATTATTTCAGCAGCTATTATATTACTGATTAGTTTTCTATACACACCAACTAGAAATCTGTATTTAAGAGCGCTTGATTGGTCAAAAATGAAAAAACTTCCACCTATTTGTGGATTATATTTGTTTATATTATTTTCTTTTACTTAAATCGTTTCTTTTTCAAATATGGCTTTTTTATGGATGAACAGCTTATTATTCAAAATAACTTAGGTATTAGGTATGCATTTATTTCCCATCAAGAATTTGTGCTGTATCTACTAACTTCTTGTTTGCTTTTTCCAATTTGGGAGGAATTAGTTCATAGGGTTTGTATTATGGTCATTTTCTCCAGATTTCTTCCTGTATGGTCTAGTGCAATTTTACAAGCAATTATTTTTGGTTTATTACATATGCAGAAACCAGTATTAATTGGTATCTTTGCGCTGCTATCTCTGTTTCTCTGGTATAAAACGAAATCGATCATTCCGTCAATTGTATTTCATATACTGTTTAATATTCACGGAGGTTTATTAACTTTTTACAACTTTGACTTTGTACCAAGGTGGTGAATTAAAAACCATTTATACAATTAACGGGCGCTTTTCTTGTGCGAAACGTTCCTGGCTTAAATGAAATGTGGTCACATAATTTCGGTAAAGGTCAGGCAGTTTTTAAAAATTTTAATACTGAAGGGTTATGTCGAGGAGTCGAATGAGGAAGTAACGCTCTGAAAGGCTCCCCCTGCGTCGAATAGCACGCTGTTTAGTAAGAAATTATCGTGTTATAAGCTCGGCTAATAGGTGCGAGAATTTACCGTAACAGTCCGGCTGACGAAAGCCTACCCGATGGGGTGGTGTAAATCATGGTGCCTGGGTTGAACAGATATGGTGAGAATGCAATGTAAAATACAATAAGATACTGAATTGCTGACGAACTTCTGAAAGTACGGGTCTAGAAGCGCATTATATAGAAATGTATTTACTACCAAATGTAGGGTTAGCTGTGGGTGAGTAAGAATAGGGAATATAAAAATCCATCTTGTGTTATAGGCACATGCAATGCTAACAGGCTCATAGGAAGCACCTTAGTTTGTTCGATAATAGATGTAACTTAACGTTGTAAGCTGATAACGTGGAGGGCTTACTCCTGGTGAAGCGTTGAAAAGGAAAGCGGTTGTGAGAATAGCGACTGTATAACTTTTCTTCATATCAGTGAAAGTGGTGGCACAGTACTGTCGAAGCGTGTAATGAACGCGGAGGGATAGCCACTAGACTAATAAAAGATTTATTCAACCATGCAAGGCAGTTCTTAAACGATTAATAAGGTTCTTGTAAGACTAATAGAGGTTCAGCTCCAAAGGAGCCACCGACTTGTTAAAACGAAAGAATCTGAGGCACAATGAGTATTATGATATGCAGTATCACTTTGATTCTCTATATGCTCGAAGTGCTGATGGTCAAAATTTTTATGGATTACTCGAATTAATGCAATCTGATGAAAATATTCGGTTGGCTTACCGTAATATTAAACGAAATACCGGCAGTAAAACAGCTGGATGCGATAAATTGACGATTCAAGATATAAAGCCACTATCTGTATTAAACGTTATAGAAACGATACAGGGAATGTTCGAACAATATACACCCCAGGCTGTTCGAAGGGTTTTCATTACTAAGGAAAATGCTAAAAAACGCCCCTTAGGAATTCCGACGATCTGGGATAGATTGTTCCAACAGTGTATTTTACAAGTGCTTGAACCGATTTGCGAAGCAAAATTCTATAAGCATAGCTATGGGTTTAGACCTAACCGTAACACACATCATGCAAAAGCTAGGATGGAAACGCTTATTAATAGAGCCTGCCTGTATCACTGCGTTGATGTTGATATAAAAGGATTCTTTGATAACGTTGACCATGCCAAACTTTTAAAACAAATGTGGTCGCTCGGCATACGTGATAAGGCACTGCTTTCAATTATTTCACGTCTTTTAAAAGCAGAAATTATTGGAGAAGGTTTTCCAACGAAAGGCACACCACAGGGCGGAATTTTATCACCTCTTCTGTCTAATATCGTTTTAAACGAACTGGACTGGTGGGTTAGTCATCAATGGGAAAGTTTTGAAACGAAGAAGACGTATAAAACGTATTCTGGAAGATACAGTGCATTGAAGCAATCGAATTTAAAACATTGTTATATCGTGAGATATGCAGATGATTTTAAAATCCTTTGTCGTACTCGCTCACAAGCGATTAAGATGTACTATGCTGTTAAAGATTTTCTTCAAACAAGGCTACGCCTTGAAATAAGTGATGAAAAATCAAAAGTGGTTAATCTAAAGAAAAACCCATCGGAATTTTTAGGCTTTCGTATTAAAGCACACCGTAAAAAGGCGAATAAGAGAACACTTTATGTGGCTCGTTCACATATGACCCGAAAGGCACTTGATAACGCACAGACTAAGATAAAACAGGCTGTGAAATCAATCCAGAAACACCAATCAGTCAAGAATATTTGGCGATTCAATACGGTCATAATGGACATTCAGAATTATTATTCAGCAGCCTCACGGATAACTATAGACTTAAATAAGCTGAACAATCGTCTTAATGAAATGAGAAAAGAAGCTGAGTTTCAGGACTTCTCGAAGTCTTTACAGAAACGGTATCAGGGACATGAATGCAAGCTATACAAAATAAAAGAAATGGTTCTTGTCCCGATTCATGCACAACGGTGTAAAATAAATCTTAATTTTTCGCAAACAATCTGTAACTATACTACCGAAGGTAGAAGAAAAATTCATCAAAACCTACGAGCAATTAATAAAGAAACTCTGGTTCAGGTGATGAGGAAGTTTGTACCTTACCGTTCGATTGAATATAACGATAATAGTATAAGTCGTTTTATTGCACAATACGGAAAATGTGCCGTTACAGGAATTGAATTGGAGGTGGACAACTGGTATTGTCACCATCAGACACCTTACCATCTTTCAAAAGATGATTCGTATGGAAACTTAGTGATACTACACAAATTGGTTCACCGTCTAATCCATTTGAAAAACAAAGAGAAGATACAAGTAATTTTAAAAGCACTCAAATTAAATGTAAAGCAACTTGCTGAAGTTAATAAGTTGCGTAAGCAATATCAAAACGAAGCTATCTGATTCCACATTTCGTCTTTGCATTCTACATAAAATAATTGAATAATTGAATTAGTGGGAACGCCGTATGAGGTGAAAGTCTCACGTACGGTGTGAAATGGGGGAAAAGCCGGCGATAACTTCAAAGGCTTACCTATCATTATAAATTGAAATGAGTTAAAAGGGAGGTGCGATTATCTAATGGTGTTTCGTTCCAAGGTAGATGCATTTTTTAGTAATTTTATGTTAATAGTGGTTTTAATAATTGGTGCAGGGTCATTTTGGCCTTTATTCCTTGAAGGCGGTACTGATTTACCGGTGGTTCTAATATTGACTTCAATATTCCTTATTGTGATAAGTCTCATTTTATGGACTGCTTTTTCAGTTAAGTATGTTTTTTATCAAGACTACTTATTTGTAAAAGGTGGACTGTTTAGAAGTCGAATTCCATATGAAAATATAACAAAGGTTTCACCTACAACAGCAATTTTCACAGGTTATAGAGTATTGTCATCAAAAGATGCAATTGAACTTTTTTATAAAACTGCAGCGTTAGGAAGTGTAAAAATTTCACCAAGAGATAAAAGAGAGTTTATCTCCGAGTTAAAAAAACGGTGTCCAAATATACAGATTCAAGATGAAGTTTACATATCTTAAAATATCTTCCGCGATACGAACGGGCGCGTTACTACAGTAAATGGGTAAGGTTATTTTTATTAACTGGCAGTAATTGCTGAAGGTGGATAGTACTCCAAAACATTCTTAAGAGCCTGTTTTTATATAAAAACAGGCTCAATTATATTTAGAAGATGAAAGTATAAGGAATAAACCTGTTGTTATCTCTATACAAAATTAACATTTTATTATCCATGTTCATTCGATTTTTAATGAAAAACATTAATTGCTTAACGTAATCTTCTGGTTGTGTCGTTTGATTTTGCATCCAATGCATCGCTGCCCATAAAGTGCCGATGGTTAAATTGAATTGAATTAGTTGGCGCGCCGTACGCGATGAAAGTCGCACATATGGTGCAAACAGGGGGAAGGGGGCGATAATGTCAAACTCTTACCTAACTGCATAAGGAGCGGCGGGCATTCTTGAGGAATAGGGAGATTATCTAGAAAAATACTTTTGAAAGTAGTTTACAAAAAATGTTGATTCGAAAGAGATAGTGGTTTTGCCGTTCCTAAATTATCTGAAATAATCAACCCATTTAATTGAGAATCGTTATCACTTGTGCTATATTAGATAGTAACGATACATATCATTGAATAAGGAGAATATAAAATGCAAATATACTGGACTAACATAAATAAGATTATTGAAGAA
>DATGTS010000114.1:0-22435 GCA_035301745.1 Candidatus Avamphibacillus sp.
GCCGTCTTACCTGCACCAAAATCTCCCCATCCTACTAAAACAACTCCTATAAAAGAAATGCTGATAATTAAAATTGTTGAAAGCGACGTTCTTTCTTTATAAACAAGAAATCCACCCGCTAATGCGACAATCGGCTGCAGAGCAAGGATGATCGTAGAGCTTGCGACGGTTGTTAATTCTAGTGATTTAAACCACAGCGCAAAATGTGTGCCAAGAAACACTCCGGAGATAATGAGCAGTAGCCAGTTTTTCTTAGATATTTTCTTAAATTCGGCGCGCTTCATCCATACTACGGGTAATAATAAGAGACATGCGATATACATCCGGTACATACTTAAAATAGTTGATGGTGCACTTGACCATTTCACAAATATTGCCGCAAACGATATAACAATGATAGATACAGTAAATGGAAATGCAATGGATGGTGTTTTCTTACTTTCTTGATTCATTTTGATCCTCCTAGATGATATAAAAGAAATTCCTATTGAAATAATAGAATGATATGAAACAATTCACCGGATAGATATAAATTTTTCACTCAAAAAATATGAAGCCGCTCCTCAAATTGATGAGAAGTGCTCCATACTAATTTAGGTATGATTCCAAGTGGTATCAAACCACCGACCTCTACAAAGGAATTTTATCATATTAAATACCTTTTGAATATATATTTGAAGTTTCTCGATGACAAGCCTATCTTTTTGGCAAGTATACTGTAAAAGTTGAACCTTCATTTTCTTTACTATCGATTTCTATACGACCACCATGTAATGTAACAATCGAAGAGACAATAGATAGTCCTAGTCCAGTTCCTTCAATCGCCCTCGTTCTTGAGGAATCCTCCCGGTAAAAACGATCAAAAATGCGCTCTCGAACCTCCTCAGATAATCCTATCCCTGAATCTTGAAAACGAACTTCAACATTTGTTTCATTTTCAATAATTGCTATATCAATCGTGCCATTTTCCTTATTGTACTTGATGGCATTAGTTAACAAGTTCTCCCACACATTATAAAGTAGCGATGGATCTCCTTTTATATGAATTTCCGACAATGAAAATCCAATCATAATCCCCTTTTCATCAATAGACCACTGATGATTAAAGACGACTTCTTTCAGCTGTTCGGATAAGTCATACGTTTTCTCTTTTAAAATATCTTCGCCGCGGTCAAGAGATGCAAGCAGTAGCAACTGCTTCGTTAGGCTTGATAGTCGATTGATTTCATTGTTAATGATCGAGACATAAAGGTCTTTTTCCCCTTTACTTAATGTATCTTTTTCAAGTAAATTGGAGTATCCTTTTATATTTGATAATGGGGACTGAATATCATGGGAAACATTCGAAATAAATTCATTCTTCATGACGTCGAGCATTTCCAGTTGCTCCGCCATATTTGTAAAGCTTTTTGCTAATTTCCCTATTTCGTCTTCTCGATCTATATCTAGTTTAATTGAAAAGTTTCCTTCCGAAAGTTTATTCGTCGCAGTTGTTAATTTAGAAATTGGATTCACTAAATATTTCGTGCTAATCAATACAAATATAATACTTAAAAGAATTGTTAAAGCAAGTAACCACGCAAACAAAATGTGCATTTCATTAAAAAGCAATTTTATATTTGGTCGAATAAAAAGAGCATATTGTTTATTATTATGTTCCAGCGGTATACCAATCGTATTCGTTAATTCGTTCGCAAAAAAGCCAGTGACAAATGTTTCCTGTGGAAAGTCTGCAATCCCGTGATAAACTTCGCCATCCAACACAAGATTGATCGTCCGGTCTGAAAGTGACTTTTCTCGAAATGGGTTTCCGTAAAATGTTTCGTTACCATCTTTATCGATTAGAAAAAGTTGATATCCAACGTTTGCTATATTTTTCAAGTAACGTTCAAGATGAATACCCTTTTCATTTTCAACGTAATCAGCAATATCTAAAGCAATTTTTGTATTTTTTTCATCATTGTATGGCTTTAACTTTTGCTGGTAATAAAAGTTAGAAAACATAAAAGAAAATAAGCCACTAATAAGCATAATCGTAATGGTTGTTACAGCGAATTTAACATAAAGAGATTTCATCATTGTTTTTCCTCTAACGCATACCCAACACTACGTACCGTTTTTATATGAAAGTCATCTGTGATTGTTGAAAAACGTTCTCTTAACCGTTTAATATGAACATCAACCGTCCGCTCATCGCCCTCATAGTCAAATCCCCAAATTCTTTCAATTAATTGCGTGCGAGAAAAAACTTGATTTGGATGGGATGCAAGGAAAAAAAGCAGTTCAAATTCTTTTAATGGCAATAAAAATGATTTATCATGGATTTCCACTACATAATTTTTTCTATTAATAACTGTCTTTCCAAGCGTAAGGACATCCTCCATGTTTTTGTCGTAAAGCCGAAATAAAACCCTTATACGGTAAAGAAGCTCTTTCGTTTCAAAAGGTTTCACGATATAATCATCCGTACCTGAAAGGAATCCTTTTTCCTTGTCTTCCATTTGGTCTTTAGCTGTCAAAAGAATAACAGGTATATCATAAAAATCACGAATGTCCTTCGTTAGTTCATATCCATCAATTCTCGGCATCATAATATCAACAATCGCCATGTCACATGGGTTTTGTTCTAAGATATCTAACGCTTCTTGTCCATCTTTCGCCTCTAAAACAGCAAACCCTTCTTCCTTCAAGTAAACCGATACTAAATTTCGTATATATTGATCATCATCAACGATAAGAATGGTATTATTCATCCGTATCTCTCCAATCATCTCGGTATCATTCATCCAAAGATAAATAATACTACGGAAATATGAACTTGATGTGAAGAAGTAAATACGATTTAGCGTTTGACCTCGAGTACAATTCAGTCGAAACAGTGATTCAACATCACGTTCCCGGACGTAAGCAATGGATAAAAATAACCACCCTTACCTGGACGGTTCATATTACGCAGCTGGATTATATTTCGATTGTAATCAAATTCTAATCTATTTTTACTATTAAACTCAATCTCTACTTTTCAATGATAATCCTGATACTTTCCCCCTAACTGTCTGTCCATCAAAAGGTAAACAGGATATGGAAGTAAAACAAGCTAGAGCATCACTTGCAACTTGTGAAAAGAAAAATGAGTTGATTCCTTCTATTTTTACAGGAACGAGAATAGGCGAGAAACTTGCTTTAAGGTGAAAAAACGTTGACTTGGATAATGGCGTTATCTATGTGGATACACGATCAGCGCCAGGTTTGACAATCAATTTTGGATGTAATGAAATCATAAGATTGATTACGACAATAAGACAACATAGTCATTTGGATGAGCCCAGTGCAAAATTATTGGAATGTGTAAAAAATCAGGGTAAGATTACTTTTTTATAAAGTAAAAAAGCGCCAACCCCTTGGTACACAAAGGATTAACGCTTTCTTAAGTTAGTGATTCCGATTGGGCTCGAACCAACGACCTCTACCCTGTCAAGGTAGCGCTCTCCCAGCTGAGCTACGGAATCGTTTATGAAATTAACGACAATATTTATAATATATTACTTCTATCAATCTGTCAAGAAGAATTTGTCATTTATTTTTACTTTCTAGAAATTGGTTTCCTCATTATTTGGATTAAGATAGGAGAGGTGACTATTTTTCCATCCCTCTCCCCTATCATACGTATGGTCCTATATATTAACTAGATTATTTACAAAGCTCTATACAATTTACCACTGTTTTTTAACATTTTCAAAAACATCTTACATTACAAATCAAAACGCTCACACAAGAGCTGTGCAGCTTTTTCACCGTTTTCGGCATCTACTACATAGGAGATGCTGATTTCTGATGTGGTGACTTGATAAAATCCAATATCTGATTCAATGAGTGTACGAAACACTTTCGAAGCAACACCTGACATATCACGCATTCCCGAACCGATGACAGATACTTTCACAAATCGGTTTTCGATTTTGAAATAGAGTTCAGGATGGTCTTGTTGTAGTTTGGAGAAAATTTCCTGGATTTGTTGTTCCTCCGTGTCTTTCATGGTGAAGGATAGTTGAAGCCCTTCATCGTTTGCAATCTGTGAGATCATATCAACATTAATTTCTTCTTTTTCTAGATTTATAAATAATTTATCAAGTAAATGTGTATTATTTTCAGGATAGTTCAATGTCACGTGAATCATATCCTTATCAAGCGCAACTCCTGTGACCGCTTTTTTCTCAATCATTTCCATCGTTGTCATAATCCAAGTTCCTTTCTCCTCTGATAGTGTTTGACCTAAAAAGATCGGAATATTATAGTTTTTTGCGATTTCCACGCTTCGGGAAACGAGAACCCCTGAGCCGAGGGCACTCATTTCCATCATTTCCTCATGGGAAACGACTTGAAGTCTTTTTGCTTCTGGATAGATTCGCGGATCAATACTATAAACCCCAGCAACATCGGTATAAATTTCACAAGGGCATTGATGTGCTGCTGCAAGTGCCACAGCTGTCGTGTCAGAACCGCCTCTGCCTAGTGTCGTGATTTCATTGTCCATATTAAAGCCTTGAAATCCAGCAACAATAAGAACATTATATGTACTAAAAAGGTCTTCAAAGAGCTCTGTATTGATTTTTGAAATCTTACTCTTTAAAGGCTTGCCGACTGTTTCAATACCAGCCTGATAACCTGTTAATGGCTTTGATTTTACACCAAGGTCATTTAAGATAATCGATAGATAAGAGATGGTCTGCTGTTCGCCGGTTGTCAGAAGAACGGCCAAATCTTCTTCGTTTGGGGAGGTTGTAATTGAATCCACCTGTTCCATGAGTTCGTCTGTCGTCTTCCCCATCGCACTAACAACAACAATCAGCTGCTCCCCTTGCTCCGATCGCTCCTTCAAGGAATTCGCAATCTCCTTAATTTTTTCCAAACTACTAACACTTGTACCACCAAATTTAAGCACATTTCTTTTCATAGATTCCTTCTTTCTCGTGCTGTCACTTCCCGCATTTTTCATGTCTAATAGAATTCCTATTAAAAACAAAAAACAAGCCGAGTATTCCGACTTGTTTTATCATCTATCCTATCACAAGTGGAAGCACTCCATTATTCATAGGAATAATGACAGATCACATACTTTTAATATGCAATCCAACGAAATTCCATCTGCAAACAGAACCCCGTTTCGGCAAAGCTCCCTTTCACTAATTACAATTTGCAGCTTTACATAATCAGTTACTCATGACCTCCGCACCTCAACCAGCACGTATTTAATTTTATTGTAAATAAGTATACATAATTTTTATAAAATTGTAAAGATAAATTATATAAAATTTCTTATCACTGCATTATTATTTCAATTCCCGAAATAATTTCATGGAAAAAAATCACGAATCGTTCTATAATAGAAAGAAAACTGTTTATCTTAAGCTTATAAACATTACTCAAATAGATAACTATAATATGGTCAACAAAACAAAACTGGAGGTTCCGCTTTGAAAAATGTTTTAGCTTTTTTAAAACCATACAAACTCCCAATCATCATCGCATATTCACTCACTTTAATCGAATTATCCGTGGAGCTCGCACTGCCCTTTTTCTTAGGAAAAATGATTAACGATGGAGTTGTAAATCAAGATTTAAATAATATTATCATGTGGGGAAGTATTATGATTGCCCTCGCATTTACTTCCCTTGTTGCTGGGATATTTAACTCATTTTATGCATCCCATGTTACATATGCGTTTGGTTATGATCTTCGGGAAAAGTTATTCGAAAAAATTCAAAACTTTGCTTATGCAGATTTGAATAAATTCCCTGTATCAGGTCTTGTTACACGATTTACAAACGATGTAAGACAAATACAGAACACTATTTTTATGGCGCTTCGAATTATGACCAAGGCTCCCCTGCTTGTTTTGGGTGGTGTCATTATGGCTTTCGTTGTAAATGCAAGATTAGCAATGATTTTCTTAATTACGGTGCCACTTCTTATCGGTTTTATTCTTTGGGTTCTAAAAGTGGCATCTAACTTTTTTGATAAAGTTCAACGTCGCGTTGATCATGTGAACCTTGTCATGCAAGAAAACCTTGCTGGAATGCGATTAATTAAAGCATTTGTTCGCCGAAATCACGAAGAAAAACGTTTTACAAAGGCGAATGAAGGTTTAGCAACCATGATGAGGAAAACATTCCGGTTTGTTGAAGCATCAAGCCCAATTATGCTGTTTGTGATGAATTTGAGTCTTATTTTCATTATTTGGTATGGAAACATTCAGTCTGTTGCTGGAAACACATCTGTTGGTGAAGTGGTCGCTGTTGTGAACTATGCTATGCGTGTATCCATGTCGATTATGATGTTTACGTTTATCATTTTATCCTTCTCAAGGGCCAAAGCATCGTCAGAGCGTATCAATAAGGTAATGGCTGTGAAGGTTGATACGAATAATCAGTTCGGTGCTGACGAAGCGTTAGCGATAACGGAAGGAGACGTTCAATTTAATAACGTTTCTTTTGCCTATCCGAATAAAAATAAAAAAGTATTAGACCGTATTTCTTTTCATTTGAAATCACATGAAAAATTAGCCATCATCGGTGCGACTGGCGCCGGGAAAACATCTTTATTTCAATTGCTTCCAAGACTCTATCAACCTACAGAAGGAAGTATTGATATTGATGACAAGCCAATTACAAACTACACACTTGAGCAACTTCGCCAAGGGATTGGTTATGTTCCGCAAAGTCCGTTACTTTTTACAGGTTCTGTTACAGATAATATCGCCTGGGGAAAACCAAATGCAACAACCGAAGAGGTCATCCACGCTGCGAGTGATGCACAAATTCATGAAACGATTATGGGACTTTCTGAACAATATGAAACAAGGGTAGGACAAAAAGGAGTGAATCTCTCTGGTGGACAAAAACAGCGTATTTCTATTGCTCGTGCTCTCATTCGAAAACCTAAAATATTAATGTTTGATGATAGTACAAGTGCGCTTGATTTGGAAACAGAAGCAAAATTACTTGAAGCCATTCAAAAATATCATTGTACACTTTTTATCATTACACAAAAGGTATCAACAGCGATGAATGCAGACCGAATTTTACTATTAGATGAAGGTAAAATGCTCGCATTAGGGACACATGAAGAATTACTTAAGCAATCTGAATTATATAAACGTATCGTTGAATCGCAATTTGGAGAGGGGTATCAAGATGCAAAATAGTCAATTAAAAAAGCCATTTCAATATAAAAAAATCCCTCTTGATCAAGTTGGACTTGATAAAAAGAAACGCGCGAAAGATGCGAGGGGTACAATTAAACGTATTTGGAATTACCTCGCTGAAGAAAAAGGAAGACTTTTCCTTGTGATTTTAATGGTTCTCATCAGTTCGGCGATGGCTCTATTAGGCCCGTTTTTAGTCGGTGTGGCGATTGATGAGTTTATTGTAACAAAGGAAACGACGGGAATTGGTATGCTTCTTCTTTTGCTTATTACTGCCTATATCGCCCATTCCGTGTCGATTTTCATGCAAAACTATTGGATGATTGGGATTGCTCAAAACACGGTTTTCCAATTACGTTCTGACTTATTTACTCAATTTCATCGCTTGCCGATTTCTTATTTTGATAAACGACAACATGGTGAATTAATGAGTCGGGTAACGAATGATATCGATAATGTGAACAATACGTTAAATCAGTCTGTCATCCAAATTTTCTCAAGTATTATTACCCTTGTTGGAACGGTTTCCGTCATGCTTTATCTTAGTCCACTTCTCACGGTTGTCACCATGACCATTATTCCGTTCATGTTTATTAGTATTAGATGGATTACAAGACGAACAGGGCCGTTATATAAATTACAACAAAAAGATTTGGGAGAATTAAATGGTTATGTAGAGGAAATTGTTTCTGGTCAACATGTTGTTAAAACGTATTCTCAAGAGGAAAGAGTCATCGATGAATTTGCTGAAAGAAACCGAAATCTTCAAAACACAGGATTTTGGTCTCTGACTATTTCTGGTTTTATTCCAAAAGTGATGAACATGCTAAACTTCTTAAGCTTTGGTCTGATCGCTTTGGTTGGGGGTATTTTAGCGATCAATGGATCTATTACAGTTGGAGTAATCGTCATTTTTACCGAGTATGCTAGACAATTTACACGGCCACTTAATGAATTATCCAATCAATTTAACATGTTATTATCTGCTATTGCAGGTGCAGAACGGGTTTTCAATGTCATTGATAAAACAGAAGAAGAAATTGACGAAACAAAAGCGATCGAATTACCATCAACGAAGGGGTACTTTGTTTTTGATAAGGTATCATTTGGTTATGAAGATGAAATGATTTTAAAAGATATTAGCTTTGAAGCAAAACCTGGGGAAACGGTAGCTTTTGTTGGGCATACTGGAGCAGGAAAAACAACCATTATTAACTTGATTGCACGTTTTTATAATTATGATTCAGGGAAATTAACATTAGACGGGGTTGATTTAAAAGATATTACCCGCTCCAGCCTAAGAGAACATATGGCATTTGTTTTACAGGATGCTTTTTTATTCAATGGAACGATTAAAGAAAATATTCGTTATGGTCGCTTGGACGCAACAGACCGTGACGTCATTCAAGCTGCTAAAGACGCTAATGCACATGATTTTATCATCAAGTTGCCTAGAGGGTACGACACTATTCTTGATCAAGACGGAAGTGGAATTAGTCAAGGGCAAAAGCAGTTGCTAACCATCGCGCGCGCATTACTTGCAAAACCTACGATTCTAGTTTTAGATGAGGCGACAAGTAATATCGATACAATTACCGAATTAAAAATTCAAGAAGCGTTAGGACGATTGATGCACGGCAGAACAAGTTTTGTCATCGCCCATCGACTAAATACGATCCAAGAAGCGGACAAAATCATTATGCTAGAACACGGACAAATTATCGAACAAGGAAGCCATGAAGAGTTATTAGAATTAAAAGGGGCCTATTACCAACTCCACCAAAGACAATTACAAGAAGTTAATGGCCATTAAAACACCTTTTAGCCTATAGAGTTTTTACCCTATTAATGTTAAACTTGTCTATATATTATAAAAATGTATAAATAATAAATATAGAGGTGTCGTAATGGCTCGAAAAGGAAAAATGATTGACAAAGAAATTGAAAGCACTTATTTAAACGAAACAATGGTACTAAGAATCTATCAACCCGAGTCCTTTTCCCCACTGTATAAATACCATCTATGTATCATGCATGATGGAAATGATTACTATCAGTTGGGTCGAGTAGCAACACTAAGCGATCGACTTCAAGGTGAAGGAGAAATCGAAAATACAGTATTTGTTGGAATTCATTATAAAGACCGTGAAGATCGATGGAAAAAATATCATCCAAACGGCGAACAACATAAAGCATATACAAACTTCTTAATTCATGAAATGGTCCCTTTTCTAGATGAATTCCTACCGACATATAATATGGGATATACGAGAACACTTATGGGCGATTCTTTAGCTGGAACATTAGCACTCGTCACTGCTTTTTCCTATCCTAACACGTTTGGGAAAGTCATTATGCAGTCCCCTTATATTGACGAAACAGTTCTGAATATCATCAAAGAAACAAACCTTAACCAAACGATAGATATTTTCCACACCATTGGAGACAAGGAAAACGAAGCAAAATTAGTAGATGGCAGAGTAGTGGACCTACTCACACCAAATCGTGAACTAAAGGAAATACTAGAAGAAAAAGACGTTACCCATTATTATGATGAATTAGAAAATGGGGATCATACATGGAAATTTTGGCAAAAAGATTTACCACGTGCCCTTGAAAAAATGTTTCTATAAAATAATTTACACTAATATTAGTAATGAATTTCTTTTAAAAAGGAATATATCACTGTTATACTGAAAATATTAACTTTTATCTCAATTTACCAAAGAACCATATTTAATCCAACATGAATAACCAAACGTTTCACTTGTTTAAACAACGACTATTTTAGGAGGTTATTAGTATGAAATATGGTATCGCTATGTTTCCATCAAAAGAAATCCAAGACGAAGCAAATTCATACAGGAAAAGATATGACCCGCATTATGCTCTAATTCCGCCTCACTTGACGATAAAAGCTCCTTTTCATGCGGATGATGGTAAAATGAAAGAGCTCATTCCAGAAATGAGAAAAATTGCCTGTAACACAAAACCAATTGATTATTCGATTAAGAAAGTAAGTTCGTTTGCACCAGTAACGATGGCCATTTATTTAAAAGTGGAGCCAAATGAACAATTAAACCAGCTTGTTGATCAATTTTATTCCGGGAAATTCCCATCAGAAATGAAACACCCTTTTGTTCCACATATTACGATTGCTCAGGACCTTAAACAGGAATATGCGGATATATACGGAAGGTTAAGCATGTTAAAATTTGATTACGAAGATACATTCGATCGTTTCCAACTTCTTTATCAGCTGGAAAACGGCTCATGGACCGTTTATGAAACATTTAAATTAGGAGGAAACGAAGCGTGAAAATCAAGATAGCGAATACGGAACAGGAAAAAGATCACACTTTTCAAATAAGAACAACTGTATTTATCCATGAACAAAACGTGCCACCTGAAGAAGAAATCGATGCTTTCGACAAAGAAGCGATTCATTTTATTGGATACAATGACAATGCACCTGTTGCTGCAAGCCGTTTACGCTTTGTAGAAGAATACGGCAAACTTGAACGTATCTGTGTACTAAAAGATCAACGAGGAAAAGGTTATGGCAAACAACTCATTGAGGCAATGGAAACGGAAATTCTTAAAAAGGGATATACAAAGGCAAAACTTAACGCCCAGACACATGCAACCGGATTTTATGAACAATTAGGCTACAAAGTAATTTCCGAAGAATTTATAGATGCAGGCATACCACACGTAACAATGGTTCATGATTTAAAGTAAAATTTTCCACAGAATACCAAAATTTTATAGGGCTTAAAGAAAACTAAGGTGTATCGATGCCTTAGTTTTTTTATTGCAGGTATGTTCACTGAATGACAATTCCCATTTAGGATATTCTAAAAAGTGAATGCTTAGAAGGGAGTTATTTACGTGGACGGTTATTTTCATATCTTTATTGATACGATATTTGGCTTTTTCGCTTTATTCATATTAACAAAAATACTAGGAAAAACACAGATCTCCCAGTTGACTGCTTTTGATTTTATATCGGCAGTTATATTAGGGGAATTAGTCGGAAATGCTTTATTTGATGAAAAAACTGGTATCGCAAAAATGGCATTTGTCATTGCTTTATGGGGAGTTTTACTCTATTCGGTGGAAACAGTCGTTCAGAAATTTAAAGGTTCACGCTATTACCTAGAAGGAAAACCATCGTTAGTTATCCATAAAGGACATCTGATACGAGAAGAATTGAAAAAAAATAAAATTGATGTCGATGAGCTCAAACATTTATTACGAGCGAAAGATGTTTTTTCCGTTCAAGAAGTCGAATATGCAATCTTAGAAACGGATGGTAAGGTGTCGGTTATGAAAAAACCTGCCTATCAAACTCCAAATAAAAAAGACCTTAATGTCTATCCAGAGGAAGTTTATCTTCCATTTACATTAATAAGTGATGGTGAAATCATTGAAGATAACCTAAATGAAGCCGGCCTTGATAAAGAATGGTTGCATGATGAGTTGAGACGTCAAAATTATGATCGAGTAGAAGATGTTTTTTATGCTGAATATACAAAAGGAAAAAAGCTATTCCTTCTCCCCTTTACGCAAAGAACAGAACGAATAAAAGAATGATCAGGCTTCTATAGACCTGATCAATTTTATTAGCTATTTACACCAGCTCACTAAAAAGCTTTCCCTTTCCAGTGATATCAGCATATGTTTTCGATGAATCTCGATTTTGTGCCATGATTTGTGCATGCTCCTTATGTAACATTACGTGTCGTGGAACAGGGTGATTTTTAATATCTTCATATTGAGCCTCCAGCACAGCTTTAAATGGTTTATCGATATAATAAGGGTTTTTCTTTTCATTTATAATACGATGATGATAATCATAATATTGAAAATTTTTAACCGGTAAAATATAACCCATCTCAACCACCCTCCCCTTTTATTACATATTTCGTATCTCATTTCATTTTTTTGTCCCTATTTTTGTATTTACCCTAATTTTTAAAAAATAAACCGAAATTCCTAGTCTCTTTATAAAGAAAAGGCAGCTAACCCTCATTAGCTGCTTTATTTTCGGATATTTATTTGTTAAATCCAAGAAAAAGGACCTCTTCTTCCATCTCTTTCATCACTTTCGTAATTGGAACTTTCATATTCATGTTTTTCAAAATCTGATTCGATGCTCTCTTCATGTCGTCTTGGTCCAAAGCCAAACGGATGCATTCGGCGATGTGGGCGTCTAGGAGGCTCAATATAAACATTGTCTGCCTTGATTACTAGATCTTTTACATGAATTACTTTTTTCTCATCAGACATAAAGTTGTCACTCCCTTAAAATATTAGTCCATAGTAGCTTATGAAAAATAAATACTTTAGTATAGACAACTGTCCTAAAATTGTATAGCAATTTTATTTTAAATAAAACAAGAATTAAACGAATTTCCCTAGAGTTACACACTTGCCCACACCAATGAATGACTCCCACATATTCTATTAGAGACAACAGTCAATAAGACTTTGAAAGGAGAATTCATTCATGGGTTGTAAATGTGGAAAAGATTACGCAACAGGGAACTGTGTGTGTGACATTTTAAAGGAGATTGCTGAAGCACAAAGTGATGTCGTAGAAAATTGCTGTGACACGAGTTGCGAACAATCGATTAATGATTTATTAGGAGAAACTGACGTAGGGAGCGGTCTAGATACGGTACCTGTTATCTTATACTGTGAAGATGGCTGTAAACCATTTAAAGGATTTGGTGCTGGTCATATGGAAGATGGTACACCTGGACCGATTGAAGCAAGCTTCATCTTTAGAGTAAAAAATGTAGATGAAAATTGCTGTGCTACACTTGAATTAGTTAGAAATGAAGAAGAACCATGCACGTACGATCATCTAAAAGACCCTGCTGACCAAGGAACAGATTGCCTCTATGCAACTGGAATCTGCATAACTGTTGACCTAAGCTGCTTCTGCCACGTAACATGCTTACCAGCAGTTTCCCTATTCAACTAACTCATGAAAAACACCATGGATATCGTCCATGGTGTTTTTTTAATTGCCAGGAAACTATAAAATTCTTGATCTGTGGATAATCTTTTATATAAGAATAGCCGCGTCCAGCTCCAGCGCCCAGCGACTAGCGGACTTCCTTCTCCTCCGTACGATAAGTCAACATCTGCTCGGGCTAAGGGAAGGCCGATTAAAATCGGGCTTTGCGCCCAACATCAGCACACCTCTTGTCGAGGCGTGTTTCCTTTATCTCCTGAGGTAAGAATGGTCAGCTAAAAAACCGATGCTTTGCGCATCAACATTGACCCACCTCGCTTGGCGAGGCGCAGTCCGTACGTCGCTAAACGGGCGCTTGCGCTTTTGTTCTTATTCAAGGACTTATCTAAAACTTAATCTATCCTATTTTTAATCATGATCCACTATACTACTATAAGCCAAGCATTCTTACTCTTTTAATTTGACTAAATGGAATGGTCTTTATTTTGACACTCCTACCTGAACGCATGAACACCGTTTCTCCATCAAAATCAGTTATAATTCCTCGAAATGTTTTATTACTTGTTTTTACTTCACACTTCATTTTTGAAATATGATTTGGTTTTTCTGCAAAATATTCAACTTTTTGTTTTAATGACATATCTTTAAATTTCGGTCGTTCTTTTTCTTTCTCACTTTGTTCCCTCTCTTTCTCTTTTGCAGATTCATTTGTATCGGTCGTTATCACATCGCCCGGAGCTTCTACTGGATATCTAGGTCCAGGTCTCCGCTGTGGACGAGCTCTTTTGATTTTTTCTTCTTCCTGCTTATCACCTGTATGTGATGTCACGATTCGTCTATTTGTTCGGTAATTAGATTGCATACGCGCCATAGGAGTTCTGACATTTGGTTGTTGGATGTATAGTAGAGGATCTTTAGCATAACGTTTTTTGCTCATATTCCCAATCTCCCCTTCAAATATATTGTCAGCATATTATATGAATTAACTAGGCGTATTGTGCTTTCACCTATATAAAATTTAAAGAGCTACTTCGTTATGAATTGAACTTAAACGAAATAGCTCTCTTATTAAACAAGATAATTTAAAAATGCTGTTGCAATTCCAAAATAAATTGAAATGGAGATAAGGTCATTTATCGTCGTTATAAAAGGACCTGATGCAACCGCTGGATCTATTTTAAACCGATCCATTACTAATGGAATAATAGCCCCTGATAAAGTTGCTACAGTTAATGTCGCAAGAAGAGAAACGCCGACAAGGAGACCTAAAAATAATTCTCCCTTCCAAATGTATATGACTAACGTAATTGTAATTCCACAAACGACACCAATAATGAGACCAGTAGATATTTCTTTCAACATTAGCTTTAGTTTACCGCCTGTACCAAATTCCCCAGTCGCAAGTCCGCGTACGGCGACCGCTAAGGATTGTGTTCCGGTATTCCCCGCCATTCCAGCAATTAATGGCATGAAAATAGCTAAAATAGCTACTTGCTCTAAGGTTGCTTCAAACTGACCAATCAAACTTGCTGTAAATAATCCTAAGAATAACAATATGATTAACCATGGTAAACGTTTCTTAGCTGCTGAAAAGGGACTATCCTCAATCCGGTGTACATCCGAGACTGCTGCTAACTTGGAATAATCTTCACTCGCCTCTTCATCGACAACATCTAAAATATCATCAACTGTAATAATACCTAATAAATGATTTTGAAAATCAACAACAGGAAGTGCAAGGAAATCATAATCCATTATCATTTGAGCAACTGATTCCTGGTCCATTGCAACAGATACAGATACTACTTTTTCACTCATGAGATCTCCAATGATTGCATCTTCATCTGCAACAATTAAATCCCGTAATGAAATCACTCCGACAAGGTGCTTGTCTTCATCTGTCACATATAAATAATAAATCGTTTCTGCTTCAGGTGCCTCGGTTTTCAATTGCTTTAACGTTTCTTTCACTCTTTGCATTTTATGTAACGCAACAAATTCGGTAGTCATGATACTACCAGCAGTTTTTTCTTCGTAATGTAATAATTCCTTAATTTCATCTGCTTCCTCTTTATCCATAATCGTTAGGAAGCTTGCCACTTTATCTTTTTCCATTCTATTTAAAATATCAACCGCATCATCTGTTGGCAGCTCAGCTAAAATCATGGATGCAAAGCGCGGATCCATTTCGGTGAAAAATGGCTCCACATCTTCGAGCTCTATATGTACCATGACATCCGCTACTTCTTCTGGAGATAAAAAAGAATATATCTTCATCCGTGCGTCATGATTTTGCTTCATGAAAAAATTTGCTTGATCATATGGGTGTATTTCAAGAAATTCTGAACGAAAAGATTCGATGTTTTCTTTTTTAAGCGCTTTTTCTAAACTTTTAATATGGTGTTGGTACTTTGTTTTTTCTCCCATTTCCTGTCCACCCTTTCTTTCATTGTTGTTTCGTATATAAATTCCCTCTTTTTTCAAAAACTACTCCTTTGAATTTTAGTTAAAAATGTATGCTTATAAATTCCCATGTCGTATAAAATAACAAATGAGGTGAGTAAATATGAAAATTGATATTATTGGAGATATCCATGGTTGCTATGGAGAGTTATGTGAACTGTTAAGCGAACTTGGCTATAAGCAAAAACATGGATCATTTACCCATCCTGAACAACGTATTCCTGTATTTATAGGTGATCTTACGGATCGCGGCCCTAACTCTGTCAAAGTTATTGAGCTCGTTTTTGATCTTGTTATCCAACAAAAGAAAGCAAAATATGTTCCAGGTAATCATTGTAATAAACTTTATCGGTATTTCCTAGGCAATAAAGTGATGATACAACATGGCTTGGAAACGACTGTGGCCGAATATAAGCGACTTGACCATAAAGAACAATTACAAGTAAAAAAGAAGTTTATGACACTTTATGAAGAAGCACCTCTTTATTTAGAATTACCCGAAGTACATGCAATTATTGCTCATGCCGGAATTAAAAAATCATTTATTGGCAGGTATGATAAACAAGTTAAAGCATTTGTCCTTTACGGTGATATTACCGGTGAAACAGATGAAGCTGGCAGACCAATACGAAGGGATTGGGCTAAATATTATAATGGAACAGACTGGATTGTCTATGGTCATACACCTGTATTAGAACCAAGAATAGTGAATAAAACCATTAATATCGATACTGGCTGTGTGTTTGGAAATCAGTTAACTGCCTTTCGTCTACCAGAAGAAACGACCGTATCCGTTCCTTCTAGGCAACCATTTGTGGAAGATAAATTTAGAACATTTTAGTGGCGTCCTCACCAAGTAACTTTTCCATATCCTTTGGGATAGAAGATGAAAAAGACATGCTCTTTTGCCTAAATGGATGTAAAAAGCTAATGTGATTGCAATGCAGAGCCTGTCTTTTTATTAAATCTTCTGATCCACCATATAAATCATCTCCTACAAGCGGATGACCAATAGAAGAAAAATGAACTCGAATTTGATGTGTTCTCCCTGTCTCCAGTTCAATATCTACAAAAGTGTGATTGATAGTTTTTTTAATCGTTTTATAATGAGTAATAGCCTCCTGCCCATCTTCCCTCACCGTTCGCTCAATGATCGAGCCATCCTTTCTGCCGATTCTTTTAGTTATTATTCCCGTATCCGCGGAAAGGATGCCTGTCGTGATTGCTTGATATTTTCGCTTGATTTCTCCTTTTTTCTGTAAACTAGATAATAAAGAATGGCTATAACGATGTTTTGCAATCAAGACAAGTCCAGATGTTCCACGGTCCAGTCGTGTCACAATGTGAACAGTATAAGGAATACATTTCTTTTCATAGTAAGCCAGGATTCCATTTGCAAGTGTTCCCGAAGGATGATGGTAAGACGGGATTGTCGCCATTTCCGCAGGTTTATTAACTACTAATAAAAATTCATCTTCATATATGATGTCTAAAGAAATATTTTCCGGTTTCATGTGGAAACTTTTCTCTTCCTTAGGGAACTTTACGACCAAATTATCCCCTGTTTTAAGACGTTCATTTAATTTTACACGTCGGCGATTTAACTCAACAGCTCCCCCATCATTAATAATTGATTTTAAAATTCTCCTGGAAAAAGATTTTTCTTCTTTTAAAAAGTGGCGGACCGATTGGCCAGCACTTTTTTCTGCTATCTTCCATTCCATTTACCCACCTTCTTTATACTTTCATATCTTCTTCAGAAACAAACGCATCACGCACTCGATTCCAAAATGGAAATGGACGGAAACGAGCAAATCTTATTTTTTCTTCAGCAACACGACATTGAATCGATTTTACGTTTGTATAGTTTTGTGTAAAATGATCAATCGCAATCAGAAAACTCCTATTTACCATTGGCTTCAATAGACATGTATGGTGTTTTGGTAAAATAAGTGGAGATCCAATCGTTCTGAACACACGATTGTTAATCGATGCCATTTCTGTTAATTGGATTGCTTCAAGTGATGGATGGATAATACCTCCACCAAGTGCCTTGTTATAAGCCGTACTGCCTGAAGGTGTTGATACACATAACCCATCTCCTCGAAATGTTTCAAAATGTTCTCCCTTTATTTCAACATCAAATACAACAGAGCCTTCAGCCGTTTTGATTGCAGATTCATTTAATGCTAAAAACCGATCTTCCGTGGCTCCTGATTCAGGTCTGATAATCACTTCTAATAATGGATATTCTACAATTTGATATGGTGTTTTCGCAATATCAATAACTAATTTCTCGATTTCATCTGGTACCCAATCTGCGTAAAAGCCCAAATGTCCAGTATGCACTCCAAGAAAAGCTGTACAATCTAATCTGTGGATATAACGATGAAATGCTTCAAGAAATGTTCCATCTCCACCGACGGATATTACTAAATCTGGTTCTTCTCTATCATATTCTAAATTAAAATCAGTTAAATACTGTTTGAGAGTTGCTTTTATGTTTTCTGATCGTTTGTCACCTTTGGATACTATTTTAAACTTCACCATTATCATCCCCTTATGTGTATGTCTTTTCTTCTAGTTGGAAATTATATAATGTTGAGCCTGTTGGTATTAGAGCATCAACGAGCGACGGCTTCTTTAAATTTACTTGCGATGGAAAATTCGTTGTGCTTCTTGGACTTCATGTTTTATTTTAGACATTTCCTCATCAAGTTTAAAGGCCGCCTCTGCAGCAGCTTGGAGTCTTTTCTTTACATCCTGAGGGATTTGTCCCGCATATTTATAATTTAACGAATGTTCGTTTGTCGCCCAAAAGTTCATAGCAAGAGTTCTTATCTGAATTTCCGCGATAATAATTTTCATTCCGCGAATCGTTTCTACTGGATACTCAATAATCATGTGATACGATCTATAACCACTTTTTTTCTTATGGTGGATATAATCTTTTTCTTCGATAATCTTTAAGTCTTTTCGGGAACGCAACATATCAACGACCGTATATATGTCATCAACAAACTGGCAAACCACCCGAATTCCAGCGATATCTTGTATTTTACCGTCAATTTCATCAAGAGAAATATTCTTTTTCTCTGCTTTTTCTATAATGCTTGGAATAGGCTTTACCCTTCCAGTAATAAATTCAATTGGTGATTGCCTTGATTCATATTCAAATTGTGCCCGCATTCCTTTTAATTTTACTTTTAATTCTTCAACAACTTGAGCATAAGGAGCTAAAAATGCTTCCCATGACATAGTAACACCACCTCGTATCACGTCTAATTCATTTTCGTTTCAATTTGTATACTAA
Organism: Candidatus Avamphibacillus sp.; assembly: GCA_035301745.1. Classification (GTDB taxonomy): domain Bacteria; phylum Bacillota; class Bacilli; order Bacillales; family Amphibacillaceae; genus MSJ-26. The sequence goes on from DATGTS010000114.1 coordinate 18,968, forward strand.
TTCATTTTGGTTCAAATGGTAAGTCGACCTTATTTTACCATAAAGTGAAACTTCATTCAGTTAAGGAGTAGGCCAATAGGATGTAGATCATGTGGTACGGACATAAGTGTTATACAAAGGTATTTCCGAACGATGATATCTACCTGTCGGCCAGACAGTTGCACTGCGATAAATAATAGGAATGGATAATCATTGCATATTTAAGTGTAACTTGGCATAATCAATTATAATTCAATTTTATAAGAGGAGTCTTTAGATTGACACAGGAAATCGAAATAGAATTTAAAAATTTACTTACAAAAGATGAATATAAAAAAATCATTACTTGTTTTCCCTTTCCAACTGAAGGTGTTATTCAAACAAATTATTATTTTGAAACGGCGGACTTTTTATTAAGACAGCATCAATCCGCTTTAAGAATCAGAGAAAAAAATGGGCACTATCAATTGACTTTAAAAGAACCTTTGGAAGAAGGACTGCTTGAAACGCATGATAAATTAACGAAGGAAGAAGCGGAAAATTGGATTCATGGGGATCCTATCCCTCAATTTAATACAAGCAGGCAATTAAAAAAGATGAATATTTCCCCGGAAGATTTACAATACTACGGTAAACTTATTACGACACGCTTGGAATATAAAGAAGGGAAATTAACGTATGTTTTAGATGAGAGTCATTATAATAATCATTCCGATTTTGAACTGGAGATTGAAGCGCCAACATATGAAAAGGGATTAAGTGCTTTCGAAAGCATATTAGAGACACTTAATATCCCTCATAGAGAGACACCAAACAAAATTGAGCGCTTTTTTTCAACATTTAATGATCAATAGTCTATCTATTCACTAATCAGAAAAGTTGCCCTTAAAAAAAGTCGTTGCTACAATATAAACAATATAATGAAGGAGCATTACAATGAAACGACCAGGAACGATATATAAAGCAATTGGTGGATATGAAGCTGTTGATCGAATTGTCACTCACTTTTACAGGCGTGTTGGCAAACATCCTGATTTAATACCGATTTTTCCAGAAGATTTAACAGAAACAGCTAGGAAACAACGGAAATTTCTAACACAATTTTTTGGTGGTCCGAGTCTGTATAACGAGGAATTCGGTTCGCCAATGATGCGAAGACGCCACTTGCCATTTGAAATTACTCCAACGAGAAAAGATGCATGGCTTGAGTGTATGAATGCAGCATTAACTGAAGCAGAAATTGAAGAACCTTATCGTACAGCTATATTTGAAAAATTAACTCTAACCGCTCACCATATGATGAATACACCAGAATAATAGAAAGGAGAATCGATGTGGGATGGAATCGTAATGAGCTAGCAAGTAGCTCCGCTCAGTCTAACACATCGTCTAAATATAGCTATTATAATTTTGTTAAAAAACCGATTGAAATATATTTTTTTATTGATATTTTATGTCCTGAATGTTGGTCACTTGAACCTTATTTAAAAAAGTTAACAATTGAATATGGACATTTTTTCACTATTCGACCAATTATTAGCAGTAACCTGCACCCACTTGATAAAGGCCATTTTAATAAACCAAAAAACCATAGGAAAATTTGGGAGAAAACAGCCAAACGTACAGGAATGAGTTTTGAAAGTGATTTTTGGCTGGAACATTCCATCAAATCTCCTTGGTCTGTTCCCCTCGCTGTTAAAGCCGCAGAATTACAAGGAAAACGTGCTGGTAAAAAATATCTACGCCAAATACAGGAATATTTGTTTCTTAGCAAGAAAAATATATCTGATGACGATGTATTAATTGAATGTGCGAAAAAGACAAATCTTGATATTGAGGAATTTAAAAATGACCTCCATTCAACAAGTGCCAAAAATGCATTACAATGTGATTTGCGCCTGTTAAAAGAAATGGAAGTCGATTATGTACCGACCATTGTATTCTTTAATCAATTAACGAATGATTCAGGTATCAAAGTTTCAGGGCTTTATCCTTATGATATCTATGTTCAAGTTTTATTTGAAATATTAAAACACGATGTAGAACCTGCACCGAAACCCGAATTAGAGGACTTTTTAGCATATTATAAAGTTGTAACTTGCAAAGAAGTAGCCGTTGTCTATGATTGGTCCTTAGCCAAAGCTAAAAAAGAAATGAAGAAATTACAATTAAAACAAATTGTTAAAGAGTTTACCGCGAAATACGGTTCATTTTGGAAATATTTAGAGGAAGTATAAAGTGAAACTTCATTCAGTTATGAGAGGCATTCCTTTCCTCACTGAATGTTAGTTAAACGAATCAAGCTGCTAATGGTTTCCCCTCACTTATAATTCTAGGAATCTCTATCCATTCATATAGTGAGGAGATTACAGAAAGTGAATCTGATAAAGAACAAAGGCGCGGGGCAAGAACGCGACGTCCTGGGACTCCACACAAACCTGTCCCTCCGCCCTACCTCTGTCCTGATAGAAAACAAAAAAACCGCTCCTCAAAAGCGGCTTAAATCTCTCCCAACTGCTCAACCTGATCCTTAAGGTCTCTTATATTATCAATGGTCTGATAAATTTCGGAGTCCTGAAGTTTTTCAATGACAACTTCGCCATTCTCTAAAACATTATTTGTAATATCGAGCAGCTCTTGGTTCTTTTCTATTAAATTTTGATGAATACCTTCAGCGAAAGACGGTGCTTCTATATTATTAAACTCTGTAACTGTATCCTGTAATGATGTCAGGCTGGATTCCAATTCGCCCTTGGCCTCGGGATTATCCACAGCTTCACTTGCAAGAGAAGAAGTTTCTTCAGCAAAAGCACTCAATTCATTTATATATTCTGTTGCCTCCGTAGCATACTGGATAGAATCATTCGCTTCTTCCAGAAACGAACATCCGCCAAGCAGGAAAATTACCGAAATCAATAAGATGCTTCCAATTTTTTTCATATGATGCTCCTTTCATTCTTCTAAATTATAACATACGGGACAAGGGGACAGGTTCACTGTCCTTCCGAGCCTCCTAACTTAACAAACTCCGTAAATTTCTCATCCTACAACTAAGCTAGGGCTAAACCCCATCCAACGAGCATAGTCAAACGTTTGACTACCTGGTACTGATTTAATTACGCATAAATAAAAACCATGGTTACCTATAAGTCTAGTTTCCATGGTATTTTGTATCTTTGTATTAATTCATATTTTTTTCGCTCGACTCCATAAAAATCTGTCGCACTGGAGTATTTATTAACCTTTAAAGTTGAATGCGATCCGCTTAAAGTTGATTACTGGACCCCTGAAAAAGAATGTATGACCACCCTTTTTACGGATGGGAAATTTACGGTGATGAAATCCAAAAAACTCAAATCCATCGCTGTCGTCCCAAATATTGACGAGACTTGATTTCTCTGGATGTAAGGAAAGATCTAGTTTATCCATGATTGCTTGAATAACCCGTATGCTCTCTAACGCATGTGCTTTCCTTTCACATAAAATCAC
>DATGTS010000115.1:0-37489 GCA_035301745.1 Candidatus Avamphibacillus sp.
GAATCCTTTCTGTGGTTATTTTGTAGTAATTTAACTCTAGCAGAAATGGATTCTTTTTTCATTTATTAGATGAAATCGTAATTGTACTAAACCGCTTGAGCTGCAAGCAATTGAGCAATTTTACTAGTTGGTTGTGAATAATTCAGGCTGAATTGTAATAATCAATGCAATAATATTTTAATTCCATACTTTGTATATTAAGTTGTGTGATCGCAAATTGTACTAGTTCTCTCTATCCACAGCGAAGCTGCTATCCATGGACTGTTGTGCCCAATTATCTGCAGGCGGTGGAAGGGGGCAGACTCCGTCGTCCGGCTGCTTATTGCCTATGTTACCATTGAATGCAGGAGGGCATTTAGGCTTTGTTTTTTGATTCCCTGATTGTGCCCGCAATAAACACTATGATTCCCGGTTTCACACATTCATTTCTTTTACATAGGATAGGAATTTAATTGATGATTTTAAATTTAATCTTGAAAATTGCAAAAACATATGGTACATTATATTTGCAAACGTTTTCAAAACTTAGTTTATTATAATAAACTGGAGATGAAGAAATGGATAAAAAATATTGGGTGCCTGCAATTGAAAGAGCAGATAAGGTAATAACAATAATCGCAAATGAATCAGGAAAATTAAAATTGATGGAAATCGCAAAAAAAAGTGATATGAATAAAAGTTCGCTTTTTTCATTATTAAATACATTGGAGGAATTAAGATGGGTTTATAAAGAGGTTGATCAAAGTTACTCATTAGGTTCTAAACTAGGATTTCTAAGCGCTCAGTTTATTCAACAATATGATTTAACGACATATTTTGACCGGGAAGCAGCAAAGTCCGTAGAAAAAGTTCAAGAAGCTATTCAACTTTCTATCCTTGAGGGTAGTGATATAATATATATCGCAAAAAAGGAAGGTCACCAAAGAGTTCGTATCAATACTTCGCCTGGAATGCGCGCGCCGGCACACGCAACAGCAATGGGTAAAGTAATGCTGTCGAGTCTTACAGGAGATGATCTGATTGAAGGTTATAAAGATAAAGAGTTTGAAAAGGTAACAGATATGACAGTAGATAACTTAGATCACTTATTGGAACAAATAAATAGTTTGAAAGAAAATGGATATATTATTGAAAGTCAAGAGGCTGTGAAAGGGTTTACCTGTATAGCAGCTCCAATTTTAAATGAACGACAAGAAATAATAGCCGCAGTTAGTTATACAATGACCATTGATAATTGGAGAAGAAAAAGTGAGGTTTGTAAAGAAGAGATTATTTCATTAGCTAAAAGAATTTCTATAAATAGCATAGACAATTAAGAGATGTAACATTTGAAGCAATTCTTCATAATTAAGATAAAATGAAAGTGCCTTCTTAATTCGCTAGTAATACTTATTTAGAATCGGAGGTAAGTAATTATGTCTGAAGTGGAAGGAAGATTATCGAAATTAGGAATCGAATTGCCGACTTCCCCTCCAGCAAAACAAGTAGGCAATCTTATATACACTTCTGGACAGGATTGTCGAAAGGAAGGAATTCTGGCTTACGCAGGAAAGATTGGTTTGGACCTAAGCGTTGAACAGGGATATAAAGCAGCCCAAATAACAATCATTAATAACTTAGCGGTGCTTAAAGATCTCATTGGAGATTTGGATCGAATAAAGCAAATTGTAAAATTGCTAGGCTTTGTAAATTCAGCAGATAACTTTGTCGAGCAGCCTTATGTGATGAATGGCGCTTCGGACTTTTTAGAAAAGATATTTGGAGAGAAAGGGAAACATTCACGTTCTGCAATATCTTCAAATGAACTTCCCTTCTTGAAGATTCAAAGATTGTGCAATAGACGAAATATTTTCAGAAAAATTAGATAACAAGGCAATCGCTTTAAGAGATAAAGGGATTGAAGTCAGAATTGTGGATGATCAGGATTGGCTGGTTCGTGTTGACGACATTCTCGCACAAGTGGATGACAATACAAAACTAGTAATGACAAGCCATGTTAGTTTTAAGTCAGGGGCGAAAATTGATTATGAAAGTCTATATAAAGAAATTTTAAAAACTAATGCCCTTCTCTTACTAGACGTTACTCAATCGCTTGGTGTCACCCCGGTTGAGATGTATAGCGCAGATTTCGTCGTCTGCAGTTCCTATAAGTGGTTACTATCGGTTGGCGAAGCGGCCCGAACATGATGGGGCGTTTTACATCCTATCAAACTTGGGAGGGAGCAAAGAGATTTGAATTAGAATACCCTACTATCTATGCTTTAAATAACACCTCTAAGTTACTTATCAATACAGGTATTGATCGTATTAGAAAACATGTACTGATGCTGAATATGTAAGCGATATCTTGGGAAAAAACTATATATATGTCTGGGGCGGAGAAGGAAGAATAAGAGTTTCCATCCATTTATTTAACGATACAAAAGATATTGACCATTTTCTTAGCAATCTTATTTCACTATAGTCAAATGAAGTAAATCCACATATTTGTAAGATGAAGCTGATGTATTTAAACACTTAGTTTAACTAAAATATTGGAGAGGGTTCTTGTGAAAATTAATGGGGAAAGGTTATGGGATTTGATTACTGAGTTAGGCGAAAAGAATCGTTCACACAATGGAGGCATAAACCGGCCTGCATTTTCCCAAGCTGATCGAGAAGCAATCGATACTGTTATAAAGTGGATGAAGGAAGCAAACTTAAACATCAGAGTAGATGCAATGGGAAATGTTTTCGGCAGGCGAGAAGGTACCCAAAAGAGTCCTGTTGTTTTGACTGGATCACATATAGATGCAGTACCTAATGGTGGAATGTTTGATGGTGTTGCAGGAGTCATCTCTTCTCTAGAAGTTATGCAAACGTTGGATGAAAATAATATCAAAACTACGTTACCTGTAGAGATGGTCGTTTTTGTCAATGAAGAGGGCAGTCGATTTCCTGGAGGAACTATGGGGAGTAGAGCCGTCATAGGCGAGCTATCTGAAGATGTACCGTATGAAACATTGGATGATCATGGCGAAACATTGTATTCAGCAATGATAAAATACGGAGCCAAGCCCGATAATATATTAGAAGCGAAAAGAAGCCCGCATGAATTTCATTCTTTTATTGAACTTCATATTGAGCAAGGAAAAGTATTAGAAAACCTTGCAAAGCCGATAGGAGTTGTTACGAGTATTTCTGGCACCCGCAGACTACATGTGAAAATTTCCGGAAAGTCGGGACATGCCGGGGTAACCCCAATGGATGCACGGCATGACCCTATGGTGGCTGCAGCGATAGTTATAAAAGAAATTGAAAAAATTGCGACAGAGACAAGTCCCTTAACACGAAGTACTGTTGGTTATATTAAGGCCTTACCTGGTGGAGTCAACGTCATTCCTTCAGCAGTAGAGTTCTCGGTTGATATTAGGGATACGGATCAAGAAAATATAGAAAAAGCAACAGACAGAATCAAACACAACATTAAAAGTAATTGCAAACAACGGAAACTTGAATGTGAAATAACTGAAACCCAAAATTCCGAACCCACTTTAATGTCAGTTGATATAAGAGAAAAGCTAAAAGGATTTGCTCAGGAACTAAAAATTCCAACTACTGAATTAACCAGTGGAGCTGGGCATGATGCCGCTGTTATGGCTACGGTATGTCCCAGTGGAATGATATTTGTCAGAAGTAAAGACGGCTTAAGTCATTGCCCGGAAGAGTATTCTTCAAAAGAGGATTTAGAACTCGGAGCTCAACTGTTATTAACTGTCGTAAAAAATACTGCCACATTATAAAGAGAGAGTCAATCTAGTTTCGAGGGGGTGGTGTATGTGTAAGAAAATATAGTAGTATCTTATAAACTTTTGATACAAAATTTAGAGTATTGGAGGAATTGTATCATGAAAATTCAAACTATTACAAGTTGGGCGTTAAAACTTATGATTGCTACTGTTCTTATCATCGTAGTATCAGCATGTTCATCAGATTCATCTTCATCATCAAATTCAACAGACAATACAGGGGATAATTCAGCAGAAAATGACGGAGACGTACACACAGTAAAAATTGCATATGGACAGCAGCCGGATGAAGCAATTGGGCAAATGGCTGAAAAGTGGAGGGAATTGGCTGATGAGAAAAGTGATGGCGAACTAGAATTGAAACTCTATCCTAGTTCACAGTTAGGTGATGAAGCAGATGTCATCGATCAGGCCATCTCAGGAGATAGTGTTATCACAATAGCGGGGTATGATTATTTAATGAATTACGTACCTGATGCAGGAATATTAACTGCACCATATATAGTAGATAGTATTGAAGAGATGCTGAACTTAATGGAAACAGATTGGTATGAAGAATTGCATGAAGAATTAAGTGATGAAGGTATAGAAGTTATAAATAATACCCCATTGGGAATCAGACATTTAATGACTGACACAGAAGTCACTACGCCTGAAGATTTGAAAGGTAAGAAAATAAGAGTGCCTGAGAACAAAATGTCTATTGAGACCCTTAATGCCATGGGAGGATCCGCAACTCCGACGCCATTAGGAGATTTATATACTTCGCTACAACAAGGGCTTGTTGACGGTGCTGAAAATCCATTGCCATCTTTGAATGCGACAAAAACACAAGAGGTGACTGATCATCTTACATTGACAGGTCACCAAACGTTTGTAGTAGCTTGGATTGGTGGAAGCGATTATATCGACTCAATACCGGAAGATTTATTAGATATTCTTAAAGAAACAGGAGAAGAAGCAAGTGAATATGGAAAAGAAGTTTTAGAAGAACAAGAAAGTGAATTATTGAATGAATTTGAAGAAGAAGGAATAGAAATTCACGAAATTGATACTGAACCATTCAAAGAAGCCACTAAAGATGTAAACGAAGAATTCTCTGACATGACACCAGATTTGTATGAAAAAGTACAAGAATTAGTTGACAGTGAATAAAAAGTTATATAGTTAAATTAGAGTGATATGTTAAGTACATTAAAATTATAGAGAAACCTTCTTTTATGAGAACATCATAACTTTACTACATCGATTGGGAAGTAAAAGAAGGTTTCCATATAACGCGAAATTAGAAGTACATTTATCTAACCAACATAACTTTAAAAAGCTGAACGCATAGGCTGATTTGGATATAGCCTTTCAATCCATTGCTATAAAAGCTTTTTAATTATTTTCCGAACCATATGTTTTTATGGATGGTCATAATATGAGATTTAGTGTATGTAAGTATGTTCGGAATTCATTGGGAGAGAATTTTACAGGGACATTTTTGAAAATGTTTTTAAAGGAGGTTGATTTTTTTGAAAAAGGCATTCTATTACTTAGACGATTTTGTAGGTAGTCTTTGTGTATCGTTCATTATAATATTAGTAGGATTAAATGTATTAATGCGCTATGTATTCATCAGTCCCATTGCCTGGACGGAGGAAATTTCTATTGCTTTATTTGTATGGATGACCTTCATCGGAGTTAGCTCTGCTATGAAACGAGGGGGTCATATAGGCGTAGACTACTTTGTTCGAAAAATGCCGTTTTCTTTAAAAGTTGTAAGTGAAGTTATCCGTGGCTTTGCTATCATGCTTGTATTGGTATATATATTCATTGTTTTGGGTTTCGATTTAATAGATGCCTCTTCAAGAAAAAAGACTACAATATTAGGAATGCAGTATAAATTTATTTATTTCGCTATCCCGATAGGTGGTGTATTAACAGCTATTCATTTTTTGAGAGATTTTGTCAAACGCTTTAAATATTTGTTGGATACAAGAGGTGATGACTAAGTGGCGTTGTTAACTTCATTTATTGTTTTAATTGTATTTTTTGCACTAAACGTTCCCATCGCTTTTGCGTTATTTTTAAGTACGCTAACTTATTTTTTCTTTATTGATGGATATACACCAAAAACTTTAATATTGGAAGCAACGAGTGGAATAGAATCTTTTCCTTTACTTGCAGTTGTTTTCTTTCTTTCTGCTGGTGTTTTAATGAACTATACTGGAATAACTTCAAGAATGCTTAAATTTGCACAACTTGCAGCCCATAAGTTACCTGGCACCTTAGCTCAAGTGAACATCATATTAAGTACTGTCATGGGAGGGTTATCAGGTTCTAATATTGCTGATGCTGCGATGCAATCCAAAGTTTTAGTTCCAGAGATGGAAAAAAACAACTACGGCAAAGCGTTTTCAACAGCTTTAACTGCGGCTACATCTTTAATTACGCCAATTATCCCTCCAGGAATTGCTTTGATTTTGTATGGTTACATTGGAAATGTGTCCATCGGTGATTTGTTTATTGCTGGGGTTGTTCCTGGAGTTTTATTATGTTTCACCTATATGGTCTATGTTCACTTTTATAGTAAGAAACATAATCTAGAGATTGAAAAAAAAGAAGAGATTACCAAAAAAGAAATTTTTGTTTCATTTAAAGACGCTCTATTAGCACTGTTATTACCAGTCATTATTATTGGTGGAATAAGAATAGGAGTATTTAGTGCGACAGAAGCAGGTGCGATAGCCGTTTTCTATGCTTTGTTTTTAGGATTGATCGTATATAGAGAAATGACCCTTTCACAATTAGCAAGATCAATTGTAGAGACTCTGAATACGGCAGCCTCAGTATTAATTATCATTGCATCTGGCTCAGCTTTTGCCTGGGTATTAACACTTGAAGAAATACCACAAAAAGCAGCAGCATTTATGTCTGATAACATAGGATCACCATATCTTTTTCTCGGAGTAGCTTTGATATTCCTATTAATCATCGGTATGTTTGTTGAGGGTAACGTATCCATTGTTGTTTTGACACCATTGTTTATGCCGATCATACAGCAATATGATATAGACCCTGTTCACTTCGGTATCTTTTTTATCCTTTGTGTAAGTATCGGAACCTTAACACCGCCACTCGGAACAATTATGTATGTGACATCATCTATCACGGGTGCAAAAATAGAAGACTTTGTTAAAGAAAGTATACCATTCTTAATCATTTTAATAGTTTTCACTTTAATTATTGCACTTGTACCGAGCTTTTCGTTATGGCTTCCAAATCTTTTGAGATAACTTAGTTGGATTTTTTAAAAATTGTAGTGACATGTTCGGCAGCATGGATGAACCATTGTAGATGTCTAATACTTTTTAGTAAGGAGAAAGGCAAATGAGATTGAAAAATAAAGTTGTGATTATCACTGGCTCTGGATCTGGGATTGGAAAGGAAACTGCAATATTATTCGCCAAGGAAGGTGCTACCGTTGTAGTGAATGATTTAAATGAAGAATCAGGTCAACAAACAGTAAATGAAATTGATTCAAATAATGGTAAGGCAATTTTTATTCAAGGAAATGTAACCAAAGATGAAGATGTGAAACATTTAGCTGAAGAAGTTATTAATAAATTTGGAAGAATTGATGTTCTTTTCAATAATGCAGGAATTAGCGGGGTAGGTCAACTGCACGAAATAGAGCTTGAAGATTGGAAGCAAGTATTTGAGGTAAATGTGCATGGCGTATTTCTAGTTTCCAAATATGTGATCCCCCACATGGTAGAACAAGAATCAGGTGTAGTTATTAACATGTCTTCTTGTATAGCGGAAATAGGGTTAGCAGACCGTGCTTCTTATGCGGCGACTAAAGGTGCAATTTTGTCGTTAACAAAATCCATGCAGGTTGATTATGCAAAATATAACATACGGGTAAACGCCTTAATGCCGGGCACAATTTATACGCCTTTTGTGGAGGACTATATTGCGCGATCCCCAGATGCTGAAGAAACCATTTCTACTATTAAAAAGCGTCAACTGGGTGATGAACTAGGCAAGCCGATAGATGTAGCTTACGCCGCGTTATATTTATCTTCAAATGAATCCAAGTTTATGATGGGGTCTCCTATCTATATAGATGGCGGTGTCGTGAACGGTAAGTAAAACGGGTAGGGAATGCAGAATGAAATTTAGGGTAGGAGGTTTTTAAAGTGAGTTATACTTTTGGTGGTTTTAAAAGAGATGACGGAACAGCAGGAACACGAAATTATGTGGGAATTGTTTCATCTGTAATATGTTCTAGTGCTGTTGTACGCGAAATATCTGAAAAAGTAAATGGTACCATCCCAATCGTCCATGCAAATGGCTGTGCGCAGCTTGGTGATGACTTTAAATTAACTAGAAACATGCTGGTTGGAATGTCTACGAGCCCCAATGTTCACTCCGCCTTGCTCGTTGGGCTAGGGTGTGAAACCAACCAAGTAGGAGGATTATTAAGACGTATTCCAAAAGTAAAGCCGGTGGAAGGAATTGGTATTCAGCAACTTGCTGGCGGAACGAATACGATTGAAAAAGGAGTTTCAATTGCTGAAAAGTGGACAGAGGAAGCAGATAAACAAGCAAGAACAAAACTTCCGATGTCACAATTAACAGTAGGCATTTTAAATGTCGATATGGATGAGGAAGCATTCGTCAAGGCTGGGTCAGCAGTAAGTGAAGTTGTTGATAAACTAGTAGAAAATGATGCAAAAGTAATTTTTGGACTGTCCAAGACTTTAGAGCCTGCAGGGGATGAGTTATCGAAGAGGATCATTGACCCGACAGATAAAGAGAATTTGTCAGAGTCTAGTAAAGAATTAAAACGATATCACTGGGAAGACCCTTCTAAGAATATGAGAAGTGATGAATTTTCAGCAGAAGAAACTAAACTTGCAGCGCTGGAGTCAAAAATAACAGGAACCCATCCAATAAACAGCATCATAGATTATGGGGAATTTCCAGAAGACAGTGGTCTTTATATGACGAAGGTATCCAGTAATGTCGTCGAGTCTTTATCAAAAATGGCGTCTAATGGCTGTAATATTGTTCTGATTGTCAGTAATAGAGGCGTACTAACAGGATCTATTGCCTTACCATGCATGACGTTGGCACCTGAGAATAATGAAAGTTTATTTGATGAACTCATTGATTATTCTATTGAGGGTAATGATGGTAGTGATGAAAGTGAAAAGATTATCCAAGAAATGTTAGAAATAAGTTCGGGAAAACAATCACAATTAGAGAAGTTAGAGTTGGGTGATTTTTCTATACCGCACTTAGGAACTACTTATTAGGGGAGTGAATGATATTTATGGATGAACAATTTAATGCCCTTATGTTGGATGAAAAAGACAATGTTGCCGTAGTGCTCCAAACGCTAAGAGCTGGAGATCTTTTATCCATTCAAGATGAAGTTAAGAAAGTCGAAGTAATCAAATCTATACCTTATGGACATAAGGCGGCACTTTCTCCAATTCCTAAAGACCATAGAATTTATAAGTATGGAGAATGTATGGGTATTGCAACGCAAGATATAGAAGAGGGTGACCATGTACATGAATCTAATGTTCGCGGTTTAACTGAAGAGGATAAAAGTTATCAGGAGGAGGGGATCAATATTGAAAACATTTAAAGGCTATCGCAGGGCGAATGGCAGTATAGGCGTTAGAAACCATGTTGTTGTTATTAATACAGCAGGAGAAGTGGCCGGCCTTACTAAAAAGCTGGCTGGTCAAGTTCCAGGCGTTATTCCAATTGTTCATCAAGCAGGACAATTCCAATATGCCGAGGACAAAAAACAAACGATACAGACTTTAGCTGGGACAGCTGGCCATCCCAATGTCAGTGCTGCATTATTTTTAGGAATGGGTTCAGAAGATATTTCAGAGGAAATCGCAGCAAATTTAAAAGAAAATGGTTGTCATGTTTATTCCATTATATTTGGAGGGAACAAATCCATTTCTGCATGTTTAGAAGAAGGAGAAATTTGGCTCAAGGATGCATTAGAACGCAGTAAGCAGCAAGAAATGGAAGAAGCCAACGTGACGGAATTAAAAATAGGACTGGAATGTGGTGGCTCAGATGCGTGGTCAGGTATCACTGCAAATCCGTCTATAGGTTCTTTCTCTGATTCTATTGTATTTGACGGCGGTACAAGTATTCTTGCTGAGACAACAGAGGCTGTCGGAGCTGAGCATATTTTAGCAAACCGTGCAGTAAATCTCGAAGTGAAAAACAGATTTTTAGAGATCGTAAAAAGATTTGAACAACGCGCTAAAGCAGCGGGAGAAGATATTAAAGCCGCGAACCCATCTCCTGGAAATAAAACAGGCGGTTTAACGACTTTAGAAGAGAAGTCTTTGGGCTGCATCAAAAAGGGCGGTAATTCTACATTAATGGAGGTGGTTGACTACGCTCATTCACCAACAGAAAAAGGTTTTGTATTCATGGATACACCGGGTTATGATGTTGAATCTGTAACAGGACTGGTAGCAGGCGGTGCCCAAATTATTCTGTTTTCAACTGGAAAAGGCTCGCCGACAGGATCCCCAATTGCACCGGTCATTAAAATTGGTACAAATCCTAAACTCTACAAAAATATGCCTGAACATATAGATGTCAATGCCGGGAAAATCATTGATCAAAGTTATTCGTTTAAGCAAATAGGTGAAGAAATTTATTCAAAGGTACTGCAAGTTGCTGATGGTGAAATAACAGCTTCTGAAAAATACAATAATCAGGAGTTTAGTATTTGGCGGTTAGCTGAAACACAATAATCTTGAGGAGGAATTTATTTGAATATTATTCGTTTTTTAAATGACAATGCAGAACCAAATTTAGGGGTAGTATCTGATCAAGAAAAGGTTATCTCATTGCCTTATTCTGATTTTATGGAGTTAGTCAGTGATGCAGAAAATAAAAACAAGAGACCGATGGACGTAGTTCAACAAACCATCGATGAGACTACTGATGCTGCATTGGTGTATGATCAATTGAATTTATTGTCCCCTGTTGAAGCTCCTGAAATATGGGCTTCAGGAGTGACTTATTATACAAGCAGAGAAGCAAGAAATCATGAGACATCGGAAAAGGAACATAACGATTCACAAACATTTTATGACAAAGTATATGATGCTGAACGTCCCGAACTTTTTCTGAAATCAACAGCAGCAAGAACGGTTGCCCCTAATAAACATTTAAATATTAGAAGTGATTCAGAATGGCAGATTCCAGAACCAGAAGTCGGTGTAGTCGTCAATAAAGATGGGAAAATTTTAGGCTATACAGCCGGTAATGATATGAGTTCTCGTGATATTGAAGGAGAAAACCCTTTATACCTTCCTCAAGCAAAAATTTGGGAAAACTCCTGTTCTATAGGGCCTGCAATCATATTGGCTGAATCAGTAGATAACCCTTATAATTTTGAAATTATATTGTCTATTTATCGTGACGGTAAGAAAATAGTCGAAGAAACTGCGAATACTAATCAGTTAAAACGAAGATATGAGGAACTTGTAAGCTTCCTAGTCAGAGACAATATCGTTTTTGATGGAACAGTTTTATTAACCGGAACATCTATCGTACCTGACAATGAATTTACGCTGCAAGAAGGTGATCGAATTGAAATTGAAGTTCCAGGAATTGGTGTATTAGTTAATCCTGTTAAACAATTAGTCAGAGATGCGGTTAAGTAAGAATTTAGGTATTAAAAATCTTGTTAATTAGTAAAAAAAAATAATTATGTTAAAAATGAATAGAGGGTCTTCTATGTAATATATATTTACGCAAAGGCCTTGATTTGCAGCTAATTTTAAATAAAATGATAATAAAGCAGAGATTTCAGGAGGTAAGTATTTATGAAACTGGTCACAATAATGAAATATAATCGGTCTACACTAGGTGTTAAGATGGAAGAAGGGATTGTTGACATTGCTGCAGCAGTAACTAACCAGCCGTCTGCATCACAACAAGTACCAACAGAAGTAATGGACGTTATTAACGGTGGGGAAGAAGCATCACAAGCTTTGCAAAGCTTTATTGAATCACTTGATACTAAATCTAATTCTCCTTATGTGTTTAATGAAAACGAGATAGATTGGGGGCCTTGTGTTACGAATCCAAGTAAAATCATTTGTGTCGGTTTGAATTACCGAAAGCATGCGGAAGAAACAAACGCACCTTACCCAGAGTCACCAATCTTATTTAATAAGTTTAATAACACACTGACAGGAAATCTAAAAGATATAGCGGTGCCTAAGACAACAGAGCAGTTAGATTATGAAGTTGAACTGGGAATTGTCATTGGCGAAACATCAAAAGATATTCCAAAAGATAAAGCATTGGATAACGTTTTTGGTTACTGTACTTCTAATGATCTATCTGCAAGAGACTTGCAATTTAAAACAAATCAATGGTTATTGGGGAAAACATGTGATGGCTTTAGCCCTGTAGGCCCTTATTTAGTAACAAAAGATGAAGTTGCTGATCCGAATAATTTGGCATTAAAAACAACAGTTAACGGAGAAGTACGCCAGAACTCTAATACATCGGATATGATCTTCTATTGTGATGAAATTGTCAGTTACATTTCACAATACATGACACTCAGCCCTGGAGATATCATTTTAACTGGAACCCCGGAAGGTGTAGTTCTAGGATTGCCTGAGGAAGACCGTGTGTATATTCAGCCTGGCGATGAAGTTACTGTTGAGATTGAACAGCTGGGTGCACTAACGAACACATTTGTGGCGGAATAATTGACAGGTATAGGACGCATTTTTACACAGAAAGTTACTAAGAGCTGATAATAGAACATATTATTAGCTACAATCTTAGAAATGAGAGGACTCCAAATGAAGATTACTAATGTTGAAACGTTTTTGTTGGATATCCCCTTAGGACAAGAAGCTATAACTGATTCCCAGACACGACTAGAATCAGTAGAATTTATTGCTGTTAGAATTGATACCGACGAAAATATAAGCGGCTGGGGATTTAACTGGAATTATACAAAAGGTATCGCGGGCAGTCAAGGCAATACTGGATGATAATTATGCTCCAGCACTTATAGATGAGGATCCATTTAACCGGAAGAATGTTACTAAAAAATTACACTTCACCAATCACTTTATCGGACAAGTTGGAGTGACAAGGGTTGCCCTTGCTGCAGTTGAATTTGCACTTTGGGATATTCAGCTTAATACGCCGGAATGCCTTTATGGAAGTATTTAGGTTCATGTAAAGACAAAGTGAAAGCTTATAATACTGATGGTGGATGGCTTGCAGCTAGAGAAGATGAATTAATTAAAGACATGCTTTCGCTAGTAGAGCGAGGATTTGATGCTGTAAAAATGAAGGTCGGCCGTCCCGACCCAATGGAAGATTACGAACGTGTGAAAGCTGTCCGCCAAGCTATCCCGGATCACATTAAGTTAATGGTAGACGTCAATACTGTTTGGGATTTAAAGACCTCTACTGTGTGGGGACGTAAATTTGAAGATTTAGGAATTTACTGGTTAGAAGAGCCGATGCCTCCATTTGATAAAAAATCCCATAAAGATCTTGCCCATTCTTTAGACTTACCGATAGCCATAGGCGAAACCGTATATACAAAATACGACTTCCGCGATTACATTGAAATGGGAGCTGTAGATATTGTTCAAGCCGACGCGACAAAACTATCAGGGATAGATGAATGGCTGGATGTTGTTGCATTAGCTCGTTGTTATAATCTAGAAGTCATCCCACACACTAATGTACAACAGAAACTACATGTTCAATTAGCTGCGGCTTCACCAAATGTACCGATGGTAGAATGCTGCTATGAATCTATGTTTAATATTTGGAAGGATCCAATCAAGGTAGTTGATGGCTATTATACATTGCCACAAGAATCTGGTCTAGGATGTGAGTTTACAGATGAGGTATTTGAAAAGTACCTGGTTGAATAACAACTTATACGATCAATATCTTTTTGTTCGTATTGTAATAAGGCAATTCAGCCAAGAGCTTCCCCATCTGAATTTAAAGGTGGTATGATAACATTTAATTCGTCCTGTCTATTTTTCATTGGGGAGGTATGATGTTGCTATTTCGAGAATAGGTATGGTTTATAACGTACCTGTATCTCCATTTTCGAAAAATGAAGCAGTATTTAGCAAGATTTAAACAGAATATATAAAAAATATATTATTGAAAGGATAGATTATATTGACACAACAAGTTAAAACGTATCAAAACTTTATAGGCGGAAAATGGACTAATGCTTCTCAAGAGGGACATTTATTCAGTGTAAATCCTGCTAATAAAGATGAAGTAGTTGGATATATTCAAAATTCTACTGAAGAAGATGTCAATAAGGCGGTAGAAGCAGCCAAAGCAGCTAAAAACGAATGGAAAAAGATGAGTGGCGCAGCAAAAGGAAATATTTTATATAAAGCTGCAGAAATCATAGAAAGTCGAAAAGATGAAATTGCCGAAACATTAACAAGGGAAATGGGTAAGCCTATTGCTGAAGCTAAAGGCGAAACTGCTCGCGGAGTAGCTATTCTACGATACTATGCTGGAGAAGGCATGAGAAAAACAGGAGATGTTATTCCGGCTTCTGATAGTACAGCACTTATGTATACAGACCGTGTGCCATTAGGTGTAGTAGGCATAATCGCACCATGGAACTTCCCGGTAGCAATTCCTCTTTGGAAGATAGCACCTGCTATTATTTATGGAAACACTGTTGTGTTTAAACCGGCACAAGACGCCGCAGTCACTGCTGCTAAAGTCATTGAGTGCCTGGAAGAAGCAGGTCTTCCGGAAGGTGTCGTAAACTATGTAGCCGGCAGAGGATCTGTTGTTGGCGAAAGAATTATTACACATCCTGAAATCAAAGGCATCTCATTTACTGGTTCTAACAAAACAGGCCAAAGAGTAGCTGAAGGCGCGGTTGCACGCAATGCTAAATTCCAGTTGGAAATGGGCGGAAAGAACCCGCTTATCGTTGCGGGAGATGCAGACCTTGATCAAGCAGTGAACGCGACAATCAGTGGCGGCTACGGTTCTACAGGTCAAAAATGTACTGCTACAAGCCGTGTCATTGTCCACGAAAAAGTGTACGAAGAATTTAAACAAAAACTAATAGAAAAGACAAAGGCAATGAAAGTAGGAAACGGGTTAGCTGAAGCATCAGATCTTCCTCCTAGTGTCAATGAATCGCAGATGGACACTGTTCTTTACTATATTGACAAGGCAAAAGAAGAAGGAGCAACACTGCTTGCAGGTGGCCAGCAGCCTGAAGATAAAGATCTACAATCCGGATTTTACGTAGAACCTACCATCTTTGAAAACGTAGAATCCAATATGACTCTAGGACAAGAAGAAGTTTTCGGACCTGTCCTTGCTTTGATGAAAGTATCTTCGATTGAAGAAGCTTTAGAAGTCGCAAATGACGTCGAATTTGGACTAAGCGCTTCTATATTCACGAAGAATACAGAAAGTGCATTTAAATTCATTGAAGAAATTGAAGCAGGATTGGTGAGAGTTAACTTTGAAACTGCGGG
The DNA here is from genome assembly GCA_035301745.1 of Candidatus Avamphibacillus sp. Classification (GTDB taxonomy): domain Bacteria; phylum Bacillota; class Bacilli; order Bacillales; family Amphibacillaceae; genus MSJ-26. Next base: position 15,356 of record DATGTS010000115.1, read on the forward strand.
TGTAGAATTACATGCACCGTTCGGCGGTATGAAAGGTTCAAGTTCCGATTCCCGTGAGCAGGGACAAGCAGCAAAAGAATTCTTCACTTCTATTAAAACAGTCTTTATGAAGCCATAAATTCAAACTGTTTTAGACTCGCTTTTCATTTTAAAGTGCAGTTTTAGAGAGTTAATTGTATGAGGGCAACTTTACATGGATAAATGAAGCAGAGTTGAATAACTAAGCAAGTAGTCCTGTTTTAGTTATTGCACTGTATATTTCATTTTATAAGCTGCCATGTAAGGTTGCTTTATGTTTTTGAAAATTATTTCGCAATATTTTGTATAGACAAAACATCTCATAGAATGAAATGAGAAATAGTTATATTTGAGGTGAAGGTAAATGGAGTATATTGGTGCTGAGAAAATTGAGAAACTTGTTTCTGTGGGTGATGTCATCCAAACAATTGAAGATTATTATCTGAATGATGGAGAAAAGGATTCATTTCTTCCCGAACGTTTATTTATTAATGATGATCAGAATACAACCATCTTAATGCCGTCTTTTTATAAAAATTATTACGCGGCAAAAGTCGTAGGGATTGCACCTGAGAATGCAAAAATAGGAGAGCCGACTTTAAGGGGAGTCATCATTTTGTATAAAAGGGAAAACATGAAGCCGTTGCTTATGCTGGATGCAAGAACAATTACAGCTATCCGAACCGGCTCAATCAGCGGAGTTGGAATGAAATATATGGCTAAAGATAATGCCTCAACTGTTGGTGTTATAGGAACCGGGGATCAAGGATGGAGCCATTTCCAGGCCGCATGTGCTGTCAGGCCTATTAAAACAGCACTCATTAATAACAGAAGTCCTGAAAGATTAGAGAAATTTATAGAAAAGGCACAGAAGAAGTTCCCTGACATTACATTTAAATCAGCAAGCCAAGTAGAAGTGCTGAAGCAATCTGAGTTGATTATTACTACTTCTACTTCAGTCGACCCTGTTCTCCCTGAAATAGAAGGTATTGATTTATCCGGGAAGCATTTTGCCGGTGCAGGTGCTTTCAAACCAAATATGCAGGAAATACCTGACTACATTATTAAAAATGCTGATCATGTAGCTGTTGACTCGTATGCTGCTTTTGATGAGTGTAAAGAAATGAGTTTCGCTCGATCCATAGGATATACAAAAGATAATATTATGGACGCAAAAAAATTAGTGTTAAATGGTGAGAAAGAGTCTATTAAAAACGGCGTGACGATTTTTAAATCTGTAGGTGTCTCTATATTAGACGTGTTAGCTTCCAGATTAGTATATGAAAAACTTAATGTGAAATAAACGACAGGTCTGCATATGCAAAGGTGGTTTATTTATTACAAGTATTTTATGCATCATCATTTTCATTGCCTGTATCAACCATTGATTATGCAAAAGAAGATATAAAAGTATTAACGGTTGTGAGAAGATTATTAGAGCCCGTTTTTATAGCAGCAGAATCGCGTACAGAAGAGGATATTATCGAAGAATTCTTTAGCTTTAATGAAAGATGCTGAAGGACAGGGATTACTTGGTGAAAAAGCAGATTTATAATTTCATTTGGATACACTAACGTTGCATAAATATGTTTTTAATTTTCAGTAATAGCTCATTTCCTTTAAGACAAAAAAGCAAACAACCTAATAAAGGTGGTACTGTCCATTTGGTGAAATTATACATTTAATGCTTGAGTTACAACGACTTTTATTTTAGTTAAGTAGGCACTTTACTTTCGATACGTTTAGTCCATATATACGAAGATTTCCACAATGCAGCTTTCAGCCAACGACTGATTCGGAGCAATCGTTTTTTGCTCCCTGTTTCTAATTGAATAAGTACATGTAGGCAATACGTAATCAATGCTTTGTAGACTTGATTTTGCAATGCCGTTTCACTCATCCCGTAAAAATGTTTGATTTCTGCATGCTGTTTTAGCCATTTGAAAAACAGTTCGATTGCCCAACGTGATCGGTAAATATCACTAATCTCATCTGCTTCCAGATCAAAACGATTGGTGATTAAACGAAGGATACTTTCCTTTGTATCTGTCACTTCAACTAATCGAAATATATTCTCGGCACGGTTTTGAGTAGTACCAATGTAGACCATTTTATCAGGAAGCACATTTGAAACGGGTGGGAAATCGAATGACTGAATTTCCCGTGATTTTTTCTTCAGTCTAGATGCGAAAAAATAACCGTCATCAGTCATGCGATCAAATCGTTCATAGTCGATATAACCACGATCAAACACATATATGGCGTCTTTTTCGTCAACTAAGACTCTAACTGGGTTCTGTCATGTTCCTTTGCAACCGTCATAACCGCTTTGTCTGGATAAACTGTATCTTTATCCATAAGTACAGTTTTACACCAGCTTTTGTTTTTCGGAACTTTGCCCATTTATAATGCGTCAGATTAAGTGGCAGTGTACTAGAATCAATGATTTTTAACGGCACCCTTTGGGTGCTTCTGAGGTGATATTGTTTAATTTGTGTCACCAAGTTCTATAAACAGTGTCGCAAGAATCGAGGGATGTACTTCGTTATTTTTACGTGATAACTGTGAATCACTGATAGATGTAAACCCTAGTTCTTGCTGCAATTCTTCACTCAAAAAAGCATCACTCATGGCAAGCAGACTTTCTGTTTCATGGAGCTGTGCTAAAAGCATTAATTTAATGTACGACGCTGTTGTCAGCTTTTTTGTATAGTAATCTTGCTTGGATAAGCTTACTTGTTCATCAAGTTTTTGTGAGTTTATAGGGCTTATCTATTTACCAAATGATGATTTTTGTGTATTCTTGTCCATGTTAGATATCCTTTGTAATGGGATTTGGACAGGAACCACCTGTCTCTCCATTATAAAGGATTTTTTGTTGGATAAAAAGTAAATTATCGATTATTGGGATTATTCACAACTACTTGCTTTAATTAATGCAACGCTAGTGATTTGGATATTGCACGAGCTACATATAATAAAATGCTTATAAATCTGACGTTGTTTCGGGTGTGACGTTAGAGTCCATGAGAAACGAGAAGATTTACTCCTTATTCTGAAGAAGGTATGTCAAAATTATATGAAGATCAGTTAAGAATTCTCAAGGGATTTAAAGCGGTGATGCTAAATTAGCAAAAAATGAAATATGGAACTTTTTAATGTCAGTTGAAAATGTTTTAGCAGAGTATCTAAAGTAGTTTATGTCTAAAATTAAAAACATTATAGATAAGGGGATTATATTTTTTTATATTCAGTCATAGGGTGACCAGATTAATTAAAAAAAGATTGAAGGTGAATTTTTATGTCAAACAAACACATTGTGTTGATTGGTGCAGGGGTCATGAGTGCAACGCTTGCGACACTTATGAAAAAGCTAGAGCCGTCATGGCAGATAACGATTTTAGAGCGTGCGGGAGTACCAAGTGTTGAAAGTTCCGATGTAATGAATAACGCCGGGACAGGGCATGAAGCATTGTGTGAATTGAATTATACGCCTGAAGAAGCGGATGGTACGATAAATGCGTCTAAAGCTTTGGAGATTTATAATCAATTCCAAGTTTCAAAACAATTATGGTCTCATTTAGTGGAGTCTGGAGACATCGAACATCCGAGCGAATTCATCAAACCATTGCCACATATAAGTTTTGTTCAAAGTGAAAAAAATATTGAATTTCTAACAAAGCGTTATGAAAAATTACAATCTGTGCCAGCGTTTCAACGGATGAGTTTTTCTGAAGATGCGAGGGAAATTGCATCATGGTCACCACTCATTATGAAAGATCGTGATTTGAGTGGAGAACCTTTTGCGGCAACAAAAGTCGATGGCGGAACAGATGTTAACTTCGGTGAATTAGCGAAGAAAATGATTCGTGCGCTTGATAAATCTGCGAATGTGAACGTTAATTTTAATACAGATGTTGTATCTTTGAAGCAGGATACTGACAAAACATGGGAAGTGAAAGCGAAAAATAAAACGCTAGGAACAATTGAATACTATCATGCAGATTTCTTATTTATTGGTGCAGGTGGTAACGCGATTCCATTACTACAAAAAACAAAAATTCCACAAAGTAAAAATCTGGGTGGTTTCCCGATTAGCGGACAATTTTTATATTGCGAAAATCCGGAAGTTGTGGAAGAGCATCATGCGAAAGCTTATGGAAAAGAACCAGAAGGCACACCGCCAATGACAGTGCCACATTTGGATAAGCGTCATATTGATGGGAAGGAAGTTTTATTATTTGGACCTTTTGCTGCGTTTGGGCCTAAGTTTTTAAAAAATGGTTCGAATCTGGACTTTTTCAAGCATTTGAAAGGAAATAATTTATTAACTATGGCTGCAGCAGGACTTAAAAATATTCCTTTAATTAAGTATTCGATTGATCAAGTGTTGATGTCAAAAGAGGATAAAATGGAAGAATTGCGTCGATTTGTACCAAGCGCTCAATCAGATGATTGGAAGGTCGTCGTCGCTGGAAAACGTGTGCAGGTGATTAAAGATATTAGCAAATTCAATCGTGGTGTGATTCATTTTGGGACTGAAGTTGTAAATTCGGATGACCGGACACTTTCAGCATTACTGGGTGAATCACCAGGTGCATCAATATCCGCATCTGTGGCACTTGAAGTATTGGAAAATAATTTTGCGACAGAGTTTCATGGCGAATGGCAAGCTAAATTTAAAAAAATGATTCCATCATTTGGCGTGGATATTAATGAAGATGTGGAACTCCTTGAAAAGGTTTGGGAAAAGACAAATGAATATTTAGGATTGAATTAATTTAACCTGAATTATTCATAGAAACAAATTGGACTTCTGTATCCGCATTCACTCTGGCGTGGATCAATATGCTTTGAGCTTTCATTTTTTTCAGAAGGCCAGTGAAAGGTTCCACGCTCGAGTCTACGGTAATAGTGGTCTTCTGTCAAAAAAGTAGACAGCTATTAGAGAGAAAAATGTTGTTTTCTTTTGTTTTAAAGCTATTTACTTAGAGTCAATTATTCCTTCATTTATCCCGCGGTTTAACAGTGGACAATTTGAGCTTCATTTCCGTTGTGCCAATTGGCTGGAATAATCGCAACTTGACATGGAGCCTCTGCGGGTTGTGCTTCTTTGCCAAGGCGCCAATAGTTGAAAAGAACTAGGCCTGCCTCACGGGCTAGCACGACCCGCTCCTCCAAGTAAAGTTGCTTGATGGGGTGCTTCAATGATAGCTTGCAAAATACGTTTATGAAGCTCTCTATTTCATTCGGCGACCTGTAGTCAAGCGTGGAGTGCATTCTGCGCTCATTATAGAATCCTATAAATTTCAATATGTCCATGGTTGCTTCTTCTCGTGTTTTATAACGCCGCCGGTAGATGCGTTCCTTTTTAATCGTGGCATGAAAGGATTCGATGCATGCATTGTCGTAACAGTTACCTTTGCGGCTCATACTGATTTGGATATAATGCTCCTCCAGGCGCGCAATATATTCATTTGATGCATACTGGCTACTGCGGTCGGAGTGATGGATGAGTTGATCGGATGGATGGCGTGCGTTCAACGCCCGGTTTAAAGCTACTAAACACAGTTCCTTTGTTAGTGTCTTATCCATATTCCAACCGATAATTTTACGTGAAAATAAATCCATCACTGTCGCCAAATATAACCAGCCTTCCGATGTCCACACATACGTGATATCTGTGACCCAGACACGGTCTGGAATCTTTGGATTGAATGCACGATCTAACAAATTCAGATAAATGGGCAAACTATGGTTAGAGTCAGTGGTAATAACGTATGGTTCTTTCGGAACAGCTCGAAGTCCCATTTCCGCCATATAACGACCAACTGTTTTTTCACAAACATGGTAATCGGGATCAGATAGTCTGTGTAGCGCTTTTGTAATGCGCGGATTGCCATATATACCTTGATACTCCATAAAAATGTGATGGATCTTCCTCGTTTACTTGGTTCTGTATGAAGCCATTTATAATAGCCACTTCTGGATACCTCCAGGACTTCGCACATCTTCACTATACGGAACTCGTGGCTGTGTTCGTATATAAATTCAAAGACTATTCTTGTTCTTTCGTTGCGAAGATGCGCGCCGCCTTTTTTATTATGGCATTCTCCTCTTCCAGGTCTCTGATTTTATCAAGCAACTCTTTCTCACGCTTGCGATGTTCACTCGGTGTAACAAATTCCAGCTCTTCCGCTTTTAACTGCTGTTCCTCCCTCTATTTAGTTCAATTATCTATCAAATACTCTTGTTTTCTTAGAATTTCTCCAACACCTATTAAAGGAATTTATTGGTCCCTTCATCAGAACCATTATTATCTGAATCTTCATACATTATATAATACATCCTAACAGATGAATTGTGACAATTCATTGACTGGAAATTATAACCATGCCTCTTCATTCTCCACATGTCTTATGGTCGCTTACCCTCCCATGTCTCACGGGATTATAATCCATACATTCCTTCGTCCTATCCACAAGGTGGAGGTCGGATATGCTTTCTAACTGGGTCTGATGCCCGAATGGAGTAAATAAACTCTGACTCTGCATTGTTGGTGTTTGTCGATCCTAGAAAATCAAAAGCATTGATTCATTAATACTTATAAAGCCTAAGCTGCATCCTGCAATAATTCATGCTGAGGTATTCCCTTCAACAATTTATCCCCGTCAAATTCACACTGTTTCTTGCCTATCGCAAACAAGACGCGTAATAGTTTCCCGCACAACGCGAGTGATTGCTGTTTTTTCAGGGGGCGATCTGAGCGTTTGGTATAGTACGCATGCAATGCTTTAAATGTTGGATTGCTGGCTACCAGCGGGCGTACAGCTAGATATATAGCTCTTCTTAGTCGTTTCCGCCCACGTTTGGTGATTTTTGTTTGCCCTTTATATTTGCCAGAACTTTGTTCTTGTAAAGACAAACCGGCCATGTTCACAAGTTGTTGGGGATGTGTATAATTTCTAATGTCCCCGATTTCTGCGTAAAACGTAGTAGCGACCGTGGTGGGGCCAATCCCTTTAATGGCAATCATTTCTTTGGCGCCTGGCACATCCTTCAACAGCTCTTCTATCTCCTTATCAAGTGTTTTCAATTGTTCTTGATACAAATCGTATTGATCAAGAAGGTTGTGTAATTCCTTTTTGGCAAAACGCATTCCAACATCAATACCTATGCTTTTATTGGCTTTTTCCACTAAGATGGTTGCTCGTTTAATGCCTACGCCACCTTTGATAGCCATTTTCCACTGCGTGAGCACTTCTTCCGGTGTCATCTCGCGAATATCGGAAGGAAAAGGGAAAGTACGTAATGTGCACAGTGCTGCTTTCCCAGTCCAATCTTTAAAGACATCCTGAAATTCCGGGAAGTACCGTTGCAGGTTATTTTGGACGCGTCCGTCAATGATTGTCAGCTGTTTGGTCAGTTGATCTCTTAATTTGATCGCCTCTCGCAAGTCGGCATAAATGCCGTCCAGGAGGTTAGGTACTGAGTATCGTCCATCCTTAATCAGCTGGGCAATGACGCGCGCATCCTTGGTGTCATTTTTCGTAGGCGAGTTATCATCGAGCTTTTTGGACTTTTTGACATGCATGGGATTGACAAGAACAAACTCATGGCCCCTTGCCGTCAAGAAATAAGCTAAACTGGTCCAATAATGACCTGTCGGTTCGACGCCAAATATGACGCTGGTTTTATTCTGATCTTTTTGAATGCGAGCAACCCGCTCTAAATAAAGATTCAAAACCATCTATCCGATTGTCAAAGAACATCCGCTTGTCAAACCCGATCATCTGAAAACGTGCGACGTGTTTGTCCTTTGCGATATCAATGCCTACAATCAGTGTAGTTGGTGTAATTTGCGCTAGCTTTTGATTTTGGTTATAATTCATTTTGAGTCCTCCTTGGGTTTATTAATATAGGAGTGGTGATCACGACATCCCGTACTATACCAAGTGGGCTCATTTTGTTTCAAACCCCAAATTTGCTTAATTACAGGAATGCTTTCTAAATTTTATAGCCCACTTATTCAAAGTACCATAAGGCACGTCCAGTTCTCTTGCTACTTCGGCCATTGGCTTATTTTCATCCACGATAAGTTTGACAGCATATTGTTTAAATTCATGATTATAACTTCTCATTATAGACACGCTCCCATCGTTATGTTTATTATACAATTTACTCCCTAGGGCGTGTCTACTTTTCAGTCTATCACCATGTTTTTGATACAAAAGGGAACGAGCTAACGTTAATAAAGTAGCTAATAAACGAATCCGAAAAAAGGACAAAGTACTTTCCGTGTTAAAGGCCTATATTACCAGATGGCGTATCGAAGAAATGTTTCGTGTACAAAAGCAGGAATTTGATTTAGAAAATATACGTAACCTGCAAAGCCTACATTTTTAGTATGCCATAAACATGTCACAACTAACCTTCCAAATTTGAATACAGTAATTGAGAATAATTTTAAAAAACAAACATAGTGGTATGTTTATCTGAGCTGGCTAAAACAGACTTTTATCCAAGAAATCGTAAGGAAGGTATCTTTTTGCGTTATGAGAGAATGAAATTTTTAATTGGTGAGGGAAAAAAGGTACCTGAATTGCAATACTAAATGCAACAACATTTAAATTCTATATTTTGTATGATTAAGTTGCGTGAGCGCAAATTGTACTAGTTCGCTTTAGCCACAGCGAAGCTGCTTTCATTGACTGCCGAACCCAATTCTTTGTAGGCGGTGGAAGAGGTCGGGGCACCGCCGTCCGGCTGCTTAGAGTTCACTTGCAAAATACACCAGGCGATTGTATGGTTTTCGATCTTGTCTTTTTTGTTTCCTTATCGCGATAACTATGTACGATGGATAAATAGGTTCGCCCTGTTTTTTTGTTTTTCATTTTTCGAAGAAACATGGTTAAGAGTCCCCTCTCACTATTAAAATCCATATAAATCCACATAAATATGACTAAAAAATAAAATAAAAAAGTGCTGATACGGGTTGTAGTATCAACGATTTTGAAAGCTAATATTTTAAATTTGTTGCAAAAGTAACGAATTTATTATTGACAATCAATCACATATGTTATATTATATATTTAATAAAATATATTGAACAGAGTTTTCTGAAAATAAAAACACAAAGAGGCTATGCTATGACAACAAATTACAAAAATCTTATTTTAAAAAAGAAAAGTTTGAGTTTTGAAGTCTCTCAATATATAAAGTCACTAATTATTGATGGGCAGATTAAGCCGGGGGACCAAATTAATATAAAACAAATAATGACTTATCTTGAAATAAGTCAAACACCAGTTAGGGAAGCAATTCAACATTTAATGGGTGAAAATGTCGTTATAAGCATTCGAAACAAAGGGTACTATGTAAAAGAATATAATGAAAATGATATTTTTGAAATTTATTCTCTTAGAGCAATGTTAGAGGCCTTTGCTATTAGACTAGCTACCCAAAGAGCATCACAAAATGAAATAGATGAAATGGAATCAATTTATAAAAGAATGAAGAAAAAACTACAAGATGATTCAGTTATTTCAATTACTGATGACTCCACCAAAATCCATGATTTTATTTTTAAAATGTCAAAACATGAAAGATTGATTCAAGTAAATGAAGAAATATCATTTCAAGTAGCAGTAGTTAATAGTATCTTAGGAACAAAATACACTAAAAAACGGGAAGTGGAAGAACATAAAGAATTGATTGAGGTTATTAAAAATGGTAATCCTGATGAAGCGGAAAAAGTGATGCGGAATCATATTTACCGTTCATATAAAAACTTTTTAAAAGAACATAGTAATAAAAATGTAATAGAAGAAATTAATGCTTTATTTCCTGTTATAAAGTAAAGGGGCTGTTTTTTTGGAAAACTATCGAGATCTTTTTTTAGGGCTTGAAAATGCTAGTTATTTTTATACTGGTGCTGAAAGTCCGTCTTTGAAAGAAAATAAACAATCTTTAACAAAGTATTTAGAAGATAAAAGTAAAGGAGAATTAGGAAGAGAAAGGGCAAGAAAAGTTGAAGAAGAATTTAAAGAAAACATTTCAAAATTAATAAGAGCAGATAGTTGTGAAATATCGTTAACAGGAAACGCATCAGAAGCAATAAACAATATTATAGATGCAATGGAGATAAAATCTGGGAGTAACATCATATTAAATAGTTTGGAATACCCCTCAGTTGTATTACCATTTCTTTCTTTGCAAAAAGAAAAGGATATAGAAATAAGGATTCTCGATTCAGAATCAGGAGAGATAAATGCTGATGAAATAGAAAAAAGCATAGATCGCGATACTTGTTTGGTAGCATTTAGTCATGTCAGTTATGTAAACGGTTTCAGAAATGATTTAAAAACTTTAAAGAAAATAACAGATCAAAAACAAGTGCCATTATTAATTGATGCGACTCAATCTTTAGGGGTAGTGGATGTGGATAGTAATTATTTTGACATGATGGTGTCAAGTTCATACAAATGGCTGTTAGGACCTCATGGGGTAGGATTAACCTATATTTCTAAAGAATATTTACCCAAATTGAAACCTAAAAGAGTAGGTTGGAGATCTGTTCCATTTATATTTACTAATAAGAGATTTGAAGAATTTGAGTTTAGTGAAGATGCAACAAAATTTGAATTAGGGTTTAATAACTATCCTGCTATATATGCTTTAAAAGAATCTACTGATTTATTATTGAAAATAGGGATAAGTAAAATTGAAGAAAGAGTGACCGAGTTAGGAAATGAATTAATATATCGCCTTAAAAAAAATGGCTGGAGTCTTCTTACACCTGAGGACAAAGATAAAAGGTCAGGCAACATAGCAGTAGTCTGTCGTAATGGAGAAAAAGTAATGAAGGAATTAGACGAAAAAAATATTAAAATTTGGGGAGGTGACGGACGGCTAAGATTTTCGGTTAATTTTTATAATAATGTAAATGACATTCAAAATTTAATTAGAGAATTAAGTTATATAAAAGAAAGAGGCGAGTTTACTTGAAAATAGAAGAAAGATTATCTGAATTAGGAATTGATCTGCCTGAAGAAAGGAAAGCACTAGCTTCTTATGTACCGGGGAAAAAAGTTGGAAATTTATTATTTATATCCGGACAAGATTGCAGTGTAGATGGTGAATTTATTTTCAAAGGAAGAGTAGGGGAAGAGATCACATTAGAAAAAGGAAAGGATGCGGCAAAACAGTGCATTATTAATGCATTGTCGGTTATTAAAAAAGAGGCAGGTGGATTTGAAAACGTAGAGCAAATTGTTAAAATGTTAGGTTTTGTTAACAGTGCACATGATTTTCATGAACAACCTTATGTTATTAATGGTGCATCAGACCTTTTAGAGGAGGTTTTTGGGGATAATGGAAAACATGCAAGATCTGCTATAGGAACTAGTAATTTACCGTTTAACATTCCAGTTGAAATAGAATTAATTGTAGAATTAAAAGAATAGATAAACGAACAGAAGGGGATGGGAGTAATGAGAATAGATTCTCATCAACATTTTTGGGAACTAAGCAGAGGAGATTATTCATGGTTAAAACCAGTAGGCGATTTCAAAAGAATATATAAAGATTATATGCCTGAGCAATTAGTTTCTCACCTGAAAGAACATAATATAGATAAAACAATTCTTGTACAAGCCGCACCAACTGTAGAAGAAACAGATTATATGTTTGAAATTTATGAAAAGAACGACTTTATAGCTGGTGTTGTTGGATGGCTAGATATGGCTTCAGACGAATTCCCAGAGTTATATGAGGAATATAAACGTAAAAAAGGATTTATCGGTATCCGCCCGATGCTGCAAGACATAGAGGATGAAAGGTGGATATTAAGGGATGATGTACTGAAAAATGTAGAACTGCTGGTAGAGGATGATTTTCCATTAGACATATTAATAAATCCTAAACATTTAGACGCTATTATTGAATTATTCAAAATTTTCCCACCCCTGAGAGGTGTTATTGATCATCTGGGTAAACCTTATATAAAAAGTGGAATTGTAAAACCATGGGATGAAAAAATAAGTGAAATTGCTTCTAATGAAAATGTTTGGTGTAAATTAGCAGGTATAATTACTGAAGATGATTATGATAACTGGAAAATCAGTAATTTCACCCCATATATCAATCATTGTATTGATGTATTTGGGAAAGATAAAGTGATGTTTGGTAGTGATTGGCCTGTCTGTCTTTTAGCCGGTTCTTATAATGATGTATATAGAAGTTTAATAGAAAACGTATCGCTAACAGAAAAAGAGAAGAAAGATTTATTTGGAAATAACGCAATAGAATTTTATAAATTAAATATAGAGTGAAAGGAAGTGTTTTTTTGAAGGACTTAAAAAACAAAAACGCTCTAGTGACAGGAGCAACACAAGGTATTGGAAAAGCAATTGTTTTAAACTTCGCTAATGAAGGTGTAAATTGTGCCATTAATTATCGTTCTGATGATGATAAGGATCAGGCGATAAAATTAAAAAAAGAAATGGAAAAATTTAATGTAACGATTTGTATAGTTAAGGCAGATATAACCGATAAGAAACAAATTGATGCAATGTTTGAAACTGTCGAAAAAGAATTGGGAACAATTGATATTCTCGTTAATAGTGCAGGAATTGCACCTTTTATTCCATTTTTTGATGTAACGGAGGAAGTATGGGATAAAACATATGACACAAACGTGCGAGGGACATTTTTTGTTTCGCAAAGAGCAGCTCAAAAAATGGTGGAACAAAAAGAAGGGAAAATAATTAATATAGCTTCTACAGCCAGCGTAGTTGTAACAAGTCCTATTATTCCGCATTATATATCATCAAAAGGAGCGATACACCAATTAACAAAGGCGATGGCAATTGAACTAGGGCAGCATAATGTAAATGTTAATGCAGTTGGTCCAAGCACAGTTGACACCCCATTTGTTGGAGAGTATCTCAGTGATGAAAACATTTATAAACAAGAGGTTGAAGCAAATCCAATGAAACGGCTTGGTACCGCAGAACAAATTGGTGATGCAGTTTTGTTTTTAGCTTCCAGTGGAGCAGAACAAGTCAACGGACACTTATTAATGGTTGACGGAGGATTAGTTGCTAAGGCAGCTCAGCCACAAGATCATATGGATAGACAATGATAAATAAAATATATGAATAAGACTAGTGCCACGCGGTGGAAATATCTCCCCCGCCTTATATCTGTAAAGTTTTAGCTTCCTTCGTCCAACGAAATGGCCTGGCCAAGTGTTTATTGTAGTACGCGATAAACCGTTTTATTTTTTGTTGCAGTATTTCAATTGAAGCAAAACTGGATCTAACGTTAAGCAACCGTCTTGAGAGAATACTAAACCAGCATTCAATCTGATTTAACCAGGAACAGTGCTTTGGCGTATAGACGATTCGGATTCGATGATCCGAATCGCTTAAGAATTCAGACCGGGTTTCCCTGCTTTTCAGGATACCACTGCGTCCTTTTGTCCCGAGAGAATCTTGTGGAATACCGCACTCAGCTGCAACAAAGCGAACGAGCGATTCGGACTTGTGTGTATTTAATTGGTCCATGACGAATACATAAGAAGCATCCGGATCTTCCTCAACGACCGCGCTAATGTGGCTGACAAAGTCTTCTTCTTTGCGCGTTGGGCCTAAAGAATACTTGACTTAACCTGTCGCCACACTCTTGGAGGCGATCAGTACCGTTGTGCCATGCCGAATGTATTCCGGTTCAACTTTTTCAGGTGCTCCCGGTCTCATTGCTTTTTTGGGCCTGAAATGCTCAGTAGCTTGTATACCGGTTTTTTCGTCAACGGAGAAAACGTGCGTACCGTTTTCTTTAGCTGTATTTGCTTCGCTATATACATCTTAGACAGCCTGGATATGCTCCTGGTAGGCTTCATGGTCCTCAATCTTTGGATTGAGCCAGATCTTATGGTGATGTGGCTTTAAATCAGCTTCTTTTAAATAGCGTGCTACAGTGGTGGGTGAGATGTCCTTAACAATGTCTTCTTCTTTAGCCTGCTCCGCTGGGATACTGGGTGTCCAATGACTGAAGGGTAGTTTCTTGTTTTCTGGCAGTTCACAAGCCAACGCTATGATTTCAGCAACTTGAACTTCAGAAAAGTCACGTGGACGTCCGGGACGGTGAGCATCACTTAATGTATCGTGAATAAGCTGTTTTAATGCTTTTGGATTTTCCTTTTCTGTTTGTTCATGTTCTGTAGCCATGTCAGCCCAACGTTGACGCCATAGTTTTACTGCATTACGATCCATATTATATTGTCTTGCAATAGCCCGATTTCCTTCGTCAGCAGCCGTCATTAGGATGATACGCGCCCGTTGAATAAGGTGAAAAGGCGTATGGGTGCCCCGAAATATTTTTTTAAGTATTTTATGTTGTTTTTCGCTCAGATTTATCATAACGGCTTGCTTTACCATTTTGATTCATCTCCTCGGTTATTTCTTCTAATTAAAGAATAACATGGGAGGAGGATTCATTTCAGTTGTTTTGCACTAGTATTATAAGTACTGAATATATGTAATTAACAAAGAATAGGGAGGATTTAATTATGAAGAAATTTAATTATGCAGTGTTTTTTTTCTTACTCACATTTATATTGGTCGCATGTAGTGAAGAAAGCTCTTCTAATAACGAAACTGTCGAAGCTGATAATAGCTCTGACGATAAAATAAATATAGGGTCAACAGTGATAACGTCTGAGCATGCTTTTTATGTAGATATAATTGACGGAATGGAGATAGAAGCCGAAAAACAAGGTGTAGATATTACTATTTCTGATCCGAAAAGTGACGCTGAAACTCAAAATAAACAAATAAGTGATTTTATACAACAAGATGTTGATGGATTAATTGTTTATGGTGTAGACCCTAGCTCTTCGGTTCCAAGGGTGGAAGAAGCAATCGATCAAGGTATTCCTGTTGTTACGGCGGACATGGAATTAAAGACTGATAAAATAAATACCTATGTAGGAACTAACAATAAATCTGCAGGAGAAGAAGCCGGAAAATTTGCTGTGGATTATATAGAAGAAAATTTGAATGGTGAAGCAGATGTGGGAATTGTTGTATGGGAGAGTTCAGTTACCCAAAAAGATAGAGCTCAAGGGTTTATAGATGAAGTAGAAAAAGTTCCTGGCGCTGAAGTTGTAGCTCAACTTCCTGGTAATGACCAAGAAACAAGTCTAGAGTCTACTCAAAGTTTATTACAATCACATCCAGATTTAGATATAATTTTTACAACTAATGAAGGGGGAGCCCTAGGAGCCAAGAATGCTTTAGAAATATCAGGAGAAGAGGATGTTAAAATTATTGGTTTTGACATTACTGAACAATTAGCAACAGCTATTGAGGATGGATCTATACTAGCAACTATTGCGCAAAGACCTAAGTTAATGGGTGAAACAACAGTTGAATCAGTTGTAGCAGCTATTGAAGGGGAGGAATTAGATTCGAATATACCTCTTTCTGTGGAATTAGTGACGCAGGATAATGTAGATGAATTTAAGTGATTTTCTTTTTATTGCAAATTATGTCAATAAATTAGAGTTTAAAACTGTTGATTTAGGAAAACAGTAAATAAGCTGGGTTTTATCTCTCAACTACTGACACCCCAGCAATCACCAGTATTTTGTTCAAAGCTCTTGTTTTTAACAATGAAAAAACACTGTAATATTTAGTATCTAAAATGATTTTGCGAACTTTCATTGCAAAGTCCAAAAGTTCAAAAGAAGTATTAGATAGCTGGGAATAATTTTAGAACCATCGTAATGTTAACTATATCCAGTTTATAATTTTTTGCTTAATTTTATTAATAAGCTAAATGATATAGAGTTAAATAAAAAGCATTTGAGGTGAAAGGTATGATAACTAAAAACGCACTGGAGCTAATAAACATATCTAAAAGCTTTAATAATAATGAAGTGTTAAATAATGTAGAATTCTCTTTAAAAGAAGGAGAGATACATGCTTTAGTGGGGCATAATGGGGCAGGTAAATCTACTCTTATGAAAATTTTATTAGGTGTTCATAGCAGTGATACAGGTAAAGTTAAAATTAATAATCTTGAGGTTAACATAAGTAACCCAGAACATGCTCAAGAATGTGGGGTTGGTGCGGTTCATCAAGAATTAAATTTATTTCCTGAACTAACAATAGCCGAAAATATGTTTTTAGGAAGAGAATTTACTTCGAAATCAAAAGAAAAATCATCCGTATCTTCATCTTTTAAAGATATTTTTAAAACTGTTGATAAAACAAAAACGAACTCAGAATGTAAGAAAAATCTTGATCGAGTTGGCTTGAAAGTCAGTCCCAAAGAACTTGTGAAGAATTTGAGTATGGGACATCGGCAATTAGTTGAAATAGCAAAAGGATTGTCCGAGAAAGCAAAAATATTAGTGCTAGACGAGCCCACTTCTAGTTTGTCAGTGCAAGAAACAGATACTCTTTTCGAAATTATGAATCATTTGTCCACTGAGGGAGTCAGTATTATATTTATTTCCCATCGAATGGAGGAAATATTCAGGATTTGTGATAAGATTACAGTTTTAAGGAACGGGAGATTAATAGATAGTGTATCAGTAGAAAATACTAATAGAAATGAAGTTATAGAAATGATGATGGGTGAACCTCCAGAGAACATGTATCTAAAAGACAAAAAAAATACCCTTGCAAGTGATACAACTACATTAAAAGTTGATAATCTCAATTTAAAGGGAGTATATAAAAACATTAACTTCGAGGTAAAAAAAGGAGAGATCTTAGGTATCACCGGGCTTGTTGGTGCTGGTAGAACTGAGATATTAGAAACAATATTTGGATTAAGAAAATTTGACGATGGCACAATTAATTATTTAAACGATAACTTTAATCCTAAAGATCCCAATAAAGCTGTCATAAATGGAATTGGTTTCGTGACAGAGGATCGAAAAGATCAAGGGCTGTTTTTGCAAATGGATGTACAGAAAAACATTAGTATAACTTTTTTAAATGATTTACAAACAAAATTAAAGGTGATTGGAGGTATAAATAAGGAGAAGGAGAAAAAAATTATTAATGATAACATAAAAAAATTAAATATTCACACTACTAACCCTAACCAATTAGTCACTGAACTTAGTGGTGGAAATCAACAAAAAATTGTTATAGCGAAATGGTTAGCAAAAGGGGTAAATTTGTTGTTGTTAGATGAACCTACCAGAGGTGTAGATGTAAGTGCTAAAGCAGAAATATATAAGTTAATAGAAGACTTTTCAAATGAGGGGGGAACAGTATTGATGGTATCCTCAGAACTAGATGAGGTATTGGGGGTAGCGGATAGAATAATAACTATAAAAAAGGGACAAATAACCGGAGAATTTATACCTGGAAATCTTACAGAAAATAAACTTATGGAGTTGATAATATGAGTTTTTCTAACCGTGTAGGTACGGATGAGGCTAAAAAACAAAATGGTATGTCTTTTAAAACATTTACTTCATTTCTTTTAAAGTTTGATACTATTTTTGCTTTGATAGTAATTTGTTTAATTTTAACCTTATCCTCTGATTATTTCTTAACATTCGGTAATTTTTCAAATATACTGCAACAAGTATCAGTTATAGGAATAATTGCTATTGGAATGACCTTTGTTATATCTACTGCTGAGATTGATCTTTCCGTTGGTTCAGTAGTAGCTTTATCCGGCGCTATTGTAGGTGTTCTCTCATCTACTTTGGGTTTAAACATATTTCTTTCTATTATAATAGCACTTATAACTGGGGTGATAGTAGGTTTATTAATCGGCACTTTCTCAGTAAAGTTTGTAATTCCATCATTTATAGTTACCTTAGCATCAATGATGACAATTAGAGGAATAGCATTTTTGGTAACAGGGGGTTATCCTGCCCCAATAGAATCTGAATTTTTACAGGTAATAGGTCAGGGTAAAACCTTCGGAATCGCAAATTCCGCAATTATTTTTATCGTGATAGCCCTTCTAGGATATCACTTTTTGCAAAGAAGTCGTTTTGGCAGGTATGTGTTAGCTGTGGGAGGAAATAAGGAATCCGCTGAAGTTTCAGGTATTCCAGTAACTAAAATCCGTCTAATTGTTTTTTCACTAAGTGGATTGCTAGCTAGTTTGAGCGGAATACTCTTAGCAGGACAATTTGGTGCAGGTTCTCCAAATGCAGGAGATATGTACGAGCTTGATGCAATTGCTGCTGTAGTGTTGGGAGGAGCTAATCTTTATGGAGGTAAAGGCCGGGTTACCGGAACAATAATTGGTGTTTTAATCATAGGTGTAATCGATAATGGGTTAAATTTACTTAATGTTTCATCCTACTATCAAATGGTTGTAAAAGGGCTTGTCATTTTAATGGCTTTGGGAATGAACAGATTTAAACAATCATAAGAAATTATTGTAATATAACTCTTTCAAGCTTATTTTCTATTTCCAATGAATTCATACACACCGCAGAATAAAGGTTTTAAGTTTTGGTCGATGAGCTTTTCGCATAGACAGTTCAATTTTTTAGACAGAATTAACCGAACGGAGAGATGAAATTGGGAACAGAAGTTGGAATAACGCTAGTAGATAATTTTTTTAGAGAAAAGGAATTTACTTTTGCAGAAAAGAAACAGTTTAAAGCCAAACTTTTCAAATACAATAGTGGAGTATCAGGGATAAAAATTTCAAATGAAAATGGCTTTATTATATTACTTCCTTTCCAAGGACAACAAGTATGAGCTGCAGAATTTGATGATAAACAGTTAGGTATGAATTCAATTTTTGATGAACCCATACCTACGAGAGATTATTTAAAAAACATATGGTGGTTTCTTGTTACATTGTGGATTAACCTCTATGGGCAATCCGTCTGCTGGAGACAATCATCCTTTACACGGCGAGTTACCTAATGCGCCGTATAAAGAGGTTCAATTGATTGCGGGAAAAGATAATAAAGGAAGTTATATGGTGTTAAAAGGAAGATATCGTTATAAAGTTGCGTTTTCATATAACTACGAAATTTAAAAATCTACTATCAAAACCACTTAGATATATGTATCTAATGCATATTAATTTTAATCTTGTTCAAGAAAGTGAAATAATATCAACAGTTTCAGATGAAGCTGACAAAGTAACAATTAGAAAAAATTGTAATTATTTAAAAAGTTAGAAGTATAAAAGGTTTATTGAAGCAGTCACAGTTTCTCCCAATATTACTAATAAGATTTCTAAGGATTTAATATTAGATCCAGAATTGATATTATTTATGAACTCTAATTTTTTTGACAAAGGGGATGCTCATAGTTTGTTATGTTATCCAGATGGATATGCCGGATACGTTAAATATAAACCATCTGAATTTGAGCATAATATACGGTGGATGGTTAAAACTTATGAAGAGCAAGCGCTGGGCTTTTCCATGCCTTCAACTGCTCAAACAGATGGATACATTGAAGAGCAAAGAAAAGGGAATATTAAATCAATCCTTCCCAACGAGAGTGTGGAGTTTTCAGTCGAAACAGGAATTTTGAGACCAGTAGATAGTGAAGAAATGAAAGAAAAAATTCAAAATGATAAAAGGATTTAGGATTTAAAAGCAGATTAATTAAATCTAAAGAATAAAATGATTTCGTAAAACCCTTATTTTAGAAGATAAATTTTTAGAGAGGAATGATTATATGTCTAAAGATAATATTTACGACAAAGTTCACGTTATATTCGGGTTTGATATGGAAACAGATATTGGTAGTTTTACCCCTTACTATGAAGGACTTAAAAATGCTACTCCAAAATTATTGGATATTTTTCAGGAAAAGGATATAAAAGGAACCTTTTTTTATACGGGTGATGCAGCCAAAAAAAATCCGGAAAATGTTAGATCAGTAGTTAATAGTGGAAATGAAGTTGGTTGTCATTCTCTATTTCATGAAACAGTAGGAAATCCATTGTTTCCGATACCTTCAGAGACAGCTTTACTACCTGAAGAAGTTCCATTAAGGATTAAAAAAGCTACAGAATGGGTAGAAGAAGTGGCAGGTCATCGCCCTGTTTCGTTCAGAAGTCCACGACTTTGGGGTTCTACTGCTGTAGTAAATACATTAAATGAATTAGGTTACCTAGTAGATGCATCTTATCCTATGTATTACTATCAAAAAAGATTAACCGCATATTATCCTAGTAGTGATGACTGGACGGAACCAGGAAATTTACAATTACTTGAAATTCCTAATTTTGCAGATTTAACAATGGAAAGTGAGGATCCTGGTTTAGAGCGGGATAGGGATCAGTGGCCATTATTCAGAACAAAAGGCTCTAATTTTCTTATGCAGAAAATAAATCATCATATAAAATTATTAAAAGAGAAAAACTTACCGATTGTATTATGTTTTTATTTTCATCCTTGGGAATTTATTTCGTTGCAAAAATCTTATCACTTTGGTGAAGCTAGGGTAACTCCTGATGATTTTTTAACTGAAGGATCTGGAGAAAAGGCAATCGAGGAATTTTCAAAATTAATTGATGAGTTAAAAAGTATTGGTGCAGAATTTTATAGGGCTGATGATTTTGCTAAATATTGGAGGGAGGAATTAAATGGGTAATAAAATTCTAAGGTTCTCTTTAATAAATAAGACTTCGCGTCCATTCCAGATGTGTTTGATAAAACGTATTTAGTGGCAGGTAAACGCATATCAGCTCGTGAACGGACTAACTTTAAAACTTTAACTCATCTTTATAAACCGTCTAGAAACCAATTGATTCAACTGATCCTATTGGCCTCATCCTAGAACTTATCTTTATCTATCCTATACATCTATCGCAAAGCAAATAAATACTATAAATAGGGATTGCTGAACAACTAAGTGAAAGTTATATCAAATTCTTATATCAAATTCCGGTATCAATAGCTTTTCAAGTTATTTTCTCTGGGATTTAATTACTTTTATCCCGCCAGAGCTGCAAGGTCTTTTAGTACTGGATCAATTGCATAACTCAAAATTTGCTTACAAAATCCGAACTATATTATTGGGAGAAATGGCTTCCACTCTAGGTGATCGCTTTCCGCGGGCGGCTGATGAACCTCCTCAGGCTGTCGCCTTGCGGGGTCTCATCTAGGCCTTCCCTCCCGCAGGAGTCGACCACCTGCCGTTCCAACCGTAATATAAATATCATAAACACGAATATTATGGTTTATTTTAGTTTATTTGTTCGGATTTTGGTCTATGATTGTTAACTTTAAAAAATTTACTTGCTTGCACATAAATTGACTGGTGAAGTTAATTCAGTGAATCAAACAAGTTATCTGGAACAAAAGATGACCGACTCCTGCGGGAATAGCATTGTTTATTGCGCCGAGCTTGCGAGAAGCATGAGTCTTGAGACCCCACAGGAAGCGGGTTTCTTCCGAGGAGGCTCAAGCCATGCCCTAAGGTCCGCGTGTCATCTTTTGTGGAAGATAACGGTCGCATAAAGCATATTTTCAGTTATTCAGCAGCACCCCTAAATACAGATGTGAACAGGATGTCTGCCATTTTTAAAAAAAGAATTTTCAGTTTGTTATATTATATAAATTAAACTATGTATTTAATAAAATATATCGAACGGAGTTTTCGGAAAATAAAAGTATAAAGAGACTATGCTATGACAACAAATTATAAAAATCTTATTTTAAAAAAGAAAAGCTTGAGTTTTGAAGTCTTTCAATATATAAAGTCACTAATTATTGATGGACAGATTAAGCCGGGGGATCAAATTAATATAAAACAAATAATGACTTACCTGAATTATTCATAATACCAGCTCAAGTCCATTTAATTTTAAAACAGAAGGTTCTTATAGTCTTTAAGGGTTCAAATAAGTGAAATGAAGCAAACTGCAAATCACGAAAATGTTTTCTTAGTGTTCCATCAAATAATTTCTAAATTTGGGCATACATCTCCCTTGGTCTTGCAATCATTTTTATTTGGAAAGTTATTGCTTTATTCCAGTTTTAATGCCTGAACTCTTTGCAAGACATTCCAAAAAAATGATTGATACACAAAGCTGGATGATAGTTTAAAGTAGAAGGATCGTCCTGACTTAACCAGCCTGCTGGCTGCTTTGACA